>JAYPXF010000012.1:35450-47074 GCA_038154405.1 Verrucomicrobiales bacterium | reverse complement strand
ATCCATTTCGCCGGGCAGCTCCAAACGATAACGGCGAACTGCCTTTGCCGGACTGCTGGTTCTAAACCGCGACGGAGTGACAGGCGTCACGGAGGGAATCGCAGAGGAGACGGGGGGAGAGTTTTTCCAATTCGATGCGATCCCACGGAAGATTCCGTTCCGCCGCTTCGAGAGTCTGAAAATCGTCATCGCTCTCGGACAACAGAATCATGAGGAGGTTATGACAGAGCTGTCGGGCTTCGCGGGCGAATTCCGTGCCGGATTGAGTGCCGATTTGCGTGGCGACGAGACATACCTCGCAGGCGTTGCGTTTCACCAGTGAGATTCCAAATCGATAGGTAGCCGCCCAGTCGATGATGTATTCATCTGCAGCGGACTCCTCGATCAACATCGTCATGCGAACAAAGATGTCGTGGCGAGGCACGACCAGCAGCAGATGTTTCTTTTGTCTTCTCGTAAAAGGGAGATGGGCGTTCATGAAACTGTTGGGTTGTTGGGCTTGCATCTGGTTCCGAAGAAGGGAAGAGAGGATGCCGCCGGCAAAGGAACGGCATCCTCCGTCGCCATCTGAGTGGGAACCATGTTGGCGCCGACTGGAACGGCCCGTAGGCATGGTGAAATGGCTTTCATAATCACGTCCGGTGCGGTCCTTGTCCGGACTGGACCCCAGTAACGAACTGACAGCAGAATCGTCTCGGGGGGGCGTTGTGAACAACGAGGAAGATGGCCGACAGGCTTCTGTCGGTCATCTGACCGACAAGTGCAAACCTACGGACGCCTATTTCGAATCTTCGCTGTCGGGGCGGGGTGGATTCATCAGGGTGACGCTGTCCATAGGGTCGAACGCGTCATCCGAATTCAGCAGTTCGCAGGCTGCGGCGTACTGGGTCATTTCCGCAACCGAATGGAGGCCGGTCTTGCGCATGATCCGTTAGCGATAGGTTTTCACGGTGCGGACCGGCACATCGAACATGAGGGCGATGTCCTTGCTGGTGTTGCCTTCGGCGACCAGTTTGACTACCTGGGAAGGATCGGTGGGTGGTTTGGACGGTGGTGGGGGATTGATTTCACCGAGACCCCCTTCATTGACGAGATGGTACAGCGAACCCTTGTAAACCTCCTCGATCGCCTCGATGAGTTCTTCGGGATGGGCGTCCTTCAACACGTAACCCTTGGCACCGTCTTTCATCATTTCGGCCATGTATTCCTGACTGTTCACGACCGTCAGGATGATCACCCGGCAGGACAGTCCGGCGGCGACGATGGCGCGCGTCGCGTCGATGCCGTTGACCACTGGCATGTTGATGTCCATCAGCACGATGTCCGGATTGTGCTGACGAACGAGGTCAACAATCGCGGAGCCATCTGCCGCCTCACCCACGATCTCGAGATGCGGACGACCGGAGAGCGATGCGCGGATCCCTTCCCGCACCACGGGATGATCATTGGCGAGCAGAATGCGGATGGTCGATGGATCTTACTTCTTGGACATAGTCAGGCCTTGGGCAGAGGAACTCTGAGGTTGACGATGGTGCCGCCGTCAATGGTGGTCTCAAATTCCACAGATCCGCCGACCGATTCGGCGCGTTCGCGCATGTGAATCAATCCGAGACCGCCGGATGAGTCCTTTTTCATGCCAACGCCGTTGTCGGAGACACTGACGAAGAGCGCTTTCGTCGTCTTGCGGATGACCGTTTCCACTTCCGACGCCTTCGCGTGGCGTTCGGCAACCCGATGTTCGAGCGTGCGGGCGAGATCGGCGAGCGCCTGCTCGGCCTGCTTGCGGTCGGTGATGTCGATGGCCGATCCGATGAACCCGATGATGAAATCGCCGTTGCCGGATTCGCGATCGGCGGTCATGAGCACCCAGCGGATTTCGCCGCGATAGCGCACGATCCGTGCATTCCGTCCGGAACTGGTTTGGCTTTTCCGCGGCCTGACGGAATTCGGTGGACACGCGTACGACGTTGTCGGAATGAAGGCCGACATGCCAGGGCTTGCCGATGGCACGGCGGGCAGGCAGTCCGGTCAGCTCGTTCCAATAGTCATTGGAGTAGAGCAGGTTTCCCCCAGAGTCCGTCCGGATGATTCCGGTAGGTGCGGTTTTCGCCAATGTGAGGAACCGTTGCTCGCTGTTACGCAGCGCCCGGGTGGTCTGCTGAATGCGCGCCAGTGCGTGAATGCGGGCGACGAAAATGTGTCTGTGGTGTTCGCCATATTTGATCGCGCGGCAAACATCCATGCCGGAGCGATCAGGCAGGTTCACGTCGCTCACCACCAGTTCGGGCTCCCAAGAATTCAGGAGCTCCAATCCTCCGCCGGCGTCGGAGGCCTGTTCGACGGTGAATCCGCCGCGGGTCAGGAGGCGGTGCAGGGTCTCGCGGCTGTCCTCGTTGTCATCGATGACGAGGATGCGCGTGTCCGCGGGGACGAAGTTCCAGCCCGGACCTGCCAGGGTGGCTGAAGTGTTCGTGGCCGTGCTTGTTTTTTCCTCCTTGCGGGCACGGCTCATGCCAACCTGGTCTCGTGCTCAGCCAGGATGGCCATGTTGTGTTCCACGAGTTGGCGCAACCGGTCCTTTTCAGCGGCCAGATTCAGCTGTGCCCGAATCCGGTCGGTGATGTCGAAGGCGACGCCGCCGAGCATCGGAGATTCATTGGGCTGCTCGATCAGGAAGCGGGTCATCAGCCACTGGCGTTCGGGATCATCCTTGGGACCGAACTTTTCCGTGTTGTCGGCCGGCATTCCGGACTGCAACACGCGTTCCTCGATCTCACGTGAGGAGATGACGGTGGCGGGAGGTAGAAAATCGTCATTGCCGGTGCCTATCAGCTGGTCGGGGTTCTCCACAATGTCCTCCCAGCGATGGCTCAGCCAGACCCAGTTGCGATCCTTGTCCTTGATGAAGGCGAGGCCGGGCAGATTGTCCATGAAAACGCGGAAGCGGGCTTCACTGCGGGCCTGGGCCAGTTCGGCGGCTTCGCGTTGGCGGTGCTCTTCGGCTTCCTTGAAGGCGCGGTTGACGGCAGGGATGAGGCGCTCCATCCGTTGCTTCAAGACATAGTCGGTTGCGCCGTCCTTGAGACTGTCGATCGCCGTTTCCTCGCCCATGACGCCGGAGAGGAAGATGAACGGCACATCAGGGCAATGCTTCTGCGCAAGGACGAGTGCGTCCTTGCCGGAGAAGCTGGGGAGCTGATAGTCCACCAGCATCAGGTCGAATCCGCCCCGTTGCAGGGCGTTCTCAAATTGTTCCTTGGTCTCGCACGTCAGGATGCGGCATTTGAGACCTTCCGATTCCAACTTCTTCTGCACCATTTCCCGGTCCATCGGGTTGTCTTCCAGGTGCAGAATCACCAATTCGGTTGATTCTGTGTCTGACATTTCGCTTGATAGTTTGGAAGGCTTTGGAGGCGACTTCCGGAGTTTTGGCGTGCGATCGGGCAAACTCTCAGACCTTAGGATCAGGGTCGTTGGATGACGAGTCTTTTTCCGTTGGCGATGTGGCTGCCACGCGTCGCTTGATCCAGCGACCCAGGATGAGCCAGAGCAGGGGAGGTAGGCCGGCGCTGATCAGAATGGCTAGAGTTGGTCGGTCCGATCCCGCAGCACCAACCGTTGCGTAAACGAATCCCAGTGGTGCGCTGCCACATAACAACGCCAGGTAAAACAGGCGCTTGGGCATGCCGACCAGCCCGGCCATGCAGGCAATCACCTCCGGGAACAAGGGCAGCCATCGTGACACGGCCACCAGCCAGCCACCGATCTTGGTAAACATCTGTTCGCCTCGTTGCAGGTCCTTTTCACCGACGAGCCATACCGCCGCCGGGCGTCCGGCAAAACGACAGAGTTGAAACGCCACCGCCCCGGCAAGAAATGAACCCAGAACGGAAATCGCTCCTCCCAATGCCGCGCCATAGATGAAACCCAATCCCGCCATCACCGCGGTGCCCGGGACCGGCAGTATGAGGTCGGATATCAGCAGTCCGATGCCTGCGGCCCAGGCCCCCGCGCCGAACGGGTTGAGCCATGCGAGCGCCCCTTCCTGGCTGAACTTCAACGACTCGGCCCACAGGAAAAACGGCACCAACATCAACGCCGCCAAGGCCAGAAAGATCCAGAGCAGCCGCATGTCAGTTCGGATCCGGAATCACAGGCAAGTTCTGCTTGCGGGCGGTGCGTCCCTGTAGTGCTTCCAATCGGTGAAACCGATTGTGCAGGAACGCGATGTTGTCGCATTGCACGTAGTTCATCGCGCCGCCCATCCGGGCGTAGGTCTTGCAGAAGCGCAGGTAGTAGGCCGGGTTTTCCTTGGGCGGTTCGCCTTCACTCCAGTCCCAGCCGCCGCCGTCCTGGAGGTCGATGATGTAGATTGAATGATCTTTCACCACCTCGCGGCCGTTGTTCAGTCGCAGATTGTTCACACAGCTCAGGCTTTTTTCGAACACCTGCGGGCCCATGATGGCCGTGCCGATGTTCAGCACGACGCCGCCGTCGAGATTGTCGACCGAGTTGCTGAAAACCTTGAAATCAGCGCCTGCGCCCCGTCCAACCACTCCGCCATTGAACATCGGATGGTTCGTGTAGATGTCGTAACCGATGCCGGGATGCACGGTGAACGGCACCTCATGCCGGATCGCCTGGGCGAGCGGGGAGGTATTGCGGTATTTGTGGAAGGCCATCAGCGGCCCGGGAGCGAGCGCGTTAGAACGGATCGCGTGGAGCAGATCCGCACGGGCGGAGGCCAGCGGATGACTCGGTTCGTCACGCAGCAGCTTCTCGATGTCCGCCGGCTCGGGAATCGTGCCACCGTCTTCGTAGGTGTACTTCCCGAGTGCCTGCCCAAAACCGTATCCCCTGACCCCCCCGAGCAGTAGCGCGAGCTGGATGTGTCTGCCGGTTTCATCCCACGTGCCGAAGGTGCCGGTGGCGACATTGCTACGCACGCATTCGGTGGATTGGCCAAAGAACGTGAATTCCCAGTCGTGAATAATGCCGGCGCCGTTCGTGGCGAGATGGGATACCCAGCCCCGATCCATCATCTGGCACAGGAAGGTCTGCCCACCGTTCTTGATGAGGTGCGCGCCGTAGATGAACATCACAGCGGCCTTTCGCCGGATTGCGGCGTCGATGTCCCGAACGCATCGGTCGATGAGCTTCCCGGTGAATTCATCGACTTCCGGTGGAGGCGTCGTGACGTCCTGCAAGGTCTCCTCCACGGTGGCCATGCTCTTGCGTTCGCGCAAGGGGAGCACGTTCAGTTTCGTCAGATCCAGTTGCTCGTAAGGATTCATTGGTCAAGGATTCGGTCGATCAGTGCAATCGCGTCCCGATAGTCGGGAATCACGGCAGCAGCCCCGGCGGCGGTCAAAACTTCGTGTTTGTCCGGATCAATGCGGCCGGAGCCATTATTTGTTTCATCGCTCGCCACGGCAATCGGCAATCCGCCCCGTTCCATCGTCGCGCGCAATTCCACCGGGCCGTCGCCGAATGAGAGCAGATTCTCCCCGGTGATGCCCGCCTCCCGCATGATCTGATCGTAGACGCGCTCCTTGGAAAAATCCTTGGGATCCGGTGTGCCTCCATGGAGTCCGGCGGAGAAAAACTGGGTCAACCCCAACAGTTCGGCTTCCTCCCTTACGAAATCCTCATTGGTGCCGCTGAGCAGATACAGAGTGAAGCCACGATCGCGCAGATGTTCGAGCAATGCGCGCGCGCCATGAAGGACGTAGGCATCGGGAGGTTCGTCGCCGCCACGAATGGAATCGATTCGCGCATTGATTCCCTGTCGCAGCCGTTTCGCATATTGGGCGAGGTATCCCTCGGGAGATTCGGCCACCGCTCCGCGCGATTCAACCCTTCCGACAAATGCCCGCATCTGGTAGATGGGTTGTTTGCCGTTGAAACCCAGGATCTCGGCGATTAGTTCTCGTTCCAGGGCGTCACGATCCTCGCCGTCGAGCGGTTCCAGAATTTCCATGAACATCGACAGCATTGTTCGCGGCCAGCCTTGGCGGAGGAGGGAAAGCGTGCCATCGAAATCAAACACGACGTGGGAGGCGCGCGGATGGGGGCTGAAGGATTCGAGGTATTCGATATTCACGATGACGTCGTCGGGCGCGAGAAACTAGATCGCGGGAAGCCCGATTTCAATTTCGGAAGGCGCTCATTTGGCATCGAAGTCATCTTTATTTCCCGTTTTCGGTGAAACTGCTTGAAGTGGTGGTGCCAAGTCACCTTTAACAGGTGGGTGAAGTTGCGATGGGTCGGGCAGCAGATGCAGCGTTTGCCGAGGCAGACGCGCGCGACCGTCGCCACCTGCATATATGGTCTCGCGGCGGGACTGGCCGCAGTGCTCTTCCATCTGACCATAGACGGGATCTATCACCTGACCTACGAGCGCTATGCGGCGGGTGATCCGGTCAGTTTTCTATTCAAGAGTTTCTTTACTATCATGCCTTCTGCGCTGGTGGCGGGCTGGTTGTTGGCGCGATTCTGCAAGGACGCGCAGGGGAGTGGGATTCCACAGCTTAAGCTAGCCTTCTGGAAGGAGTTTGGAACGGTCCCATGGCGGGTTGCCTGGGTGAAATTCGTGGCCGGCTCCATCTCCATCGGGGGCGGTAGCAGCCTCGGCCGGGAAGGCCCCAGCGTGCAGATTGCCGGTGCGCTGGCCTCCAACGCGGCGGGCGTATTGGGTGAACCCAAGCAGAATCGGCGGAATGCCACGGCTGCCGGGGCCGCGGCGGGATTGGCGGCGGCATTCAACACCCCGCTCGCGGCGATTACGTTTGTGCTGGAGGAACTGGTCGGAGATCTAAACAGCCGCTTCCTTGGCAGTGTGTTGTTGGCCTCAGTGATCGGCGCGTTTGTGGCGCATGCGGTCGTCGGTGCCAATCCGGCATTCACGCTTGGCGATCTGTCATCCCCGGATTGGAAGATTTATCTGCTTACACCGCTGGTGGCCGCGATCTGTGGTCTGCTGGGGATCATTTTTCAGAAGTGGTCCATGCGCACGCGCCTGCAGCAGAAGCAGATTTCATGGGTGCCACTCTGGGCCAAACCCATGATCGGCGCGTTGGTGACCTGGGTGGTCGGCTGCGTGGTCTTTCTCGGAACCGGCAGTGCGGGGGTGTTTGGCATCGGCTATGAAACACTTTCCTCGGCTCTGGACACCGGCATGCCGCTGAAATTTGCCGGCATGCTGCTGCTGGGCAAACTCATCGCGACGGTGGCCTGCTACGGTTGGGCCGGATGTGGTGGCATCTTTTCGCCGACGCTTTTTCTCGGGGGCATCGGAGGTATTTTTTGTGCGGGATTGATCGGGCATTTTGTCGAGTTGAATCCGGGCGATCAGATTCTGTTGGCCGTGGTGGGCATGAGCGCGTGTCTCGGGGCGGTGGTGCGGGCGCCGGTGACGGCCATTCTCATCGTGTTTGAAATGACGCACGATTTTCACCTGGTTCCGCTCCTGATGCTCGGAGCGTTGGTCAGTCAGGCGGTAAGTCGGCGTCTGTCGCTGCACAATTTCTACGAGGAACTGCTGGTGCAGGACGGGCACAATCTCCAACACGTCATTCCGCCACGGGATCTGCGTTCGTGGCAGCAGCTGCCGGTGTCGGCCATCATGAATTTTCAACCGATTGTCCTGAAAGATCTGTCGCCCGCGACGATGCAGGAGGCCATTGAGACCCATCCTTACAACTACTTCCCGGTCATGGAGGACGGGAAACTTACGGGTATTCTCAGTCGCCAGAAGGCTCAGATTGCGATCGACCAAGGTGAGCCGCCGATACTGCAGCCGGCCGCGACCTGTCTGCCGGGCGATCATATCCGGCAGTTGCAATACAAGCTCATAGAATCACCTACCGGCGTGGCCATCATGCTCGACAAACCGGGAGGACAGGTTATCGGAATTGTCACTCTGCATGACCTCCTGCGGGCGGAGGTCGGGATGACACGGGATCACGAAGGCTAAACGGGAGCTGGCGCAGCAGTGATGCCCCGCTTCAGTCCTTTGGTCGTTTACGCAGCTTCACCTTGGGATAGCTGCCTTTGCGAGATTTTCGAGACCCCTTTTTCGCTCGCTTGGCCAGCTTCATGAATTCCATCTGACTGCGGTGGGTAGGCTGATCTTTGCGCGGCTTCACGCGCTTGTAGACGCCATCTGAATTCAGGAGACGGGTCTTGATGTTGTCCTTCAGAATCACCTCGAACAATTCGGTGATCACGCGGTCACGGAGGTTGCCGTCCTCAAGGGAAAACACAGTTTCGATGCGGCGATCGAAGTTTCTCGGCATCCAGTCCGCACTGCCGAGGTAGACTTCGGGTTGGCAGGCGTTCTCAAAATAGAAGATGCGGCTGTGTTCCAGGAAACGATCGATGATGCTGTGCACGGTGATGCGTTCACTGACGCCTGGAATACCCGGGCGCAGACAACAGATGCCGCGGACCACCAGATCGATCTCCACTCCGGCCTGCGAGGCCCCGTAAAGCGCTGCGATGACGGTCGGGTCGACGAGCGCGTTCATCTTGGCGACGATCCGCGCCGGCAATCCTGCTTGCGCGTTTGCGGCCTCACGTTCGATCAGTTCGATGATGCGGTCGCGCAACTGGAACGGTGAGACCAGAAGCTTGCGCGTCTCCTGGAACTGGCAGATTCCCGTGAGCAGGTTGAACACGTTCGCGACGTCTTCCCCGATGTCCTGCTGGCAGGTGAACATGCCCATGTCCGTGTAGAGCTTGGCCGTGGCAGGATTGTAATTCCCCGTGCCAAGATGGACGTAGCGGCGGATACCGTCGCTGTCCTTGCGCACGACGAGAATCATCTTGGAGTGGATCTTGTAGCCGACCAGGCCGTAGACGACATGCACGCCGGCTTCTTCCAATTGTCGCGCCCACTGAATGTTGTTGGCCTCGTCGAAGCGTGCCCGCAATTCCACCACGGCCGTGACTTGCTTGCCGTTGCGAACCGCCTTCATCAGTGCGCCCACGATGCGAAGGTCGCCGCCTGTACGATACAGCGTCTGCTTGATGGCCAGCACGTTTGGATCTTCGGCAGCTTGGGCGAGAAAATCCGCGACGCTGCTGAACGATTCGAAGGGGTGGTGAAGCATGATGTCCCGCTCGCGGATGGCCGCGAACAGATCCGTCTCCTGGCGCAAGACGGAGGCCACCGGTGCCACGTAGGGTTCGTCTCGCAGTTCGGGCGAATGATCGCCCGCGTAGATCTGCATCAGCCGGGTCGGATTGATGGGGCCGTCGATTGTGTAGAGGTCTTCCGGCCCCAGTTTAAGGTTCTTTAACAGCTCGTTCTGGATGGCTTCCGGTGCGGGGGCTTCGATCTCCAGACGTACGGCGTCGTTCTTGCGACGGTTGTGCAGTTCTTCCTCCACGGCCCGGAGCAGGTTGGCGACATCCTCCTCGTCAATGTATAGCTCGCTGTTGCGGGTGACGCGGAACATCCAGTGGCCGGTCACCTCGTGGCCGGAAAAGAGATCTTTGAGGTAATGTCCGATCAGGTTGCCGAGGAACACGTAATCCTGCTGTTCATCCTCGCGGGGCAGCCGCACCAGGCGCGGCAATCCACGCGGAACCTGCACGACGGCGAGCCGCTTCTGGGGCTTGCCGTCCTCCTGCACCTGAAGTTCGACGATGAGATTCAACGACTTGTTGAGCAGCTGCGGAAATGGGTGGGCGAGGTCGATTCCCAAGGGCGTGAGCACGGGGCGTACTTCCTCCTCGTAGAAGGTCTGCGTGAACAGCCGGTCCGCGCTCTTCAGCTTGTGCATTTCTAGGAATCGGATGCCGTTCTTTGCCAGGGCGGGCTTGATGTCGCGTCGCCAGCAGCTGAATGCCTGCTCCATCAGTTGCTTCACCCGGACATTAGCGGCGCGGAAGCACTCGGTCGCAGTCATGCCGTCAAAGGAGCGTTCGACCACATCGCTCTCGATCTGCTGCTTG
The DNA here is from genome assembly GCA_038154405.1 of Verrucomicrobiales bacterium. Classification (GTDB taxonomy): domain Bacteria; phylum Verrucomicrobiota; class Verrucomicrobiia; order Limisphaerales; family JAYPXF01. The sequence continues at coordinate 37,114 of JAYPXF010000012.1, read as the reverse complement.
AGTCCGGCAATGCGGACCTCGAAGAACTCGTCCAGGTTGGAGCTGGTGATGCAGAAGAATTTCAGCCGCTCCAACAAGGGCGTGGTTTTGTCCAAGGCTTCGTCGAGTACGCGTTGATTGAATTCCAGCCAGCTCAGCTCGCGGTTGAGGAAATGTTCGGGGCCGATTTCAATCGTATTGTCCGCCATAAAGATAGCAGGGTAGCCGGGCCGACATCCGGCCGCCAACGAGATTCAGGCGAATTGGTGGCTGAAATTTTCCCGCGGAGGGTAAATCAGGAGGCGATCTCCGGCTTTTCCATGAAGGCGTAGCAGAGAAGGTGGCAGATCCCCATCTGGGCATCCTCCACGCGTCCATAGTGGGTGTCGTCGATAACGACCGCATGATCGGCGATCTCCACCATTTGACCGCGCTTGGCGCCCACCAAGGCGATGGTGGTGAGGCCGTTGTCCTTGGCCCACTGCAGGGCATTGACGCAGTTGGGGGAATTGCCGCTGACACTCAGGCTGAGTGCGATATCGCCGGATTTGCCGTAATTCATCAACTGTTGGACGAACACTTGGTCGTAGGCGTAGTCATTGCCCAGCGCCAGCATCCAGCTCACGTTGTCATTCAGGGAGAGGACGCGGAAGCGTTTGCCGACCGCATCCGAAGCGCCCTTGCCGAGGTCGGTGGCGAAGTGGGAGCAGTTCGAGGCGCTGCCGCCGTTGCCGAAACACAGGATCTGACGGTCCTCTGCCAAGGCCTTGCGCATGACCTCGATCAATTCCGTCACTTGATCATGCGGAATGGAATCGTGCGCGGCCTTCTGGCGTTCAATGTAATCGGCAATCCAGTCGTTCATTATCTTGCCAGACGTTAGCCGCCCGGCATCGGCGCGCCAAGCGCACAGTTGTCCGAATGGGGCTTAAGTTTGTCATTATGATTGGCGGCAGGGCTGGTTTGACGGGGGATTCCGGCTCCCGCATGCTCCGTCTTGATGCGCTGGAAGTGTCTATTGATTGTTTTTCTCCTCGTGCATGTCGGTTCCGCGTCGGGGCAGATCGAATATACGAATTCGTTGGCTCTCACGCTGGATGACTGCATTGCGGAGGCCTTGGAGAACAATCTCGACATCCGTATCCGTCGCGTGCAGCCGCGGATGGACGGCTTGTCGATCGACTCGGCCCGCGGCGCGTATGATCCGAATCTCACCATGTCGGCGAACCAGTCGTTCAGCAAGTCGCCGGGATCCAGTGATCCAAACAGCCGGGTTTTCGGGGTCGGCAGTGATACCACGACCGAAAGCTACGGGCCGGGAATCTCCGGTTTGTTGCCCACCGGAACGCGTTACCGGTTGGACGGTCGTCTGCGACGACAGAGCGGTACTTTCTTTCCCTCGTTTCAATACAATTCCGATCTGACCGCATCCATTACGCAACCACTGCTGAAGGACTTCCGGATTGATTCCACGCGGCGGACGATCGCGGTGGCGCGGCGCACTCTGAAAATCAACGAGCTGGCCTTGTCCCACCAGATCATGCGCACGATCAATTCGGTGGAGAAGGCGTATTACGAGCTCGTCTACGCGCGCGACAATGTGCGGGTCCAGGAATCATCGCTGAGCCTGGCCGGCAAGCATTTGCGGGAAACGTCGCGACGCGTGGAGTTGGGCGCCCTTGCGC
>JAYPXF010000012.1:25398-35440 GCA_038154405.1 Verrucomicrobiales bacterium | reverse complement strand
CCCTTGCGCCACTGGACCGGACGCAGGCGGAATCCCAGGCGGCGGCCCGGCGTGCGGATCTCCTTTCCGCCCAGGTGCAGCTGGACACCCGCATGAACACCTTGAAGGGATTGCTCAGCGACGATTTTGCCGGGGTTGCCGCTGTGCAGCTGAATCCCACCGACAAGTTGTTGGCGGTGGTTCAGACCTTTGACGCTCAGGACAGCTGGGTGCGCGGGTTGGAGCAGCGGCCGGATCTGCTGCAGTCCAAGGAAACGCTGGAACGGCAGGACGTGGTGTTGCGCTTCAACAAGAACCAGATTCTGCCATCATTGGACCTCCAGCTTACCTACGGGCACAACGGCTTCGGGACGGATCTGCGCGGTGGTTTGGACGGAATCCGGACCGGGGCGGGGCAGGGGTATTCCTATGGTCTGGTGTTCAGCATTCCATGGAGCAACCGGACGGCGAAGAAGAACTATCAGTCCAGTCGACTGGAGAAGCAGCGGATGCTGCTGAGCCACAAACAATTGGAGCAGCAGATTATCATCGAGATCGACAACGCACTCAGGGCTGCCCGGAACGCATATCAACGGATTGATGCGACCCGTGAGGCGCGTCGGTACGCTGAAGCCGCATTGGAGGCGGAGGAGAAGAAATTTGCCAACGGCAAGAGCACGGGATTCTTTGTTCTGCAGTTGCAACGCGATCTCACCGCCTCCAGATCATCAGAACTGCGCGCCTTGGCGGATTATAACAACACCTTGGCCGATCTCTGGCTTAGCGAAGGCGCGACCTTGGAACGGCGGGGCGTGGTCGTGCAGTTTGATTGATCAGTTGGTTGCGCAGTCGCACAGGCACAAGGGAGTTTAGGGTTGGAAAAGGATGGGGCATCGGAAAGAATCCTGTCCTCCGCGAGCACGCGTTTTCATGGAAGAACCTAAGGTACTGATCGTCGAAGACCGCCTGGAGATGGCTGAGTTGCTGGCCATTTCGCTGGAGGACGACGACATCGATACTGTTGTCGCAGCTACCGGGGGGAAGGCCCTCAACACGTTGCGCGACGGTGGCGTGGATCTGGTGTTGCTGGATCTGGGTCTGCCGGACATGGATGGGCTGGAGGTGCTGGAGAGGATTCATTCTGATGATGATCTGAAGCACGTGCCCGTCATTGTGGTGACGGGTCGCGAAAAGAGACGCGACAAGGTGCGGGCCTTCGAGTTGGGGGCGGTCGACTATATCAACAAGCCGATCAATGTCTTGGACGTCCAGGCCCGGATTGTCGCATCCCTCCGAAGGTCGCAGAAGGATGCTGAAACCGTTGAGGACGGTCAGCAACAGAGACGCACGGAGGATGAACTGTTGCGGATCAATCGCGCGGTCGACAGCGCGAGCGATGCCGTCTGCATGGTGGACGGTGGTCAGCGGGTGAACTACGTGAACGCTGCGTTCGTGAAGATGTTCGGCGAGACGCAGCAGGATCTGGATTCCGTTGCGAAGTTTCGTACCCGGTTCTCCGATAAAGGTGTCTGGGATGAAATCTGGGCGGCGTGTGAGGAACACGGCTCCTTCGTCGGGGAACTGGACATGACGAATGTGGACGGGGCGCCGGTGATCGCCCACGTCCGGGCGGATGCCATCTTGGACGAGAATGACGGTTTCCAAGGCGCGGTGGTCGTATTGACGGACATTCGGCAGCGCAAGCGTCTGGAGGAGGACCTGATCTTTCTTGCCAACCATGACGCGCTGACCGGCCTGCATAACCGGCAATACTTCATCGAGCAATTGAAGAAAGCAGCGGTCGCCGCTGCCGAAGGCGCGACCAGCCACCTGATGTATGTGGACCTGGATCATTTCAAGGTGGTGAATCACCTGATCAATCATGCGGCGGGGGACCGGTTCCTGATGGATTTTTCCACCGTGCTGCAGAAATCCGTGCGCGAACAGGACGTGGTGGCACGGATGGGCAGTGATGAGTTCGCAGTATTGCTGCGCGAGATGAGCGAGGACGCCGCGCTGGTGTTCGCCCGGAACCTGAGCAACAAGCTCGCCGGGCTGCGGTTCAAGGAAGCTGAGCAGGAATTCCTCTGTTCGACCAGCATCGGCCTTTCGCCAATTCACAGCGGTACGGCCTCGGAGGAGGTGTTGGCCTCGGCTCTGGCGGCGAGTTACCAGGTGAAGATGAACGGTGGCAACGGGGTGGAATCACATCGCCCAGATCTCGGTTCATTGCAGCAGTTGAATGAACACGCGGCCTGCTACATCAAGGTGAAACAGGCCCTGGAAGAAAACCGGATCGAGGTCTGGTTGCAGCCTGTTCTGCCGCTCAAGAAAGAGTGGCAGCTCAGTTTCGAAGCGCTGGTGCGGTTGCGTGATGAGCGCGGCGAGGTTGTTTCCCCGGATGATTTTCTCCCGGCGGCCGAGCGATTCGGGATCCTGCATCAGATCGATCATCTCGTGCTCTACCGGGTGATTGACCTGATGCGCGAACACGCGGAGCTGCGGGTGTCCGTGAATCTTTCCTCGCGCACATTGACTGACGCGAGGTTTCCCGAATTGGTGAAGGGCCTGCTGAATGGCAGCGATGTGGAACCGGCGCGAATCTATTTCGAGATCACGGAGACGACGATGATCCGCAATCTTGAGCTGGCGAAGAAGAACATCCATGAGCTGCAGGAGTTCGGATGCCGTTTCGCCCTGGACGATTTTGGCAAGGGCGTGTCTTCCTTGGGCTATCTGCGGGATCTCCCGGTGGATGTGCTGAAGATCGACGGGAGGTTCGTAGAGCACCTGCACGATGACGAAGTGGATCGGGCCATCGTGAAAGCGATCGTCGAAATCTCCCGAATTCTCGGGCGCAAGACCGTGGCTGAATACGTCTCAAGCAAGGAAGCGCTGAAGGCAGTTCAGGAACTGGGGGTGGATGCCGCGCAGGGTTGGTATATCCACAAACCGGCGGAGCCGCAGGCAATGCTCAAGGACGGACTCGAGGGCATTCATCTGCCGGACGTCTGACCAGGGACGCTCAATTGTAGAGCGGTTGCGGGGTGAAGGTGTCGTATTCCAGATTCCGAACGTGATGATTCACCAAGGCCGCTGCTATGAGCATGGCGACGCAGGCGGCGATCAGGAACCCGATTCCATACCAGCGTTCGCCGGCGAGGATGCTGAACCAGGTGATCAATCCGTTCACTCCGGCAAAGGTCACGCAACAGATCATCGCATCCCATCCCTTGTCCAGATAATGGAGCACCATCAGGAGAGACATGAAAATGACGAGCAGGAACGTGCCCAGAAGCGCGATCTGAAAAATGCCGGTCTGGACGGCACCCAGTCCGAGGAAATGCAGGACGTTTTCGGCGCAGAGTATCAGCACGACGGTGAACATTCCCTGCACCTTGAACAGCAGTTTGAAACCATCCTGGAGAGTGTCGATCATTGCCTTCTTTTTCTCGGCCACCTGATCCAACGTGCCCTTGCGCAGCACGTGCTGGAAGAAGGATTCGTTGGCGGCGGAAAACTCGGTTTCCAGTTTCAGCAGGAACACCGACATGCCGGGGACGATGGTGAGGAAGCTGAAGTAGACAACGCGATCATATACCGGTGCGGCGTAGAGGATGCCGCTCACCTGTACCGCCTTGTCGTCCAGCCACCAGAACAGAAACTTGTCGATCCAGATTCCGAAGTTGTAGGCGAAGCCGCACAGAGCCAGCGGCCAATACTTCTTCAATTGACCGAGAAAGTCGGGCGTCCCCACTTCCTTGTTGCCGACTTCCTTGTAGATCGATGAAAACAACATCAGCAGCAGGATGGCATGACCGAACACAAATCCGATCATCGCGCCGTTGAGTCCATACCACTTGCCGCCCATGCCGGAGGCCAGAAAGCTGACCAGTGAACCGACCGCGAATCCGATCAAGACCTGTTTGTAGTCCTTGATGGCGGTGAGGAAGATGGAAGAGATCCAGATGCCGCCGACGATCATCATCAGCATCGCCGCCGCCATGCGGAAGGGCAGGGGGGCTTCGACGCAACCGCCGAAGATGACCAGGCCGAGCACGGCAAAGAAGAGCGATCCCCAGGCCAGCACGTATACGAACGTCGGGAAGATGTGATCGGCTGTATGGGCGTATTCCTGATCCGCGGCGTAGCGGGTCAGCACCATCTGCACCGGGCCGGTCATCACCAGGGTGACGGCGTAAGTCAACGAGATGGAAACGAAGAAGATGCGTAGTTCATCCGTGAGTCCGATGCCCGTCAGGACCGCTCCCAGCAGGGCCAGGGAAAGGACCGAAGCCAGCCACGGGCCGCTGCCGATTATGGCGGCATACCCATAGGCCTGCATCGTGGCCGTGAAGTTTTGGCGGGCGAGAATCTTGTTGAGTTGGAAACCTACTCCGGCCATGGCGTTCAGGTCTAGTTGCTGGCCGCGGCACGGGGGCGGCGGCGGGATTTAAAATTGATGACGGCCGGGCGTTCCGGACGCGGTTCGACGCCCGCGTCTTCGTCACGCCCTTTGTAGAGGCCGCGATAGGCGTCGAGCATCTGTTTCATGCTGTAAAACTGTTCTGTGCGTTCGCGCCCGGCGATGGACATTTTCCGCAGCGTTTCCGGGTTCTCGAGAATGCTGATCAGGGCGTTGGCGGTCTCGGCGGGGGACATGATCTTGGTGATCCGTCCAGAACGACCGAGCTTCTTGTCGGCCGCCGCACGACCAAAGATCAATTCGCGACAGGCTCCAACGTCCGTCGAAACGACCGGCTTGCCGCAGGCGTAGCCTTCCAGGATCACCAGCGGCAAGCCTTCGCTGATGCTGGTCAGAACGATTACGTCCATGCGTGGCAGGACATCCATGATCTGCTGTCGTCCCATGAAATGCACCTTGTCCTCGATGTGGAGCATCTTGGCGATCTTCTGGCATTCATCGAAGTAGACCGGATCTTCGGCGTAGGGTCCGGCGATGAGGAATTCCGCGTTGGGCAGCTTGTCGCAGACCATGCGGGCAGCCCGCAGCAGGGTTTTGACATCCTTGATCGGAACCACCCGCCCGATGAATCCAATCGCGGTCTTTTCGGGCGGAGACTCCCAATGCTGCATGTGAGCGTGGTAGATGTCGTCAAACTTCTCCGGTTCGATGCCGTTGGGGATGATCTCGATCTTGTCACCGTCAGCACCGAATTCGATCTGCGTGTTGGCGTTGCCTTCGTAGAGCGTGAGGAGCCTGTCGGCGGTCTGGTAGGCCACCTGTCCCATGAACATGAACAGGTTGATCCACATCTGTTTGAGTTTGCCGAGTCCCTCGTTGTAATTGATGCGGAAGCGGTCCGGTTCGTAGATCCAGTCCGCCTGGCTGATTTCCGCAATCCGCTCCTTGGTATAGATGCCGTGTTCGGTGAGGATGTAGGGCACCCGGCGATGTCTTGCGACGATCGCCCCGATCAGCCCCGCGTAGCCGGCGGAGACGCTGTGGTACATCTTCGCGGGCGGAATCCGATGACGCGCACGCCAGAGGTTCCACAAAGGCATGTGCAGGAATCGTGCGGTCCAGAAGAAGTCGATGAATGACTCATCGGGGCAGAACCGATCGTATACGTCGGTGAGGATCTCCCACGATTCGCGGTTCCTGAGGAAATTGCCGAAGGTGAAGGTCTCCTCCGCGTCGTTGAGGCCGTCCAAGAGGGTCCAGAAATGATCGAGCCGTTCCTGATCCCCACGCCCGACGTAGAAGTTGCGGAACTGTTGGTAGAGCATGGCCCGCAGTTCGAGCGGCATGCGGCCCGGCCTCTGCTCCTTCTTGGTCAGTGGCTCATGGAGATAGACCTCTTCAATCGCCACGACATTCTTCGGCAGTTCGTAATTCCGCTTGGCGTCCGGTTCCCGCTTGGCGCCGATGTAGAGGATCGAGAAGGTGATGTCAGGCAGCCCGGTGATGATCTGATGCACCCACGCGGAGACTCCGCCCATCACGTAGGGATAGGTCCCTTCGAGCACTAGGCCCACGTCCGCGATCGGTGCGTTGGAGCGCTCGTCATGCATGGGGTATCAGGGAGCGGATGGAGGACTCCCAGAAGGTAATGGGGGCGCGCAGAACTGGGGCGGTAAAGTCACTCTTGTCCATCTGGTCGAGGATGGTGAGCATCGATCTCCAATCACGCTCCAGGAAGAAGACTTCCGCCAGCCAGGGCAGGGTGATCTCGGAGCGCCAACCCCGCGATTCCAGATGCTGAATCTTCTGTTTCGCCTTGGCGTAATGACCGTTGCGCAGCAGGCATTTCATCATCAGGAAACTAATGCTGGTGTTCTCCGGAGAAGATTCTTCGGCCGCCTCCAGGAGTTGGATCGCGCGGTCCAGGTAGATTGTCTCGGTTTCGTCGGTGGCCAGCCCGAGATAGACCAGTTCATGGTATTGCTCGGCGAGCAGGAGTTGCCGGTTCCAGTGCGGGTTGTCGACCAGTTCGGCCTCAAGGTTCTTCACCTCGGATTCGAGGTTGGCGAGGATTTGGCTGAACATCGTCTGGGCTAGCAGGCGAACCTGCTCGTCGGAATCCTGAATCGCCTTCTGTAGAAGCGGCAGAGCCTTTTTGGGCTCCACAATCCGCAATGCGAGGATCGCTGCCCGGCGTGTTTCCCGGTCGTTGCTGTTCAGAATCTGAGCCACGGAACGGGGACTTTCCGACACCAGTTCTTCCTCCTTGGGCAGGGTCAGGAATTGCTGGGTTCCGACCACGAAATTCGATTCGTCGAAATCCGCATCACGCCGGATGATGATGCGGAATCCGATCAGGAACAACGGGCCGACGATCGGGAAGGGGAGTGAAAATCCAAATATGAGGGCGGTGAGAGTAACGCGATGTTGTTTGTAGTCTTCGGGGAAAGCGTTCCAGAACGCCGGCCATCCCACCACCAACGCGCCAATGTGATACTGGTAGATCGACCAGAATCCGATGGCTGGATCTTTCACCGAAGCCATGATCTGCTTGGCAGCCATCGCTTCACCCAAGACGGCCAGGATCGCGCAGGGAATGGCGAGAATATTAAGCGACATACCGGGTGACTTCGTTCAGGATCTGGTCGACCGATTCAAAGTCCTCCACTGAGAGCACCTGCGCTTCGATTTCCGATCCAAGTTCCGCGGAACGTCGGCAGGCGTTCAGGATGCGCTTGACAAAGATTCCCGTTCCGCGCTCGCCCGACAGCGGCAGCAGCACCACGAGATGCGGGCTGGAAAGCCCCAGCTCGGCGGGAAAATCACCGCTGCGAATGAGCGGGATGATCAATGATTCCAACCGGGACTGCTGCGAACTCGGCTGTTTGGGCAGGGTGAACACGACCACCGTCGAGGGCAGGGAATGCTTGTTCCATGATTCCAGGGCAAGCATCAGGTTTTGGCGGAAAAATTCGGGCGTGAAAATCCGTTGGCTTTCAATTCCGCCGATGAAACGGCTGGTGTTGCCCATCTGGTTGGTGATCTCGACCACCCGTGAGGCCCAGCGACAGATCAGCGATATGAGATAGACCGACTTCCGGGTCAGTGAAATGAAGGGCATGCCGGACACCACCATCACGGCGATCGGCGCCCCGGTGAAGTCGAGCATGGGAACGACGATGAGGAATTTGGCATCGGCGGTTTTCGCGGACTCCCAGAACTCCGGGATCGTGATCGTCGTGCCCTTCCGCAGCGCGAGTTCGATCATTTCTTCCTGCTTCACGACCAGGCGATCAGGCAGGTTTTTCTGGCTGCCCAACAGGGCCTTGCGCACGAGTTCCTTGTTTCGCCGTGTCAACGAGTAGATGGCCGCATCGGCGACTCGTGCCTGTCGATTCAACAGCAGAAGAATGTCCTGAAAGATCTCGTCGCCTTCGGTGTCGAAGAGGCGGCGGATTTCGGTGTCGAGCGTGGAGAGCTCGGCGTCGCGGGTTGCCAACATGGTTTCCAGTTCGGACTTGGCCTCCCGCAGCAGGAAGATGTCGGTGTCGAGTTTCTTGAGGCGCTCCTTGGCGTGTTCGTGTTCGGCGAACATTTGCTTTTCCTTCTGCCGGAACATGCGGCGGACTTCTCCGGAAAGGCCTCCGATCAGCACCATTATCGCTATCTGATAACCGTGATTGCGGAAGATGATGTCGATGAACAACTCATCTCGCTGATCAATGCCGATGAGCATCACCAAGACGGCCACACCGGTGCCGGCCATGCCGGGTACGAAGCCGTATCGGCCACCCATGAGCATGGGCAGGAAAATCCACGGGCTGGGGTTGAGATACACCCAACCGAGATCCTTGGGGGCATAGACCAGGTTGAGGATGAGCAGGACTCCGCTGATTGCGGCAAGATCCAGCCAGCCGTACCTGGGTTGAAGTTTATCCAGCCATTTCAATGAGGCCTCCGGTCACGCGGTTGGTCAGTAATTGCTGGGAGTCCAGCCCGAGCTGGACAGGGAGGAGGAGGTGGTCGCCGGCGCAACCGGGGTTGGGGCTGTTGTCGTGGCCGGCACTGTGGCGGTGACGCCGGATGCTGTCCATTGCGCACTCACATTGTCGGTTCTCGCCACGCTGGTGGTGATCGTTGGAGTGGTGATTGTCGAATGACTTGGGAAAGATTGGGAGGACGTGACACCACCCGTGGTCGGGGCGTTGTATTGGTATTGGTAGCCGGACAGATCGGTCTCCAGGCTTGGAGTGGTTTGGGCCACCGGCCAAGGGGAGACGGAACTGTCGCCGCGTCGTTTGATCTGTTCGTATTCGATGCCGGAATCACCGCGGGGGCGATTGGTCCAGCGAAACGGTTCGGTGCCGGGCATGCCGCGCTTGCTGCGGAAGGTCTTCGACCACCAGCTTCTTTTCTCGGGCGGCTCCGGATAGTCCACGGATGCCGCGTATGTCGGGCTGGGCGGTTGATAGTTCACAGTGGGAGTCTGGTGATTCACGGTGGGCGCCTGATAGTTCGCTGCGGCGTTGTATCCGGGCAGGGCCGGTGGTGCCTGTTGATACGCCAATTCCGCAGGTTGCGCCGAAACATCTGTCGAGGCGTAAGGAGAGGAGTAGTTGGCGGTCGGCGGGCTGTAATTGACGTCGCCATAAGTGCCGCCGTGGGTCGAGTCGTAGGGATTTACGTTGGATTTTTTCCGGCGCGAAGCCTTGATGCGGCCGTTGCCGGCCATCTGTTCGACCAGGTTGTTGACCGCGGTCTGGGTGGTTTTCGAGAGGCTGCCGTAGTAATAGCCCGACTTCGAGGTGGTGCCCTGCCAGACGGTGGCACCGCTGGCGATATCCACGAGGCGGGTGGTCATTCCCACGGTCGGGGCCCCGTCGAGGTCTGATTTGAAGCGGTATTCATGGACCGTGCCAAACAGCGCATGCGAGGCGCCGGAGGCCCGGGCCACATCCATCATCTGGTGCTGTTGCCCGGCCCCGATCAGTTCGTCGGCGCGGGAGCGGAGGCTCTCTGATTGGATCACCGGCAGACCGTGGGCCATCATGCTGGTGGTGGCGATTTCCGTGACGGCGGATCCGGCCTCGGGGTTGGCGGTGGCGTTGACGAAGGGGGCGAGATAGATCCCGTTGGCGGCGCGTGCCGCTCCGGGGGTTCCCCCTTGTTGAACCCGGCTGGAGACACAACCGGTGAGCAGGGCAGCGACCAGAATTACGGGCCAGCGAGTATACATAGATGGCGGCCTATCTTTCTCAGAACCAATATTTTAAGGCAATATTTATTTCCAATTGCCCGGTATTGGCTCCGTCCGCCGTGGTGGCGGAGGTGACGTAGCCGAACTCTGTGCTCAGCTCCAGGCTGCGTCGCGGGTAGTAGAGCAGGCCGATCCTTCCATCGAACACCACGGCGCTCTGGTCGAAGGCGTAGTCTACCCCGCCGCGCAGATGGAGGAACGTGGGGCCGAACAGGCGGTTCACCCAATCCGTATAGATGCCGTGCCGATGAACCCGGTTCAGCACGAGCTGCTGAAGCAGAGGCGTCTGGGCGGCTGCGGCGGTGCCGGGGACCACGGCGGATCCCAGCAATCCGACATTGTCCGTGCGGCGGCCGAAACTGCCGGCTGCGCCGCGATAG
>JAYPXF010000012.1:11807-25388 GCA_038154405.1 Verrucomicrobiales bacterium | reverse complement strand
TCGCGCTGATGGCATTGCCGATTTCGGATCCGTCGATGCTCATCTTGCGACCGTTCAGCTGTCCGTAAGTCAGAAAGCGCGGCGTCAGGTAATAACTGCCCGCCAGCGAGACCCGATGGTGACGACCGTCCAGAGACTGCAGCAGGAGACTGTCCCGTGACTTTTCGTTCGCAAAGAACTCCAGCGACACGTCGTCCTTGTCGCGTATCTGATACTGGATGCGCGCACCGCCCTGGGCTCCCGACTTGTAGCCGCCACTCCAGCCGGCCAGCGTCAGCAGGGGGCGCACTTCGTGCTCGACTCCGGCCCACATCTCGATGGCGTCGGCGGTGCGTCTCCGCAGGACACCCACCTGATCCACCTTGATCCGGTCGTATTCCGCGTGGGCAAAGATCTTCGTCCGTCGTCCGACCTGATGGCGTCCGTCAACCTGGTACTGCCAGAAGGAACCGGAATCCAACAGGAACCCGTTGGCGCGGGCATCCACGAGACTCAGGTGGCGACGGTAAAGCTGATCAAGCAGGGTGCGGACTTCGTGGCGCAGATTGTCGTCCAGGTGGTTGTTGTCGAGCATCTCCCGGTAGGCGACGATGGCCTGTTGCCAGTTGCCGGCCTTGAGCGCGGATTGCGCCAAATCAACGTTGTAGGGAAACGGTTTGCGTTCGTATTGGCTGACCTTCAGTTGCTGCAGTATGCGGGTGGATTCCTCGTAGTTGCCGGAGAAGTAATTGGCCATGCCATAGTAATAGGCGGCTTCCTGATCGTTCGGATGCAGGCGATAGAGTGCCGACGCATAGGCCAGAGCCTGGTCGGGCTGTTGCTTGTCGGTGTACATCGCGGTCATCGCCAGCAGCGCGTCGCGGTTGCCGGGATCATGTGCCAACACCCGGCGCGCCAAGCTCTCGGCCATGGGGACGTTGCCGGTGCGCGCGTAGAGATAGAGCAAATACTGCTGATGTTCGATCGGGAGATCCTCCCGCAGCGCGGTCTGCTCCTTGGCGTCCAACTCAATGTCGGTGAAAACCGGGAGCGGTCCGGTGAAGGGGATCACCGGATTGGCGCCAGGCTTGGCCTCTCTGGACAAGGAACTGGCTGGTCGATAACGGCTGCTCCATTTGGGACCATACAGGTCCGCGGCGTCGGCGATGTTGACGAGCAGCAGGCCGGTCAACAGCAGGGCGGCAAGACGGAGTTTGGGGCTAGTTGGCGGCGGCATTGGGTGCATTGGTACGGGCGATATGGGCGAGGGTGTTCAGCATCTCGTCGATGGCGCGACGGTAGGCCTGCTTGGCCCCGGCGGGATTGCCCCGTTCGTTGAGGAGATCCCCGAAGAATCCCCAGTCGCGGCCGGAGTCCTTTGGATCGGTGCGGAGATAACCCTTTTGGTAATGCAGGGCCCGTTCGTAGTTCTTGTCCTGGGCGTAAAGCTGCGCAGCGATCTTCATGGCTCGTGGTTCGGTTCCTTCCGGGATGGCTTCGAGCACGTTCAGGGCTTCGCCCTGTCTCTTGGCGTCCAATAACAGCTGCGCGTAGGTCATTGCGATCTTGGTATCCGACGGGTTGCGTTCATGTCGCCGCCGATACAGGCCCATGGTGGCGTTGGTGTTGCCGGTCTCGTAATAGATGCTTGCCAGTAGATCTTCGAGATTGAGCTGGTTGACCATCTTTCCATCGAGGTTGGTCGTGATGAAACGCTCCACGTCCGAATACCGTTTCGCTTCGCTCAACAGGTTGATGTAGAGCGTGGTGAGGTTCGTGTTGGCGGTCAGATTTGGAAAGGTCTCCAGCAATCCCAGCGCCTGGTCGTGTTGTTTGCTGTCACTGTAGGAGTAAAGCAACTGCATGCGCAGCCGTTCGTCATCCGGAAAAAGTTCGAGGGATTTACGGAGGGCGGTTTCGAGCCCCTGACGATTGCCGATCACACTGTAAAAGTAGGCGAGCTTTTCATAGTCGGTGCTCTTGGCTTTCTGGGTGCGATTGAGGAAGTTCTGCAAGGCCTCGGCGGATTCTTCAATGCGGCCCATGGATTCCGCCAGGCGCATGTAGTTTTCAAGCTGTCGACGGTTGGGGTCTTGTTCGTGGATGCGCGTGTGGGTTTGGTGCGCTGCGTCGTCTGGGCCAGCGCGGAATTCCGCCTCCGCAATGGATATCAGGGTCGGGACATGTAGTCCGTCGACCGCTTCAGCGCGCGAATAGAGTTCAAGAGCTTCGTCGAGATGACCAAGATCTAGCTTCATTAAACCGTATTCCCGCAGCAGTTCGTGATCTTCCCCTTTCTGTATGATCATCAATTCGTAGTAGTAGGAAGCCTTGTCGAACTCGGTCAGTTTGGAGAACATCCGGGCCAGGGTGTGACCGTGTTTTCCGACGTCTACCTGTGCACCCGCTTTCTCAATGGCCTGGGCCATCTCGATGTCGCGATAGAGACCGGGGTTGAGGGCAAGCAACCGGTCCAACGCTTCCTTTACTCCGCGATCCAGGGCGATGAGGTAGTAGTCGAAGGCTTGGTTCGGTTGGCTGTTCCATTCCATCATCTGCCCCAGTCGGAAGGCTGATTGGCCGTCGCGCGGTGCTTTTTTTACGATGTGCGCGAAGGCGGCGCGCGCCAGTTCCTGTTGGTTCTCCCAACCTGCCCGTTTGGCAACTTCGCGCCAGAGCCCGAGATTGTCCGGTTCCTTGTTCGCCTGTTTCACGATGTCTGCGAGCGTGATGGCAGGAGCGGAACCGGTTTCCCGTTTCAACTCCTCCAACAGCCCTTGGAGCGAACGTTTCGTTTCGTCATCGGAAACGTCGTACATGGCCTGCAGTAGATCCTTGGCTTCATGCACCTTGCTGTTCTCGCGCAGGAGCTGGATCTTTAATCCCGCCAGTTGGCGGTCGTGCACATAGATCGGTTCGGAAAGGGTGGCCTCATAGTGCTGCATCGCCTGCAGCGCCAGATCGGGCAATGCGGATTGGCGGGCGAGCGTGATGAAGTGGAAGGTCGCGTTCTTGTCGGCGATGTTCCGTTTCCACCACTCGTAGTAGATGGAAGCGGCCAGTCGGGGATTGGCTTCTCCCAGCGCGCGTTTGGCGAGCACTTCGTGATATTGACTCTGAATTCCACTTGGCAGCTTGCTGAAATAAGGTCTGAGAATCTTGTACGTCTGCTCCGCCAGATGCGTCTTGGTGTCAGCTGCCAGGGTCTTGGGGAACAACTGCTCGATCTCGATCATGAACTCTCGGGAGAATCCGTAGCGGTCGCCGTACTGCAGGGCCTCCATGAACAGGGCGGTTGCCCCTTCGATATCGCCCGGTTCCATCATTCGACGGCGAAGGCGGATGTCCCAGAGGTCGTAATGCTCCGGGTTCTTGGCTCGCTGATCACCGGTCATCGCCTGCAGGTCGGCATAGGCCTTCTCCCAATCCTGATCGCGCAGATGTCGGTTGAAGATGGTGCCTTCGTCCGGAAGCAGAAACAGTGCGATCAAGATGCAGGCGAGCACGACACCCGCCAGCATCTTCGGCGAAATCGGAAGCATCTGCGCGACGGTTTTGCGTTTCCTGCCAAACATCTCAACGGGGAGTGATGGTGACCGTGGCTTCCTGCGGGAATTCCATCTTCAGGCGTCCGCTCTCGTCGGCCTGATAGGGATGCCGGTTCCCGTTGAAACTCACCCAGACCGGCAGGTTGGGGGAGGCACCGGCAAGAACCACCCGGCAGGGGCGGAAATCCTTCACGTGAAACCTGACACGGCCGGTTCCCAGTTCATGAAACCGGATTTCCGAGCTGCTGGATTCGAGGAACAAGCGAGGTGCCGGATTCAGCGAAAGCGCGATCCTGGTGTTGCGCCGGCCGGAGGTGTGCACGTAGATCAGATCCTTCACCCGACGCCAACCGGTGACACCTTCACTGCGGCTGAGATCCGGCACTTCACCGGTCCATGGGAATTTGAACGTGCGGCAGAACCCGTCGTTGTGAACGATCCATTCGCGGGCGCCGGTGCGGTAGACTTTGGTGTCTCGCGCGTCCCGAGCCAGGCGCGAAAACGGGGCGGCGGTGAGGGAATGCAATTCTTGCGTCACGCACCATTCATACAACTGCTTGAGTGCGTTCATGCTCGGCAGGTTGTCGCCGCTGTACCAGTGATAGTAGATGTTCACCGGTTTGAGGCGTCGCGGTTCCTCGGTTTTCTTGAAGCTGTCCAAAGCCAACAGAAATCCGGACCAGAACACGGAATCCGGATCTGCGCCGCCTTTCCAGCGGAAGCGATAAACATTCTCGTTCTGATGTGCGCAATAGATGTGATATTCCTTGCCCCAAGGGACGACGTTGCCGAAGACACGGGTGAGGGAAGGGTTCTTGCGGGTAATGGCGGTGTCGCCGCCGTTCATGTTCTCCACGCCGATCTCGCGGCACCAGCGCAAAGCCTCTTCGCCGGGGCGGCAGTTGCCGGACCAGAGCATGATTTCAACGCGCTTCGCCGGCGGTAGCAGATTTTCCTCGATGTAACGGATGGAACCGACGACCTCGCGGTGGTAATCGACCTTCTGTCCGTAACCCTCCTTGCGCTCCAGCTTGAGGTTCTGGCGTTCGTAAATATCCAGGGTGCGGTCCGGATTCACCCAGTAGTAAGGATGACTGTAGGAGTGGGAGCCGGCTTCGACCTTTTCCGATTTGAAGACGTTGCGCGCCTGCTCGACCATCAGCTTTTCCACCCCCGGATCGGAATTGAAGATGATGCCGCGGATCTCCGCCTCGATGATCGAAAGCGTGATCGGAAAGGGATACTTGTCGACGACTTTCTCGAAGAGGAGGTCGCCAGAGCGTCGGCCGCGCTCCACCTCCGACTTGTGACGGAAACCATCGCCATCGATGTGCGCAAAAAAGATCCGGACGCCATCACGAGTGGTCGTGTCCGGCGCCGGGAAGTTCCGCAATCCAAGGAACGCATCCATGAATGCGTAAGGATCGATCTTCCACATTTCATCTTCGTCCGGGCGCATGAAGGTGACGTGGGGATCCAACATGGCTCCGCCCCATGCGGTCACGAACACCGGGTCATACTGGTAGTTTGTCCCTTTCAATGTGGTGGCTTCCAGACTCAGCCAGATGCGGGAAATGGTCGGGGCGCGCAGATCGTGGAAGTCGGCGGGAGTCAATTGATTCGGGGTTTCAAAACCGGTCTGCTGGCTCTGATGCAGAAACTTCACCCGATGGATCGCGTCCACCGATCGTCCGCTGCCGTGAATCTGGAAGGCCTTTACGATCCGTTTGCGCACGTCCTCGTTCTCAAACGGGATCTTTCCGAAGAAGAGGATTTTCCGTCCCTCGTTCTTCATGCGGATCAACCAGTCCGCCATCGCGTTCTCCAGTTGCGGCGGGATTGTCAATTCACGATCGAGGATGATCACTCCGTGGTGCCCGGGCACGGGGTCGGGAATCTTTTCTTTCCACAGGTTTACGTAGTCGATGTCGTAGCCGTAATACTCGAGCGGCATCTGCAGGAATCGCGACACGCCGCTGTCCAGCGGGAACTGCACGAGGAATTCCACGTTCTCCTCATTGTTACCGAAGAGCGCGAGCACTCGGCGCGTAACTTCTTCGGCGTCTGCGGGCAGGGCCGGTTCCTGCGGCGGGAGATTCAGATACTTGCCATCCAGCTCTACCGTGCTGATGAAGGCATGAAATCCGAGCTCCTCGATCTGCTTGGCGACTTCTCGCGCCAACTTCGGTTCGGTCGGCGCGACGTAGTCGAGAATGTAGACATCCAAGCCCGCATCCTTCACTTTCGCCAGGGTGTTGAGCAGCCATTTTGTTCCAGCCAGTTCTTCCGCGATGTAGCTCTTGCTCTTGAAGTCATATTTGCGGAACAGGGATTCGACGAGCACTCCGTCAATCGTGCCCACCAGATCCGCCAGCAGAGGAAATCCGCGGTTGAGAATGATGTTGCGCTTGGGATACGTGGATTTGAGCCGTTTAATCAGGTTTACCAAGCCTTGGCGGAATTGCGCTTTTCTGGCCGGCTCCGCCTTTTCCGCAATCGCGATGCTGTCTGCCGTATCTAGAAAGAAACCGCGGAAACCTTTGTCGACCGCATCCTTGGCGAGCACGTCGACCACGAAATCCGCCCATTTGGGATCGGATACGTCCATGACCGCGCTGTTCCAGGTGGTGTTTTCGCCGACCGTGTGAATGCCGGATTTCCGGACCTGATCCCGGTAGTGGGCGTCGTCCGCAACCTCCACGACGCTCAGGTAGGCGTAGGGCAATTGTGCCGAGCGGATCAGCGAATGGATGTCGATTCGAGCGTAGGGACTGAGAATCAATTCATCGAAGCGCTTCAACTCCTCCAGATCCGGCGTGGCGGAGTAGTTCACACAGTAGGTAAGCGCGCCGGCGCGGGTTGGAGCGAGGATGGCCAAGACGCAGAGCAGAGACGCCATAAACAGGCGAATTGACGCCGATTTGGCTCGCCTGCTGAAGTTGGCAAATTGGTGCATTTGGGTCAGCCAGCGCTGCATTGGTTGACAGGCCGAGGAGCTTAGGAGGAAGCCGTTCCCAAGTAAAGTCGGGCGAATTGGTGAGGAATTGGTTCGAATCGTTGGATCTCCCCTTTGGAAGCCCCATGCCTTCGCTTGCCAGCAGATGGGGCTGGAGGTTCAATTCTCGGATGCAGATTCGAATACCATTGATTCTCGTCGTTCTGTTTCTCGCGCTGTCGCCGGTGCTCACGGCTCAGGATCTGGACTGGAAAGCTGGTGTGGCCCAGGCGGTGATCACGCCGGACAAGCCGCTCTGGATGGCGGGTTACGCGGGACGCAAAACGCCGGCGGAAGGAAAGGAGCAGGATCTCTTCGCCAAGGCGCTCGCGCTGGAGGATTCCGCCGGCGCGAGGTTCATCATGATCACGATGGACCTGATCACAGTGTCGCGCCCGATGCGGGATTCGCTTGAAGCGGCCATCGCGAAGCGTCACGGCCTGCCGTCTTCGGCTCTCTTGTTGAACTGTTCCCATACCCACTGCGGACCGGAGATCCGGGTTCGGCGCGAGGACAATCGTTCCATTTATCCGAGCGATCCGGAGGTGATGATCGATTACTACAAATGGTTGGAGGCCCGGTTGAATTCGTTGATCGACGAGGCACTCAATGATCTTTCGCCGGCGCGACTGCTCTACGGGAGGGCACGATGCGGATTTGCCATGAATCGGCGGTTGCCGACCGAGAGGGGATTCATCAACAGCCCGAATCCCGATGGTCCCGTGGATCATGATGTTCCTGTGCTGCGGGTGGATGGACCGGACAAGAAATTGCGAGCGGTGGTCTTCGGATACGCCTGTCACAACACGACGCTCGGATTTCAGTTTTGGAACGGCGATTACGCCGGCTATGCGCAGGAATACTTCGAGGCGGAACATCCCGGCGTGACGGCTTTGTTCGTGACTGGTTGTGGCGCGGATCAGAATCCGTATCCACGACGGACATTGGATCTGGCCAAGCGTCACGGTCGCTCCCTCGCCACCGCGATCGAAACGGCGATCACCGCCAATCCCACCACGCTCAAGGGACCGCTCAGAGCCGCATATGAGAATGTTACGCTGACTTATGCCGAGCCGCCTTCGCGGGAGGAATTGGCCGAGCGGATGAAGTCCAAGAACCGCTTCGAAGCCAGCTACGCTTTCGCCCTGATGGATGAACTGAATGCCAACGGCAAACTGCGCGAGAGTTATCCCTTTCCCGTTCAGGTAGTGCGCATTGGGGATGGGTTGACACTGGTCGGCCTTGGTGGGGAAACCGTGGTTGACTACTCGCTGCGCCTGAAACGCGAACTCGGCGGCAAGGTCTGGGTGGCCGGTTACTGCAATGACGTGATGGCCTATATCCCCAGCAAACGCGTGCTGCTCGAAGGTGGATACGAAGCCGGCGGCGCGATGCGCTACTTCCGCACCACCGTGCACCCTGCGTATTGGCACGAATCTCTGGAGGAACGCATTATCGCGAAAGTCCACGAACTCAATCGGCGACTTCGCTAGCGTGTCAACAACTGTAGCGGAATTTGCGAAAAACTCAGTCTCCCATGCCTGCACCAATCGGAAGATTTTGCATCTTCCGCTACCATCGAACGAATCCCGGCTTTTTGAACACACTCAGACGGGTCGTGCGCCGACCTGGAGTCTGATCTCGAGCGCGCCGTTCACCCCTGATCCGAACTAAAGGATCACCCGCCAACTGACGATAGGAAATTGGAGCAGGACGACTGGCTCGGGCTCGATCCGTATGCATACGCTTACGTTTCAGCATGGAGGCTGATCCCTGACTCTGGCGCCCCTCCGATCGTCAGCAGCAACCAACCCAACACCGCCATGAAACCAGATTCCTCCTCAAACATCGCCTCCACCTTTCGCAAGATTCTCGGTTGTCTTGATGATTCGGTCCCAGACGACGTGCCGGCTTCAGTTGCCGTCGCGGGGAATGGGTGGGTGACGAATACGGTGACGGCTCCGGCACCCGCGTGCTTCGGGGCGCATCGCTGTAAGGCTGCAATGCCGAAGGCCTCGTATCGTCCGCCCGCAATTGCTGCTCCCCCGACTATCGCGACAACGACTTCGGATTTCGCGTCGTGCTGGCAAACGGCACGGGCAAGTAGTCTGCGAAGATCAAATGCCAGGAGCAGGTGCGGGTGACCAATTCCTGGGGCCTCTCTCCGTCCTGCTGCAATTCACATATTCCGAAGGCTTTCTTCAACGCGTCAGCGTTCTCCCAGACAGGTGAAAGCTCTCGCGCCAAGAATTTCCTTAACGCCGTGCGGCGGGATCGGGTAGCGTTCGCCGCTCGTTTGAACCGCGCATGCACAAACCTTCAGTTTTCATCATATTTTTGACGGTATTCATCGACCTGATCGGGTTCGGGATCGTGTTGCCGCTGATTCCCATTTATAGCCGCGATTTTGCGGAAGCGGGCGGCATTGAATCGGGTGAGTTGCTCGGCGGGCTGATCATGGCGTCGTTTTCGGCAATGCAGTTCATCTTCGCCCCCATGTGGGGGCGGTTGTCGGACCGGATCGGACGTCGCCCGGTGATTCTGATCGGTTTGGCGGGGTCGACCATGTCCTACGCGGTATTCGCCATTGCGTCAGGGCTCGAAGGGGAGGCGAAAAGCGTCGCGCTTTGGATCATACTGGGATCGCGTCTGCTGGCAGGGGTGATGGGGGCAAATATCTCCGTTGCTCAGGCCTACATGGCGGACATCACTCCGCCGGAGAAGCGGTCCAAGAGCATGGGGTTGATCGGAATGGCCTTTGGTTTGGGTTTCATACTGGGACCTTTCATTTCCGCTCAGGCCCTTTCTTTCTTCGGTTTGCAAGGCCCCGGTTGGGTGGCGGTCGGGATCTGCGGGTTTGCGTTCTTGTTTGCCGCGGCGAAATTGCGGGAAAGTGTTGGCGAAGGGGCGAGCAAGGCAGATCAGCGTCCTCATTTCGAACAGATCGCTCATGTTCTGAAAATGCCGCAGGTCGGTTTGTTGATCGGACTGTTTTTTCTCGCGACGTTTTGCTTCACGACCTTCGAAACCACCCTGGGTTGGTTGGTCGGGAACAATTTCAATCTGGACACGGAGAAGGCGAAGGATGCCCGGACGATAAGTTACCTGTTTGCCTTTGCCGGTTTCGTCGGGGCGATGGTGCAGGGCGGGGCGATAGGTCGGCTCGTGAAGATGTTTGGGGAGAAGAAGTTGATCGTGATTTCATTGCTCCTGACCGGCGCGAGCTTGGGGCCGTTGCCCTTCGCGAAGGCATGGCTTCCGTTCCTGGCCGTGCTTGGCGGACTTGCCGTGGGATCCAGCCTGGCTCGGGCACCCATCTTCGGCATGATTTCCATTCTGGCGTCGGATAAGGAGCAGGGGGCAACCATCGGCGTCGCTCAGAGCGCCGGAAGCCTGGCGCGAATCCTTGGGCCGATCTTTGCCGGTGCCTGTTTCCAGTATCGCCAGGAATTGCCGTATGTGATCTGCGCGGGTGTGTCAGTGCTTGCGGCCTTGATTGCCATGGTCGCTCTCAAGGATGTGAAGCATGAGCCGGCCCCCAATGAGAAATCCGACACGCCCGAACCGGCTCCGAGCGAGACGTGAAGATTCGCAACATCATCTTCGACTGGTCCGGAACGTTAGTGGATGATCTGCCGGCGGTATGGCGGGCGACGAACGAGGTTTTCAAGAATGCCGGCGTGAAGGAACTGAGCCTCGATGAGTTTCGCGTCGAATTCCAACTGCCCTTCAACAGCTTCTACAAACGCTAC
Organism: Verrucomicrobiales bacterium; assembly: GCA_038154405.1. Classification (GTDB taxonomy): domain Bacteria; phylum Verrucomicrobiota; class Verrucomicrobiia; order Limisphaerales; family JAYPXF01. Next base: position 15,114 of record JAYPXF010000012.1, on the reverse strand, counting down.
CTCCCCGACGTGGGGATGGATCAATTGGAGGAATGGTTTCACGGCAGTTTCCGGCGATTGCAGGACCTGGTTGAAGGCTTGCCGCACGCCCGGGAGTTCCTGCGTTTCTGCCGCGACCGACACGTGAACACTTTCCTTCTGAGCACGGTCAGCGACGAGCATTACCAGCGGCAGGCGGACAAGACCGGTTTCGGAGAATTCATTGAGACCCCATACACCGGCATCTGGGATAAGCGAAAGAAGATTCATGAGATTCTGCAGCAGCACTCGCTCAAACCGGACGAGACGCTTTTCATCGGTGACATGGAGCACGACATCGAGACTGCCAAACACGGCGGCGTAAAATCGTGCGGCGTGCTGACCGGCTACAACAAGATGTACCAACTAAAGGCCGCCGAACCGGATGTCCTGGTCGAACATCTGGGTGAACTGCGCGAGATGTTGGTGGCGTCCGGAATGAAACTGCCCGCCGGTTCCGGCGATCCGAACGTGTCGGACACACCGCCGATCGCGACGGTCGGTGGTGCGATCTTCAACGACGAAGGCAAGGTCCTGATGATCCGCACGCAGAAGTGGTCGCACAAATGGGGCATCCCCGGCGGCAAGATCAAGCGCGGCGAATCCGCCGAAGCCGCCCTGGTGCGCGAACTCAAGGAAGAGACCAATCTCGATGTGCGTGCCGTTCAATTCGTGCAGCTACAGGACTGCATCGATCCCGAGGAGTTTTACCGGTCCGCCCACTTCGTCCTGCTCAACTACCGCTGCCGCGCCCGAGGGACCGTGGACGTGGTGGTGAACGACGAAGGCGAAGCCTTTCAATGGGTCGGCTTGACCGAAGCCTTGGGACTCGACCTGAACGCGCCCACCCGTCGCTTGCTCGAGGAACTGCAGGAATCAAGCTGATGGACACAATCACGATCGAAGATCTTGAGGTTTCGTTTCGAGTGGGCGTCCCCAATGAGGAACTCGCCAATCCTCAGCGCCTCCTGATCACCGTCGTCATGCAGCACGACTTCTCCCTCGCCGCCCGCACCGACGACATCAGTGCGACCATCGACTACTTCGCCGTAACCCAGCGCATCCTGAAACTCGGCGAAGACCGCGAATGGCGCCTCATCGAAACCCTCGCCGTGGAAATTGCCAAACTGACCGTGGAAGACTTTGGCGCCCGCTCTGCCCAAGTCACCGTGAAGAAATTCATCATCCCCGAAGCCCGTTGGGTATCGGTGAAGACGAACCACACGCGGGCTGGCAGTGGTGGGAACTGACCCAGTGATGACCCCGAGACGTCGGTTCCAACGGGTATAGAACGCTGAGACTACGGCTGTGGCTTCGTTGGGCGGAATCACATCCGGCTCGAAAACGTTTCTGAGCTGATCGTGATCAGAATTGCTGCAGGGCAGCACAAGCTGGAATAATTCGGATCGATATTCGATCGTTCGATTCAGTGCGAATTTCGAATAGACCTCCGCAATGTGGAGCTATATTCCGAGGTCCTTGTCAGGATTTGTGTCCCTTCTGAATCCGTCCTCCCAGAATCCGTATGACTTGTAGTATACGTCGGGAAATGCGGCTTGAATCGTCGCGATCCTATCCTTCCGCTCGCCGACGAAGGACTTTGTATCCGGATCGTAGATTGTCGCGGTGTAACACATCGAGTTCCCTGAGTCGCTGAGTTGAATTGGGTTTCCTTGGTTCGTTGGTTTTAATTTCCTCCAATTCGATTTCGTGACCGACAGATACGTCGGCGCCAGTGGCGCGGACGTAATGGTAGATGATGATGAAGATCAACCCACCGAACCAGATGGACTTGAAGACCATGACTGCCGGCGGGGTTTTTCTGGTCTTTTTGGGGATCTGAAAACGAAGCGCTAGCGGTGTACAGAATGACAACGCCGATGATGGCGCTGAATGCGGAGGCGAGCGGCGTTGGTTTGATTTTGCCCCGTTGTTTCGCGTCCATCAGCCGCTACTTATCACGCGGCAATCCGGCCTCGGCAATTACAACCAGCTGAAACGATTGAATCCGTAAGGTGCGCTTGTGAACCTCAGCGAAGCAAGTTGACCACACTCTGCCAGAGACTGGAATCGGCGGTGTTCCAAGTGACGATGCATTGGCGATTGGCGATCTCGTAGTTGGTGTCCACGAGGCATTTGATGTGGTGTTACGAGAAATACATTTTTGCGGTGTTGGTCTTGCCCCTGTTGATGACTTGAATTGCTTCGTCCCTTGAGCCGGGGCCGAAACTGTTGGTGCGGATCGCGCTGAGGAAGCGGTTTGTATCACCGCTGTATTTGAGTTCGAACATCTGTTTCTCTTCCTGGTTGAAGGGATTGCGGATGGCGGGGACGCGGTTCCAGATGTTTTGGGAGTCGAGGGTGGAGAGAAGTGATTGGATCTTTTCCGCCTTGCTCCAGCGGACGGATGGCGGTCCGCCCGTGTAATAGTGTTCCTCGATGCGGCCGTTGCTGAAGTAGGAGTAGCGGGAATGGACTTTCTGCGTGCCGGCTTCGTAACGGGTCAGGGTGGCGACGAGTTGACCTTCCTGTACCGAGCGACCTTGAATCAGTGCGACCACGATGGCTGCGAAGATGATCGCGATGATCACCAGAACGAACATCGATTTGGATCTGGCTCAGGATGGTGTGCTCACATCCGAGATGGCATCACGGGTTGGTGGTCGGCGGGGCAAACTGAACTTTCAATGCACCCAGAATGGAATCATGGGTGGCACCGGGGACGTCGGACATGCCGGCGACGACGCCGGCGACGTGGGCGGCGGCGGGGGAGGTGCCGTTGATGATGAAGCGCGTGTCCTGGTATTCGATAAGCGAAGTGCCGGGGCCGACGATGTCGACGAAGTTTCCGCGATTGGCGTAGTCGGCAATCGTGCCGTTGCGGGCACCGGCAGTGACGGCGGTGACTTCGGGGAAAGCGGCAGGAAATACGTTGTCCGTGGTGGGCTCGTTGCCAGCTGAAGCAATCATGGTGAGGCCGGCCGCATCGGCTTGTTGCACGATGGAATGGAGAAAGGGACTGTCGGCCGTGCTGCCCAGGGCCAGTACGGCGATGGAGGCACCGGCTTCGGTGGCGGCTATCAATCCGGCGGCAACGTCAAACGTGGTGGTGGCGCCGTTGTCACCGTAGACATCAATCGGCAACACCCGGACATCGCTGGTGCCTTCGTCGGACACGGAATCCAAGCCGCGCAAAAGGGTTTCGAACATCGACGTGCCGTGCGTGGGAGAACCGTTGTCCACGGAGGAGGTTTGACCGGCAACGGTTATGGGATTCAACAAGAATGCG
>JAYPXF010000012.1:5234-11723 GCA_038154405.1 Verrucomicrobiales bacterium | reverse complement strand
ATCCCGCTGAACGGGCGTATCAATGAGGGCCACGATATTCTGCGATCCGTCCGGACGGCTTCCGGGTTTGATGGAGAGCGGCCGATTGGAGGTCGGGACCCGGGCGTTGGCTGCGGGACCGGAAAGGCGATAATTGAAGTCGGTGCCTGCCACACTGTCGTCGCGGAGCAGGGCGTCGCGTGCGAGTAGGGCGGCGTTGTCGTAGGGAAACTCAAGCAGATAGGCGTTGGTGCCCTTGATGGCGGTGACCACCTTGCCACCAAGATTGGCGGCGATCTCTTCGATGGATCTCTTGGAGCTCTTCTTCAAGCGTACGACGAGGTGTTTCTTGATGCGCGCGGTCTTGATTTCCAGTTTCTCGGTGGCTTCACGTGCCTGGGTTGTGAAGATGAGGAGGTGAGCCGGGCCGTCTGTCTTAGGCGACAGGAGAAAACTCAAATCCGGCAGCAAACGTCCCAGTGCCCGTCCCATCGGGGCATCGGAGAAGCGGGTGGAAGGCTTCGCTGAGAGGGTGGTCCCGGGTTCCAGCATTACGTCCCAGCCGGTACGGGACACGATGCGGGTTAGGATCTGTTTCACCGTCCACGCTGAAACATCGGCGCTGACCCGCTTGGTTCGGAGATCGATGGTGATATGATCCTGGGTGCCCGAAGTCTGGGAGGGCGCGCAGATCAATCCCAAGAAAAGGGTCAATATGGCTCTGAAACGTCGTTTGCTCATGGATTCAGCCGGCCTTTTAAAACCGCGACAAGATACGGGTTGCGGACAGGAACGCAAAGAGCGCAATACATCGGCTATTGAATTTGAACAAATAATACCTAAGAATGACAAAATCCCGTTCGCAGGTATTGCTTCCGTGGGTGAATGTTTCCTACAACCGGCTTTCAGGGATTCAGCGTCCGTGTTTTCACGGGTTTGCCCAAGTCGCGCGGAATGAATGCTTTGCATTACACGCAAAATTAATCAAATTCCCGCCCGTGCTCGCCTTTTTGACCATTTCATGGAACGGCGCCCGAGAGTTGTTGCGACAACCTCTGGTGCTGATTCTGGTGACGGTGCCGTCACTTTTCATGGTCCTGATGTCGCACGTTCCCTATCTGGCACTGGAGAGTGAGGATAAACTCGTAAAAGACAGTGCTTTGGCGCTGGTTTTCCTGATTGGATTGATGGCCGCGGTTTTTTGTGCTTCGAACACCTTGGCGTTGGAACTCCGAACTGGCACGGCTCTGGCTGTGCTGGCGAAGCCGGTGAGTCGAGCGAAGTTCCTGATGGCAAAGTATTTTGGCGTGGTGATCGCCCTGACGCTGGTCGTTTACGTCAACTGCCTGACCGCCATGCTTTGTTCAAGAATGGTTCCGGACATCTATCAGGCGCACGATCCACCCGCGGTCACCTCGGCTCTGCTTGGAATCGTGTTAGGACTGATGCTGGGCGGCTACACGAACTTCTTTCTGCACCGGCAGTTCATCGGCGATGCAGTGCTGGGAATTGTCGGATTTTCCTCCATCACGTTCATTGCCGTCTGTTTCGTTGGCAAGCGGTGGGACATGCACGCATTTGGTACGCTGATGGATTGGCGGATGTTGCCGGCGGGGGTGTTGATTCTGTTTGCCCTCTTCGTGTTGGCCTCCATTGCGTTGGCCTGCAGCACGCGACTGGAGCTCATGCCCACGTTGGCGATGTGTTCGATCATCTTCATGTTGGGCCTGATGACGGACTACCTGTTTGGACGGACCGCGGCCGATGGCGCGATCTGGGCTAAGGTGCTTTATACCGTGCTGCCAAACTGGCAGTTGTTCTGGATGGTGGATGCGTTGGAAGGGAACAAGTCGATTCCCTTTTCCTACGTGATCCGGGCGTTCAGCTACGTGGTCTGCTACGTGGTGGCGGCGATGTCGGCGGGACTGGCCCTGTTTGAAGATCGAGAGTTGGCTTAGTTGGAAGGACCTGAATTTTGGAAAAGACCCCGAGCAAAAACATTTGGACGAACTTCCTGATCCTGACCGCCACGGGCACGGGCGCGTTTGTGGTGGCGGCGCGCGGAGGTTCGATGGCCGGTCTCTTGGCGGCGATCTACAGTGCGGTCGGCATCCTGGTGACGATCATCAGCTTCATGCACATGCGGCACTACCGTGCTGAGGAGCAGGAGCGGTTGGAGGTCGAGCAGCTCAAGGATCGCGAGAGCAGTGTCGCGATGTTCGAGTCCGACGGCGATGTCTTGCGTGCCAAGCGTGCGCGGGAACAGTTTGAAAAGTGGTTCGTCCCATCGTGGACGATTCTCATCATGGTCGCCCAAGGTCTGGCGGCGTTTCTTCTGTATCAGTTTTTCACCCGGAAGGATCTTGTGGCTCCGGCCGAAGACGCGGCCCTGTTGCAATGCGCGTTTTTCTCGATGTTCGCGTTGGCGCAGTATCTCTTCGGCAAGTATAGCGTGGGGCTGGCCCGGTACGAGAATGCGCGCATTCTGCGCCCCAGCGGCAGCTACCTCATGTTGGCGTCTGTTGTCAGCGTGTTGACTGCGGTGGTCTCTGCGGCGACGTGGTTCGGGTATCCGCATTTTGACAAGCACGCAGCGCATGGGCTGTCGGCGATCCTCGGATTGCTGGCGCTTGAGATGCTGGTCAATCTGATCATGGAGATCTATCGCCCGCGCGTTCAGGGGCGTGAGGTCCATCTGCTTTACGAAAGCCGGTTGGTCGGTCTGCTGGGACAACCCGGGGGGATCATCAGTACGGCGGCGCAGACATTGGATTACCAGTTCGGGTTCAAGGTTTCGGAAACGTGGTTTTACCGTTACCTCGAACGCACTCTGGCTTGGTTGGTTCTACTTTGGGTGGGGGTGTTTCTGACGTCTTCCTGCTTCGTGGTCTTGGAACCGTATGAAGAAGCCTTGTTGGAGCGGTTCGGCAAGCCGGTGGAAGGCCGCCAGATTCTTCCTCCAGGTATTCACGTGAAGCTGCCTTGGCCGATCGACAAAGTGCATCGTTATCCGACCAAGGCGATTCAGCGCTTTCACATCGGGTACGAGCCGGATCCGAAATTGGAAGAGGAGCGCGTGTTGGTATGGACGAAGAACCACTACAAGTTTGAGTACAACATGCTGGTGGCGAGTCGGGATGTGAATCTGTCCACGACCAGCACGAACGACACCGAAACCGTGCCGGTAAACCTGCTGACCGCGAGCATTCCCGTGCAGTATGAGATCACGAATCTGTTTCAATACGCACGCAATCATGCGGATGCCGGAACGATGTTGGAGCGTCTCGCCTCGCAGGTGGTGAGCCGCTACCTGGTGTCGGTGGATATTGAAGACATCATGGCCAAGGGGCGAATTCAGGCGGCCGGGGAATTGCGCGGGCTGCTGCAGGCAGAAGCCGATCGTTACGAATTGGGGACGCGGATCGTTTTCGTCGGTCTGCAGGATATTCATCCCCCGGTAAAGGTTGCCAAAGCGTATGAGGACGTGATCGGTTCGCTGCAGCAACGGGAAACACTCATCCTGAATGCTGAGGGATTTGCGGCGGAGACCGTGCCGATGGCTGGTGCTCAGGCGCGCCAGATGGTGTTGTCGGCGGAGGCGGAGAAGATCTCGAAAGTGCGCGGTGCGTCCGCCGAATCGGGGCAGTTTGCTAACCAAGTGTCTGCCTTTCGCGCTTCGAAGGAAGTTTATCGGCGGCGAACCTATCTGGGCACGTTGGTGGAGGCCATCAGCGGCGCGCGCAAATACGTCATTGGAACAACGAACGCGCAGGATACCTATTGGCTGAATCTTGAAGACACCATCGGCGATGAGTTGAACGAGGTGAAATTCTTCGACGACGCAGATCGTCAGGCGCAGGCCCGTCCGATGGGCATGGACCAAGCAAACCAGTAACTCTCAATCAGTATGAAGAAAAATATCGTAACCCCTACTGCAGGCGCCCTGTTGGCGCTGATCTTTCTGGTCATCCTGTTCCTGTATCAGGTGCGTCAGACCGAGGTTGCCGTGGTGACCACGTTCGGCCAGTTCACGGAGAGCAAGATGGAGCCCGGACTCAACGTGCGGTGGCCATGGCCGGTTCAGAAGATCTACAAGATGGACAACCGGCTGCGGAATTTTGAGCGCAAGTTCGAACAGACCACGACCTCCGATGCCAAGAACATCATGATGACGGTGTTCATTGCCTGGAAAATCGCCGATCCCAAGGTGTATCTCGAACGCTTCCGGGACGACCAGAATCAGGTGGAGCAGGCCTTGGAAAGCGTCGTTCGCGATGCCAAGAACGGTGTTCTCGGTCAGTATGCCTTCGGTGATCTGATTTCGACGAATCGTGCGAAGGTGAAACTACCGCAGGTCGAGGCCGACATGCTGGCCATGATGAAGAAGGTTGCCGGCGCCGAGTATGGAATCACGATTGAGATGGCCGGCATCAACCGCATCGGGCTGCCGGAGAGCATCACCTCCAAGGTCTTCGACCGGATGACGAGTGAGCGTCAGCGCCTGATTCGTCAGTTTGAAAGTGAAGGCAAGGCGGAGGCCACCCGGATTCGCGCCGAAGCCAACCGGAAACGGGAGGAGCTGCTGGCGGAGGCGCAGGCGGAATCCACCCGCATTCTTGGCGCCGCCGAGGCGGAGGCCGCCAAGCACTATGCTGTGTTCGAGAAGGAACCGGAACTCGCGAAGCTGCTCTTTGACATCAAGGCATTGAAACAGGCGACCAAGGACCGGACGACCCTGGTGCTTGATCAACAGACTCCGCCTTTTAATCGGTTGAACACCAAGTCCGCTGGGGCCGCCTCCGCCGCTGAATAACCCATCTCCCCGATCATGAGCGAAGAGAATCCACAGGAATCGGAGAAGAAGCCGGAACCGTTCACGCCGCCGGCGGGCAAGAAGATCGAGTTGCGGGAGGATACCGGATCGCGGGCCTTGTCCGAGGCGCTCGTCAGTGTCTTCGGCGTGTTGAAACTCATCATGGCCGGCGTAATCATCTTCTTCGTGCTGTCCGGCGTCTTTACCGTGCAGCCGAACGAGGTGGCGGTTGTTCTGCGCTTTGGCAAGCCGGTGGGACAGGGTAAGGAAGCCATTCGAAAACCTGGTCTGCAATTCGCATTTCCGTATCCGATTGATGAAATCGTGCGCATTCCCACCGGGACGAGCCGAACCCTGCATTCCGACACCGGATGGTATTTCGAGACGGAACAAGAGGTGGCATCCGGTCGCCCGCCGACGGCGCGGAACAGCCTGCGTCCGGGGGTGGACGGCTATCTCTTGGCGGCTGACGGCAACATCGTTCACGCCCGCTCCATGCTGAAGTATCGGGTGATTGATCCGGTGCAGTTCGTGTTTTATTTCCGCCAGGGTGACTACCAGTTGCTGCAGCTCCTGAATCGCTCTTTGATACACGCCGCGGCGGAGTTCACCTCTGACGCCGCAATCTACAAAGACAAGATTGCCTTCAAGGAATCCGTGCGGAAGCACCTGATGGAGTCGCTTTCCGAACCACGCATGGGAATCCAGATCGAGGCGCTCGATATTCAGACCAGCCCGCCAATCAAGGTGAAGGCGGCGTTTGATAATGTGATCGCCGCCGAGCAAACCCGGAGCGAAACCATTCTGAAAGCCGAAGCCGACGCGCGGGCTGCCTTGCAGGAAGCGACCGGTGAGGCCAAGAGCATCATTGCCGGCGGCATGATCCAGAGCAATCAGCTGGTGATGGTGATTGAAGCCGAAGCCCGCGCCTTTGAGGCGCAGTTGCCCTATTACCGGAAGGATTCGGATCTTTTTGTGCGTCGCATCACGGCGGAAACGATGCATTCGGTGATGACCAATGCGCAGGACAAATTCTTCGTGCCCTTGCGCCCGGACGGCTCCTCGCGCACGTTGCATCTCAAACTCAGCAAAGAACCGCCCAAACCCAAGAGAATCTGATCCCGGCTTATGCAGGTAACGGCATTAATCAGTCAGCAGGACGAAAACGCGGACATGAGCGTCGAGTCGTCGACGACGGCGCTCGGCACGACCTTCATTGGTCTCGTGTTCGTGATGAACGCGTACCTGGTTGAATTCATTTTTGAAAACAGCGGCCCCATTGCGGGCGTAAGCGCCTTTGTCGGTGCTGCGATCCTGAGTGCTCCGATTCTGTGGAACTCAATCAAGGATCTGCAACGCGGTCAGTATGGCATCAATGAACTCGTCAGCCTGGCGATCCTGGCGTCATTGGCGACCGGGGACTACCGCACGGCCGGTGTGGTTTCGTTCTTCATGCTGATCGGCGAGATCATTGAAAACCGGACGGCCGCTGGAGCGCGTGCGTCCATTGAGTCACTGATCAAACTTACGCCCACCAAGGCGCGTCGCATTGTTGACGGCAAAGAGGAAGAGGTCGCCGCGAAGGATCTGGCCATCGGCGACGTGATCCGGGTGCGGCCGGGTGACAATAGTGACGGTCTCTCTCTGATACACAACTGACACTGAACTCTTAATCACACTGATATCAAGCGAGTTGG
>JAYPXF010000012.1:0-5224 GCA_038154405.1 Verrucomicrobiales bacterium | reverse complement strand
GCCCGTCGACAAGAAGTCGGGTGATGACGTGTTTGCCGGCACGATCAACCTGACGGGGGTGCTGGACATCAAGGTCTCCCGTGCCGGCACGGACACGACCTTGGGGCGGGTGCGTGAACTGATTCTTTCTGCCGAACAGTCGAAGCTGCCGATCATGCGTCTGATGGATCAGTACATGGGTTACTACACCCCGTTCGTGCTGACCATGTCCGCGCTGATCTGGGTCTTCACGCACGACCTGAACCGCGTGATCTCGGTGTTGGTTGTGTCCTGTCCGTGCGCGTTCATTCTGGCCACTCCGTCAGCCATGGTGGCGGCACTTTCGGCTGCCGCTCGACTTGGTGTTCTCATTAAGAATATCGGCGACATTGAACTGGCGGCGAAGATCAACGCGTTCGTGTTCGACAAAACCGGCACGCTTACTTCAGGTAAATTGGCCGTCGCCCGGCTGGCTCCCGCTGATGGTGTGAAGCCTGCTGAGCTGTTGCGACTGGCTGCCTCGGCAGAACAACACAGCAATCACCCGGTTGCGAAGGCGTTGGTGAACCTCGCCAAGGAAGCCAAGGTGAATCTGGCCGAAACGGCCGAGTTCAATGAGACCGCCGGTCGCGGCATCAAGGCGACGATTGACTCCAGCAGTGTATTGGCCGGGCGCGCCAAGTGGTTGATCGACAACGGTGTGCCGGCGGCTTTCCAGGACACGGTGGATCTCAATGAAGCTGAGGGTTTCAGCATCGTTTACGTCGCCCGCAACGGTGAATGCGTCGGGTGGGTTGGTCTGCGCGACCAGATTCGTCATGAGGCTGCCGAGGCCTTGCTGGATCTGAAGGCGGCCGGCGCTCAGCGGATCGCGATGGTGACCGGTGATCGCGAGCCGGTGGCCAAACGTGTGGCCGGTGAAATCAAGTGTGAGGAGGTGGTCGCCGAATGTCTGCCGCAGAACAAGGTGGAGTTCGTGAAGAAGGTGAAGGAAAGCGGCTGGAAGGTCGCGGTGATCGGTGATGGTGTGAATGACGCGCCGGCGCTCGCTTCTGGCGACATCGGAATTGCGATGGGCGCTGCCGGCAGTGAAGTCGCAATTCACAGTGCGACCATTGCGCTCATGAACAGTGACCTGCGTCGGTTGCCGTTCCTCATTCGTCTCTCCCGTGCAACCCGCGTGGTCATCAACCAGAACTTCATGTTGGGCGTGTTGTTCATCATCGGCGGTTTGACCGCGGCCGCGTTCGGTTACCTGAACCCCATTGTGGCGGCGATTATGCATAACGCCGGTTCCATTCTCGTCATTTTCAACAGCGCCCGCCTGGTCCGTCAGGGTGAGGAACTCGAGCCGTTCCAGATGCAGGCGGCGCAGGATCCGGAAGCGGAAGTGGCAGGACAACAAGCGCCTCAAGGGGCCTGATACAGAATCCGATGAAACAGATCTGGGCCATAGCCAGACTCACGCTGAAATCCGCGGTGGCATCGCGCTTTCTGGTGGTGTTCCTGGTCATGTTGATCTGTGCGGTCGCGTTGTTGCCTTTGCTGATCCGGCATGACGGCTCGGCGCCGATGTTCACCCGGGTGATTCTGACCTATTCGCTTTCGATCCTGACGACCTTGTTGATTGGAGCGACCGTGTGGCTTTCTTCCGGGGCCATTTCCCGCGAGGTTACCGAGTGCCAGATGCAGATTCTGGATACCAAGCCGATCGCCCGCTGGAAGGTGTGGCTGGGCAAGTGGATGGGGATCTCATTGTTGAATGGTATCTTCCTGAGCGTCTTGGGCGGGATGATCTACGGTCTTGTCTTTTGGCAGTCTCAGGGTTTGGACGAAGAACAGCAGACATTACTGCGTGAACGGATGATGGTGGCGCGAGGATCCCTGATCGAGGAGCATACGAATCGCGAGGCGGACATTGAACGGGTTTACCAGCGTCGGCTGAACGACGAACGGGTGAAGGACGTGAACCCGGTCCTGCTGCGGCAGACAATCGCGGAACAGTTCAAGATGGCAGACGAGCTGGTGCCGGAGAACAGCCGCCGCCGCTGGGACCTCGATGTGTCGGGCAAGGAATTATATCTGAAGGACAGGCCGTTGCAGGTACACGTGGTGATGCATGCTGCCGGTGTGGATCACGACAATCCGGTCTACAAGGTTCTCTGGGTGGTGGGGGACGTGGATACCGGCAAATACTGGAGCAAGGAGATCGACATGCTGGAAAACAATGTCCGGCAGTTCAGCATTCCGGCAAACATGTGGGACACCAACGGACTGCTCCGCATTGAGGCGTGGAACTACAGCCGTGATACCTTGCGCTTTCCGGTGGATCAGCCGTTGGAGGTGTTGTTCCCCGAAGGATCCTTTGAAATGAATTTTCTTCGCGGATTGCTGATCGTGTTTTTCTGGCTGATCGGCGTCGCTGCGGTCGGCTTGGCGGCTTCGGCCTACTTGAGTCTGCCGGTTGCGTCATTTGTGAGCCTGACGGTGATGGTCGTGGTGCTTTCCGGCGGCTTGCTCAATTCGATTGTGCAGCAACGCACGATTGGCGGAATCAACCATGATACGGGTGAGCGTTATACGCGGCACATAGATCCGATCATGCTGCCTCTGTTCCGGTTGCTGAATTATACCGTGAGTCAGGCAAAGGGGGTCAGTCCGATCAGTCGATTGAGTCAGGGACGCAGTGTCTCCTGGGAATCCGTTGCAGGTTGTTTTGCGCGTCAGGTGCTGGTGGCCGGCGGCCTGTTGGCGGGATTGGGAATATTTCTTTTCAATCGGAGGGAATTGGCCGCCTTGCCAGGGGGAGGAACATGAGTAGTCGCAATTATAAACTCATCCTGACGGTGGTCGCGGTGGTTGCACTGGTGGTGAACTCGTTCAACCAGAACAACCTGAATGTGAAGCGTGAATCGCTCGGTTTGACCCGACTCGAGCCGCTGGAAAACGCGCCGCCAATGCTGGCGTTCACCACGGTGGCTCTGGGTGGTTTCCGGGGGTTGATCGTGAACTTTCTTTTCATTCGCTCCAATCAGTTGCAGGGCAAGGGGCTGTATTTCGAGACCATGACGCTGGGGGACTGGATTACCAAACTGCAGCCCACCTTTACACCTGTGTGGCGGTTTCAGGCGTGGAACATGGCCTACAACATCTCGCGAGTGTTCGAGTATCCCAAGGACCGTTGGGGGTGGGTGTGGGCCGGAATCAAGCTGATGCGGGATGAGGGGTTGAAATACAATCCGACCGATCCGGAGATGTATCGCGAACTGGGCTGGTTCTTCTACGACAAGATCGGCCGCTATTCGGAGACCGAACACTTTGCTTACAAGCGAATTTTCCACGAGATGACCGAGGAGGTCTTCCCCACGGGCAAGCCTGATCTGGATGGCTTGGAGAATCCGCAGACGGATGCAGAGAAAGAGAGTGCCCGGCTTCTGAAGGACCGCTTCAAGATGGACTTGAAGTATATCCGCCAAGTGGAGGAGAACTTCGGTCCGTTGGACTGGCGGTTGCCAGAGGCCCATGCGATTTATTGGGCCACGGTGGGGATGAATAAGGCGACATCTGGTGATCCGATGGTCATGTTCCGCGTCATCTGGCAGTCAATGCAGATGAGTTTTCAGCGCGGCACGATCAATGTGAACCCGTTCGACGACCGGATAGAATTCAGTCCCAATCTGGATATCATTCCCAAGGTGAACCAGACCTACGAGATCGTGAAAGGCTATATTCCGGATCGGGCCGACTACGTGGCTCGCGGGCAGGAGACCTTTCTGCACGAGGCGATCTATCTGCTATACCTTCATGGACGCCGGAAAGAGGCGGCAGAATGGTATCACTATGTGCGGACGGCGATTCCGACAATCCAATACACCTGGGTTCGTGACATGCCGTTGGATCAGTTCGTGATGCTGAACATTCAACGTACGGTCAACCGGTCGTCACCGTTCCGATCCAAGGCGGTGATCGAGGCCTATCTGATGAATTACTTCTATCACTTGGCCGTGGGACAGAACAGCCGGGCGCGTGGCAACGCGTTGTTTGCGCGAAAAACCTACGATCTTTACCACGAGCGTTTCAGCAAGTCCGTGAAGGACATTCAGGCGCTGTCGTCGTTCGAGCAAATCCGCATTGGTGTGCTGATCAATTGCCTGAGCGGGCAGGGGCGCTTCACATCGGTGATGGGGCAAAGACTGAGGGTTCGGCTGGGATTGCCCGAAGACTGGCGTAGCAAGCTGAGCAAGGGTGTGTTGGATAATATTGACGAGAAGAAGGCTTTCAATGTGGATGCCGATTTGAATCCGCTGAACGCGGAAACATCGGCGGGGGATGGCTTGGACAATTCCCCGAATACGGAGGAGAAGTAGTTACCTGAATCGATTTATGACCATTGACAACTCAGGCCACGGGTGATAGCACTTTTATATATTTAAAATACCATAAAGCAGTCTATGGAACACATAGAGACAGTGAACAAGGATCGCATGATATCGGCGGTCAACGGTTGGCCCATGCTCGCAGTAAACATCGTCATGTTGTTGGGCTGCATCGCCTGCAAAATCTTCGGAATTATGAATCTTGCTGACCGAGGCGGATCCAAGGCGTTGGGATTCGTGCTCCTGTTTGGCGGAATACTTGGGCTCGTATTCTCCATCATCGTGTTGGTGGGGCATTTTACGTTGCAGCCGAACGAAGGCCGGGTGCAGGTGCTGTTCGGCGCTTACGAGGGGACCGTATTGGACAGTGGATTCCACTGGGCGAATCCGTTCTATTCCAAGATCAATGTGAAGGTGTCCGTGCGGACGCGGAATTTTCAAAGCGATGTCATCAAGGTGAACGACAAGAAGGGGAATCCGATCGAGATTGCGGCCGTGGTGGTGTGGCGGGTGGCCGATCTGGCCATGGCGAGATTCGATGTCGACAACTACACCAGTTATGTCCGCGTGCAGAGCGAATCTGCCGTGCGCCATCTGGCCAGCAGCTTCGCCTACGATCACGGAGGAAAGGATGAGGTCACCCTGCGCGAAGGTGGAGAAGAGGTTATCGGTGCCTTGAAGAGCGAATTGCAGGAGCGGCTCAGCATGGCCGGCGTGATCGTTGATGAAGCGCGGATCACCCACCTTGCGTATGCACAGGAAATCGCCCAGGCGATGTTGAAGCGCCAGCAGGCGGAGGCCGTCATTGCCGCCCGCAAGAAGATCGTGCACGGCGCGGTGACCATGGTCGATCAGGCTCTCACCGAGCT
>JAYPXF010000011.1:8352-48027 GCA_038154405.1 Verrucomicrobiales bacterium | reverse complement strand
TTGATTTCGGGAAGAAGCTCATTTTGAAAGATCCTCTGCTGGCGTTCTCCGACCAAGATCGGTAAGAGCTCCGCGAGGAGATCATAGCCAGATGGAGCCTGCTGGAGGGTGCGTTTTCAATCAGCGCGAGCGACTTCGAGTTGGCAAATGACATTCGCGAAACCTATCTGGTTGCAGGTTACGATCGGACTTCGTTGACTGGCAACGTGCCCTTTCTAAGTGGCTACCAAGGCAACACCTGCTTTTACTGTAGCGAGGCCCTTACCAAAGACGTGCACGTAGACCATGTCCTGCCCAGACAGGTGCTTTGCCATGATGAAATCTGGAATCTGGTTCTGTCGCATGGCGAATGCAACCTGCTCAAATCCGATCGGCTTGTGGGGCCTCATTTTATTCACAAGCTGATGGCCCGGAATGAGAACATCATGGGCAGCAATCATCCATGGAAGCACAAGATTTCTGCCGCCTTGGGCAAGACTGCGAAGCACCGCGCCAAGAAACTGCAAGCCCACTACGACAATGTGAAGAAAGTCCTGGGATCCTATTGGTGGGGTGGAGCGCCTTCCTACAATCCGGCGTCAGATCCGTTCTACCGACGGCTCGTCACCGCGATCAACAACCCGCAACTAGAGCTGGCCTGATGGATTACTACGAAGAGAACGCCCAGAAGTTTGCCGAGGCCACCATGGCTGCGGACATGGCTGAGCTACTCTCTGAATTCTGTGGGCACCTGCCGGATGGTGCGCATGTTCTCGATGCAGGTTGCGGTCCAGGTCGTGACATTCTGGAGTTTCAACGGCGCGGCTATTCGGTCGAGGCCTTTGACAATTCGAAGTCCATGGTGGCGATGGCAAGGTCACAGACCGGAGTCAGCGTAAAGCGAGCCACCTTTCTCGACTTCGAGGGTTCCACCAACTTCGACGGTGTGTGGTGTTGTGCTTCGCTACTCCATGTACCGCGCCAAGATTTGGCGGGAGCGGTTCAGAACCTGGTCAATCTCATGAAGATCGGCGCGGTCATCTACGTGTCGTTCAAGTTCGGCGAAGGGGAGCGTCATAAAGACAATCGGCATTTCACTGACATGACTGAGGAGAATCTGGCACGCCTCGCAGGCGAGGTGACGGGGCTCGAAGAGGTCAAAGTCTGGAAGACAAAGGATGTCCGACCTGAGCGATCAGAGCTGTGGTTGAACGCGATTTTCAGACGCTCGAAGTAACGCAGGCGCAATGGACCAATTCTCAGGGGCTCAACCAGGTTGCCAACCCAATCCGCCATTCGTTGAATGCCACGAGTTCGACAGAATCGCACGCGAACTCTGCTAGCGGGAGTTTGACGATTGTGAGAGGTGTTGTTTGAGAAGTCGCAACGCGTGGAGTCTGCGGGATTCAGGAAGCGGCGGCATGGCAAAAACGTGGCAGGCGAAGTCATCCAGATGGATAGTCCGATGCCGATTGGGGCGATCCGCATCGAGAGGGCGGTCTTCAATCTGGTTTATCTCCGCCCAATCGATCGTCTTTTGCCGTCCGATCCAAACCAGACCGACGAAGATGCGCAGTTGATCCGCTTCCAGCTCGAATGTTGTCCTGCCAAAGAAAAGCAGAAGCGCGAACCAGACGAGCAATCGTCCCATCAGGAAAAAGGGTGTTGCCATGAGCCAGAGCACCCAGAGGAAATTCTCGTGACGGATCTGAGTCCCGATCATTCCGGTCAAGAACATCCCGTTCCACACGGCAGCGGCCACGAGCCCATCGCCCCACAATCGGCTGGAACACTCGATCCTAAAGCCGCCTGGATAACACTCATGCTTCATGCCCGGTGGCGGCACTTCATCGAGGTGGTCAGTAAGATCGGTCACTTGATGGACTTTTGGCGGTTTGGGAATCAACCTGTTCTCAAACATTGGTCCAGGCTTTGAAACGATTCAACCAACTGGAGAAACGAAAACGCGACCAGATCCGTCTGGACGGGGAGAATCTGCGCCATGAATTGAATTCCGAACGTGACACAAAGGGCCAAATTGACGCGAAACCGCCCGATCCGAAGATAAAATGCGGAAAGATTCGCTCCAATTTCGAACAAATGTTGGAATGCGTGTTCGGTACAATACGTGTTACTTGAAACATAGATGAAGTGGTCCTACCAAATCGCCCGCATCGCCGGAACGGATGTGAAGATCCATCTCACGTTCTTCATCATGCTGGGCCTGATCGGTCTCAGCTACGGCCCGGTTGGTGCGATGTTTCTCGTGCTCCTGTTCGGCTGCGTTTTGCTCCATGAGTTCGGACACGTGTTCGCCGCGCGCGCGTTCGACGTTCGCACTCCGGATGTCACGCTCTATCCGATCGGCGGGGTGGCCCGCTTGGAGCGGATGCCGGCGAATCCGAAGCAAGAACTGATCGTGGCCCTTGCGGGGCCGGCGGTGAACGTTGTCATAGCCCTCGTTCTGTTCGGCGTGATCGGGGCCGGCGCCGTGTTTAGCGCATTGGCCAACCCGGGTGGCTCGTTTCTGATTCAGTTGGCCAAGGTCAACGTCTGGCTCGTTTTGTTCAACCTGATCCCGGCCTTTCCGATGGATGGCGGCCGCGTGCTTCGTTCCGTTCTCGCGATGAGCATGGGTCGCGAGAAGGCGACCGAGAAGGCGGTTTCGGTGGGCAAGTTCATGGCGATCTTCCTCGGCATCTTCGGGCTGCTTTCCGGCCAACTGATGTTGTCCGTCATCGCGGTGTTCGTCTACATGACGGCTTCCGCGGAACTGGCCAACGAACGGATGAGTCGCGCACATGGCGGTCCGCATCCGTTTCCCTGGCCGGCGACAAACGCGGAGGCAGTCCGTCCGCGATCCAATGATGGTCGCGTACCGGTGATCGACGACAATGGCAATGTCGTCGGCTGGGTGGACGACAATGCCGCCCGGCGTCCCCGCATGTTCGTTCATCGTTTCTGACAATCACGTAACCCGTTGCAATTGCCCGAGGGGTCGCTTATTCAAGCGCGCATGACTCGCTTGACCACCCTGTTGTTTGCGCTCGCACTTGCTTTTTCGGCCGAAGCAGAGAAGCCCAATTTCGTCATCATTTTCTGCGATGATCTCGGCTACGGCGACCTGAGCTGTTTCGGGCATCCGACCATCCGCACGCCGCATCTCGACAACATGGCGCACGAGGGTCAGCGCTGGACGAGCTTCTACGTGGCGGCCAGCGTCTGCACGCCGAGCCGGGCTGGTCTGATGACCGGACGCCTGCCGATTCGCAACGGCATGTGCTCGGACCAACGGGCGGTCCTGTTTCCGGATTCCGCGGGCGGTCTGCCGCAGACCGAGATCACCATTGCCCGCGCGTTGAAATCGCAGAACTACGCCACCGCTGCCGTTGGCAAATGGCACCTTGGGCACCTCCCTCAATACCTCCCGACCAGCCACGGTTTCGACAGCTACTTCGGCATTCCCTACTCGAACGACATGGGTCGCGTGAAAAACGGGAAGAACCATTACGAGAACGCCGAGACCGAGGACATCGCCGCCTACAACGTGCCTTTGCTGAGGAACAAGAAGGAGATCGAGCGTCCATGTGACCAACGCGATATCACCAAACGGTACACTGAAGAAGCAGTGAAGTTCATCCGCAAGCAACAGAAGGGTGATCAACCTTACTTCGTCTATCTGGCGCACAGTCTGCCGCACATCCCGTTGTTTCGCGACAAGGCCTTTCATGGACACAGCGCCGCCGGGATCTACGGCGATGTGATCGAAGAGATCGACTGGTCCGTCGGTCAGATCCTGAACACCGTGCGCAGCAGCATGGATCAGACTTACGTGTTCTTCACGTCAGACAACGGTCCGTGGCTGACCTTCAAGACCCACGGCGGCAGCGCCGGACATTTGCGTGAAGGCAAAGGCAGCACGTGGGAGGGTGGCATGCGTGAGCCGACGGTGATGTGGGCGCATCCGAAACCGCTTTCCCAAGGCATTGTGCACGACATCGGCAGCACGCTGGATCTGCTGCCGACCCTGGTGAGCCTCGCCGGTGGCAAGCTGCCGAATGATCGCACCTTTGACGGGTTTGATCTTACCAAAGTGCTGCACGGGACGGGGAACAGTCCGCGCGAGTCCATGTTCTTCTATCACGGAGAAAAGCTGTTTGCCGTCCGCCACGGATCACACAAGGCTCACTTCTTCACCAAGGAGCGCTATGTCGGACAGAAGGAAGCGCGGACGCACAACCCGCCGTTGCTCTACCACCTCGACCACGATCCCAGCGAGAAGTACAACATCGCCAAGGGCAACGAACAGATCATTGCGCAGATCAGGAAGTTGGCCGCGGCGCACAAAGCGACCGTGAAACCCGCGAAGGACATGCTCGAGGAAAGGCTGCCGAAACCTGGCAAGAAGTGAGGCTCAACGTCGGTTTCTGCCGAGAACCGGATCACCGGACGAATTGGGCCTCGATCTCGGAATCGAGGAAGACGAGGACGGTTTCTCCGTTTACCTGAGCGCCGACGGCCAACACCGCAAGCACCGCGACGCAACGCAACAAGGTCTGCGCGCGTTGATGCCACTTGGCTCGCCGCATCTCGAGCAACGCAGCGCGCCTTGACCGTTCGCTTGCCGCCGCATCCTTGAATTCACCTTCCCAGAGCCACTCGCCCCATTCCGGCCGAACCTCGGCCAGACGGTTGTAGAGTTTAAGAACACCTTCAGCGGTGTTGGTCACCAGGCGAAGATTCGGGATGCTCACTTCGCCCGGATTGAGCAGGAAACTCGTGCGCTCCCAAATCTTGTCCTCAGGAAACAAATCGTGCAGCTGCGTGATGAAATCCTCGGCATCACCCCCGTGGATCTCGATGGGCCCCTTCGGCTTGGTTGATTGCTTGACCTTCTTGGCCACCGAAATGCTGTCGGTAAGGACCAACTGTGTACCGTCTTCGGTTTTGACCGCCTGACGCGGGGCGGCATCGGTTGAGGGAGTGAGGATCAGGCAGGAAACGAGCAGGAGAATGAGCTTCTTCATGGGAATCGTATGGTTCGGTAGGCGACAGGATTCGCGTTTCAACCATACAACGACCGCCCTTCCGGAATTCCTTCGCGGAAAGATGAAATTATTCCTGATCCGTCGGTTTCTGCGTGGTCGGGCGGTAGACCAACGACGTGATCGCGATTCCCAGCGCGATCACCAACAGAAGCAACGATACGGGTCGGGTGACGAACGGTGCCCAACTGCCGCCCGAAAGCATCAGCGCCGAGCACAGGCTTTCTTCGGCCATGGGCGCCAAGACGAAACCGATCACGAACGGCGCCAGCGGAATCTTGAATCGGTCCAGCGCGAAGCCGAGCACGCCGAATCCGATCATCACCCAAACGTCGAACATCCGATTGCCCAAGGCATAGGATCCAACAACACAGAAGGTGAGGATGACCGGGATGAGAATCTCGCGGGGGACGCGTGAAAGCTTCGCAATGAATTTCGCCGCACTCATCATGAAGGCGAACATCACCACATTCGCGATCAGGTAGGTGTTGATGATGGTGCCGACGACTTCCGGGTTGTTCTTGAAAAGCAGGGGACCGGGTTGCAGACCGTGAATGACGAGCGCCCCGAGCAGAATGGCATCGATGACGCTGCCGGGAACGCCCAGGGCCACCAACGGAACGAGTGCTCCGCCAACTGTCGCGTTGTTCGCCGCTTCGCTGGCCACGATGCCTTCGTCGCAGCCCGTGCCGAATTTCTCCGGCGACTTGGAATGCGTCTTTGCCGCGCCGTAGGCGAGGATGGACCCGATATTCGCGCCGATGCCGGGGAGGACGCCGACAATGGAGCCGATGCCCGAACTGCGCAGGAGATTGACGATCTGTGATTTCCATTCCCTGAATTGCACCAGCAGTGAATCGCTCTTCACCGAGATCGTTTCCGGCGTCTTCTGCAGGTCGAGGATGTCGCGCAGCACCTGGCTGACAGCGAACAGTCCGAGAAGTACGGGCAACAGTTTGAAACCGGCATCCATTTCGGGCAGGCCGAAGGTCATGCGCGGTTGCCCGAGCGCCGGATGTTGCCCCGGCAGCGCCATGAAGATTCCCAGCGCCCCGGCGAACAGTCCCTTGATCATGGACTCGCGACTGAGCACGGCGATCAATACCAGCGCCACGACCACCAGCGAAAACATGTCCGCCGGCCCCATCTTGGTCGACCAGTCGGCAAGTGGTTTGGCCAGCAGGAAAAGCACGCCCCAGGAGATCAATCCGCCAACCAAGGAGGCGGTGATGCCCAAGCCCAGTGCCCGACCGGGTCGTCCGCCTTTTGCCATTGGGAATCCATCGAGGGTTGTGATGATCGAAGCAGGAGTTCCCGGTATCCGCAGCAGGGTCGCCGTAATCAATCCTCCGCTCACCGAGCCGACATACATGGCCACCAACAGCGCCAACGCATATTGCGGATCCATGCCAAAGGTCAGCGGCACGGCCAGTGAAATCGCCATGGCTCCGGTCAATCCCGGCACGGCACCAACCAGCACGCCGCCAATCACACCCACACAGATACAGATGAGAAGAACGGGGTCCATGGTCAGGGAAGATCAACAATCAACCAATGGGTGAACACGTATTGGCAGCCGAAAGCGACGCTCATGGCAACCAAAGCCAACATTCCCATCCGCTTTCTGCCGGCCTGGGCCAGGAACCAACCAAGACCGATGATGAAAGCCAATGTTGCGATCCAGAACGGGATCATTCGCGATGCCAGCAATCCAGCGTAGATCAACAGGACAAACAAGCCGATCGCCGCCGTCTTGAGTTCCGCTGACGCGATGGCGACGGACGCCAGACCGTCTCGACTCTGTTGAACCAGGACGCCAACCCCCAACAACGCGAGCACGATGCCGATTGCAAACGGAAAGTCCGGCAGGCTGATCGTCTTGCGAATGCTGAGCTCGGCCACGCGCGCTTCCCGTTCCTGAATCAAGGCATTCAGTTCCGATCCGCTGGCAAACAGCGGTTCGAAGTAGAGTTCCTCAAACTTCGCCTGCACCTCCGGGGTCTTCATCGCCGATTCCAGCACGTTGGCGAACCAAGCCACGCGATCGTCCGGTGTTCCGGCCGGTGCCCACCAGTATTGCACGGCGTCC
This sequence comes from Verrucomicrobiales bacterium, assembly GCA_038154405.1. Classification (GTDB taxonomy): domain Bacteria; phylum Verrucomicrobiota; class Verrucomicrobiia; order Limisphaerales; family JAYPXF01. Next base: position 40,914 of record JAYPXF010000011.1, on the reverse strand, counting down.
CAGATTACCTCGATGCCCTGTTCCTTGGCGGTCATCACATCGGGAAAAGCCGGATGCCGTTCCTCGCTCAGGATCGCGACCGCGCGCAATCCGCCTTCGCGAAAGCCGACGTACTCCGCCACCGTGAAGGTCGAGACATCGAGATGATCGCCCTTCATCGCGGCGAAACGCTTGGCGCCTCCGCCGGCGGGGACGAAGTTGAATTCCGCGCCGGGGAACATGTGCTCCAAGCGGAGGCCGGCAAAGTGACTGGTCGCTCCGAAATTGGCTCCGAAGGAAACACTGCCGGGTTTGGTCTTGGCGGCTTCCATCACCTCGCGGAGTGTCCGGTATGGCGAACCACCCGCAACGCAGATCATCGTGCCCGCTCGTCCGGTGGCCGCGACGGGCTTGAAGGCTTCCGGTCCGTATAGGGCCTGTCCGCTGTGCTTGGCGGAGAGAATACCGTCGTGCAGATTCAGAAAGGTGTAGCCGTCCGGATAGGAATTCTTCACCCGACGGCTGCCAATGGTGCCGCCCGCACCCGGCACATTGATCACCGTGAATGGCGGGTCCATTATTTCGTTGGCCTTGATGCCCGACTGGATGATGCGCACAAACGTGTCACTGCCACCACCGGGCGCAAACGGCACCACCACCTTGACCGGCTTGATCGGATAATCCCCGGACGCTGCCACCACAGGCAGCACGCTCATGAGGAACATCAACAACAACCGGAGAATCACGCGCGGGAGTGTGCGAGGGAATGGGAGCGGCACCAATACCAAAAAAGCCGCCCCCAAGAAAAGAATCCACGGAATTCTGAGGCGAATTCAGCGACGCTTGATGAGGATCCGCTGGAGCAGCAGGCCGAAGGCGATACAGAGCGCGGTGAGAATCCAGAACCGGGTCGGCGTGAGCCAGTTCTCGACGCCGATCGGGATGTTCACACCGAGGATGGAGGAGACTGCGGTGACCGGCAGGAAGAGCGCGGCCAGCATGTTCAGACGATGTCCGAGAGCGGAGATTTCCTCGCTGCGGGCGGCCTGTTCTTCGGCGCGCAGGGCGATGTCGAATTCCAAGGTGTTCTTTGCCTCCAATCGGAGCAGGTCGGCGGTTCGTTCGATGTCGCCGGCCTGATCGCGCAGGGTGATCACGTCGCGATCATTCTTGGCGGCCTCACGGGTCGCCTGCAGCACCTGGTGCAGGTGTTTGGTCGAGCGCAGCAACGGGGCGATGTCACTCAGAATCTTGAACAGACCGCGGGCATCCCGCGTGGTGTCCAGCAGGTCGTCCAGTTCCTCGACCGGCTTGGCATAGGCTTCCACATGGTTACGAAGCCCGTTAAGTCCATTGCCTTTCTCCGTGCATTCCCGGTTGCCGTCGGGTTGCCGCCAGAACAACGCGCCTTCTCGCTCAGTGGATTCGGAGTCGGGCACCTTGTGCAACACGAGCAACAGGTGGCCGTCGTGCTCCATGAGACGTTGGCGACCCGTCTTTTCCCCGAAGCGGGAGGCGATCTCCGCGGGGAGTTGCCGGGTGGACGGAATGATCAACCGACCGGCCATGGTGTCAGCGACCGAAGCGGTCCCGTTCCTCCTCCATTTCGGCAATCCGTTCCTCGCGTTTCTGCAAAACGAAATTCAGGACCCATTCCAGGAAACCGTCGGGATATCGCGAGGTGCCGTTGACGATCTGGAAAAAGCGGATGGCGGCGTCAACCGGCAGCACAAGGAGACAGCAGTAATCGACGACCAGCAGCGCGCTGCCGATCATCCATTGCAGCATGCCGGTGGAGAAAAAGAAGAAGGACACCAGCTCCGTGAGAAAGATCGCGTAGGCAAGGATGCAGGACATCAGCGAGATGCGAACGGCATTGAAGCCGTGCGGTTCAAGGAAGTTCCGCTTGGTTCCCGACCAGGCGAAGCCGAGAAACGGGTAGAGAAAGGTCATCCGCGAGCGGCGCCCGGTCTGCGATTTCACCTTCTTGAAACGGCCATCACGATTGGTGATGTAACCCTCGTCGTAGACAATTGTCTGGCGCTGTGAGGCACGCAACCGTACCGGCCAAGGTGCCAGTTCATAGCGGTAGGGCCGGTCTTCGTCGCCGGATAGTTTACGGGAGAGGTAATAGCCGCTGCCTTGGAATTCAATGCGAGGCCGCCCGTAATCCTGAACCTCCCAGTCCCACATCTGCTTGGGCGAGCACACGACGAGCCTCTCCCCCATGAACAGCACGAGATCAGGCCCCAGCTCCATGCCGGGATCTCCACCCCTCTCATTGACGACCTGCTGCAGGAGCTCGAAATCGTCAATGAGCGTTTCGCTTGGATCTATACGCGCTGCCTGTGCGGGATTCCTCCGACGTCGGGCTTTCCATTGATCATCCACCACTGGTACCGCCGTAGCTGCTGATTAATAGTTTCCTAGCGAACCGGGGGTGGAGTCAAGCAGGCACCTGATCGGGAATTTCCCTATTCCCACGGATATTTGACCTGAGTTCCGAAAGTGAATCTCAGGCCAGAATATCGTTCACCACCTTGCCGAACACGTCGGTCAGGCGGAAATAGCGGCCCTGATAACGATAGGTCAGCAGTTCGTGGTCGATGCCGAGCTGATGGAGAATGGTCGCCTGCACGTCATGCACGTGAACCGGCTTCTCGGTGACGTTCACACTGTAATCGTCCGTGGCGCCATAGGTCATGCCGCCGCGAATGCCACCACCGGCCATCCACATGGAGAAACAGTTCGGATGATGATCCCGGCCGTAGGTGTTCTTCGTGAGCTTGCCCTGACAATACACGGTGCGACCGAACTCGCCGCCCCAAATGACAAGTGTGTCGTCGAGCATTCCGCGTTGCTTCAAGTCGCGCAGGAGCGCGGCGGTGGGCTGATCCGTGGCGCGGGTAAGTGCGCCCATGCGCTTGGGCAGGCCGCCGTGGTGATCCCAACCGCGATGATAGAGCTGGATGAAACGCACACCGCGCTCCGCCAGTCGACGTGCCAGCAGACAGTTGTAGGCGTAGGAACCGGTCTTGTGCACATCCGGTCCGTAGGTGTCCAACTGCTCCTTCGGCTCGGATTTGAAATCGATCAACTCGGGCACGGACATCTGCATCTGGTAGGCCAGTTCGTCGTGCGCAATGCGGGTCTGTACTTCCGGCGCGGCGGAATCACGATACTGGATCCGGTTCAAACGTTTCACGGAATCCAACATGGTCCGTCGCATGTCCTGCGACACGCCGGGCGGATTGTAGAGGTCGAGAATCGGATCGCCCTGGTTCCGGAATTTCACCCCCTGGAATCGCCCGGGCAGAAAGCCGTTGCCCCAGAGACGATCATACAAGGGCTGTCCGCCGTTGCCGGAGGTGAGCGCGACAAATGAAGGCAGATCCGCATTTTCACTGCCCAGTCCATAGCTGACCCACGAGCCCATGCTCGGGCGGCCGGGAATCACCGAGCCGGTCTGGAAGAAGGTCGCCGCAGGATCGTGATTGATCGCTTCGGTGTGCCCCGAGCGGATGACGCAGATGTCATCCACCATGTGCGCCAGCGCCGGCAGCGCCTCGCTGAGCTCCGTGCCCGACTGGCCGTGGCGATGAAACTGATACTGGCTGGGCGCGACCGGGAACGAAGCCTGCCCCGAGGTCATCGTGGTCTTGCGTTCATCCGGGTAAACCGACTTGGGCACTTCCTTGCCGAAGTGATTCTGCAATCCCGGTTTCGGATCGTAGAGATCCATCTGCGCCGGGCCGCCGGACTGGAACAAATAGATGACCCGCTGCGCCTTGGGCTTTCCATGTGGCAGATCCTTCAGCCCGCCGATGGAATTGCGGGCGTTCGACTTGCCACGTCGTGCCGCGATCAGCTCCTGGTTCATCAGCGAGGCCAAGGCGGCCGTTCCCACCCCTGTTCCCATGCGGCCGAAAAACCGGCGGCGCGTCATCATCAGTTCGTTCTCTTCAATCGGATTCATGGGTTCAGTTGTTCGTGATCGCTTCGTCGAGATTCAGGATAGTATTCGCCACCATGGCCCAGGCCGCAACCGCAGGCGTGGGAAGTTTCGCATCGCGCTGCTTCTGCCCGATGGCCAGCAGACCGGTCGCGCCCTTGGTGTCCTTGCGGAACTTCTCGAGATAGTTGCGAAAATCGCGCAACAAGATCTGTTGCTCACCCTTGGTCGGTGCGCGGGAAAGGATTAGGCGGAAACCGAAGTTCAGCTGTTCGGCCGCCGTCTGGCCGCCCTCGCGGATCATCCGCTCGGCCACGCAGCGCGCGGCTTCCACGAAGGTGATGTTGTTCATCATCGTGAGCGCCTGCAGCGGCGTGGTGGTGAGGTCCTTGCGCACCGAGCACACCTCGCGGTCCGCCGCGTTGAACACCATCATGTTGGGTGGTGGAATGGTGCGCATCCAATACGTGTAGATGCTGCGCCGATAGAGATCCGGTCCCTTGCCCTGATCATACTTGCGGTTGGAGATGGATTTCCAAAGCCCGGGCGGCATGTAGGGTTTCACCGACGGACCACCCACCTTCTCGACCAGCAGGCCGCTCGCGAACAGGGCCGTGTCACGAATCTGATAAGGCGAGAGGCGCTTGCGCGGACCGCGCGAAAGGAACTGGTTGCCCAGATCCCGTTGCATGCTCTGGCGCGAGCCTTCGGAACTTTGTCGGTAGGTCGCACTCATCACGATCAGCTTGTGGAAGCCCTTCATGTCCCAGCCGCTGCGGACAAATTCCGTGGCCAGCCAATCCAACAGTTCCGGATGACTGGGGTGCTCGCCCTGCACCCCGAAGTTCTCACTGGTGCGCACCAACCCGCGCCCGAAGAAGTGCTGCCAGAAGCGATTCACCGTCACTCGTGCGACCAGCGGATTGCCCGGATCGAGCAGCCACTTGGCGAGACCGATACGATTGCGGGGCAGTCCATCCGCCATGCGTCCCAATGCACTGGGAGTGTCCGCCCTGAGTTTTTCGGACCTGTCCGGTTGATTATACAGACCGCGCTTGAGGATGTAGGTGTCGCGCGGCTTCTTGAGTTCGTGCATCACCATCACCGTGTCCTTGCCTCCGGGTTGCGGACGGGGAACCGAGGTCTGTTGGATGCGGACCTTCGGCAGGTCCGGCTCCACGAATTTCTCCTCCGAGGGTTTCAGTTGAGGCCAGCTCTTCGGCACCTTGACAAACGGCGGGCTGTTGCCGTTGTTCGGTCCCAGACCGGCTTCGGCCACGTTGTTGAAAAACGCGAACATCTGGTAGAACTCCTTCTGCGCCAGTGGATCATACTTGTGGTCGTGACAACGGGCGCAGTTGAAAGTCAGGCCCAGGTACATGGTGCCGACCGTTTCCACCCGATCGGCCACGTATTCGACGATCCACTCATCCGGGATCGAACCACCCTCGGAGTTGATGCGATGATTGCGGTTATAGCCGCTGGCCACCTGAGTGTAGAAATTCCGGTCAGGCAACAGGTCGCCCGCCATCTGTTCCAAGGTAAAACGGTCGAACGGCATGTTGTCGTTCAAGGCACGGAACACCCAGTCGCGCCAGACCCACATGTAGCGCAGGCGATCGTTCTGGTAACCATCCGTGTCCGCGTAGCGGGCTGCCTCGAGCCACGGCAGGGCCACGTGTTCGCCATAGCGCGAGGATCGCATCAGGCGATCGACGACGCGCTCGTAGGCTTCATCCGAATCGTCCACCAGAAAGTCCGTGAGCTCCTTCGGTGTCGGCGGCAGACCGGTCAGGTCATAGGTCACGCGACGCAGCAACGTGGCCTTGTCGGCCGGCGCAGCGGCGGCAAGTTTCTCCTGCTTCAGTCGAGCCTGCACAAAATGATCGATCGGATTGCGCCGCACCGCATCGGTCCCAATCTCGGGCACTTCCGGTCGCACCGGCGGTATGAAGGCCCAATGCCGATCATCCTCCGGCCAATGCGCACCTTCCACGATCCATTGCCGGATCTTCGCAATCTCGTCCTCTGTCAATCGCAACCCACTGTCCGGCGGTGGCATCACCTCATCATCCTGCGCCGTGATGCGCTTGAACATGCCGCTGGCGGAGGGCTTGCCGGCAATCAACAGATTCTTGGGCGCCTTCTCTCCGATCACGCCGTCGCGCTCGTGCAATCGCAGAGGTGTTTCCCGCGCCTTGCCGTCCGGGCCGTGACACTTGTAGCACGTGTCCGAAAAGATCGGCCGAATGTCGCGCTTGAAATCCACCGCGCCGATTGCATCGGTCAACGACAGCCAGCCGCTGCCGATGACGCCGCACAAGATTGAAATGATGATTTGCCGATTCACAGGTCCAAAGAGGGGCGATTCTCCGGCTAAACCGCTTCAGCGGAAGATTTTTTTTTTGCGGGAATTGGAGGATGCGCGACGTGCTGGTTGCATGCCGGGTGGGCAGCCGCTATATCGGGGCATGCGATATTTTACGGATACCAGCCGGGTATTGTTGGCGGCCGTAGTGCTGCTCGGCCACTTGGGTTGCAAGCAGGATGGAACTGAAGCCGAGCAGCCGGCCCCGGTTGAAACCTCACCACCGACATCGGTGACATCGAATGTAGATGGGGCAATTGGAGCGTTCGGGCTGCAACCGTTCGTTAAATCCGTTGAGTCGGACAAGTCTGGTGAATTCAATATCACCTACGAATGGGCGCTCACCCGGAAACGAGAGAAGGACTTCCGCGTTTTTGTGCACTTCACCGATGAAGAGGGAAAAATCCTGTTTCAGAATGATCACGATCCGGATCCATCCACCTCGCAATGGGAACCGGGCAAGATCCAACAAGGCCCCTATCTGGTATACATTCCGGAAGGATTGTCCGGCGACGTAATGGTCCGCATGGGGCTGTACCAGTCCGAGCAGCTGGACGTCGGTGTCAGCGCCCGCGACCAACTGGACGGCAAGGACGACGGCGAGCTGCGCATCATTGTCGGACACCTGGCGATTGCGGACGGAAATGCCGCGTTCAAACCCGTCAAGTAGGCCTGTTGCGATCGCTACTACGCATTGATCAGCCTCAGTACTTTCCTGCCGAACGCACCAACTGCGCTTCGAGCTGAAAGGATTCGGCAGTGAGTTTCATGGGTTCGCTCATGAACGGCTCGTAACCGTGGGCCGCGATGCGGACGAAGTAGCGGGCGTTCAGCAGGTTCTTCGCTTCCTTGAACCCGGGGACGGCATAAGTGAAATCTAAACGGCCATTGCTGAAGGCCTTTGCCCGATGATTCCACCGTTCGGGAAACGCGTCGGGATCTTGCCAGATCATGGCATCCCTAGTGACGAAGCGTTTTATCGGTTTCCTCGTCTGCCCATCCACCACCGTTCCGCTGATTCCCAACTGTCTGCGAAACCGCAGGACGACGTGGTCCTTGGATTGACTCCGGATGACATCCGGGCATTGTCGGGTTCGTGAAACATTTGTTGATCGGCTTGCTTACCCTGTCCTGCGTGTTACCGCGTGAAACGCGAGCGGATGATTGGCCGCATTTTCGTGGACCGAATCGCAACGGCTACTCAGCAGAGACCGGATGGTTTCCCGATGGGGCGAAATTGAATGTCGTGTGGAAGAAGCAGGTGGGTCTCGGATTCTCCTGCGTGTCAGTGGTGGGCGATCGGGCTTACACCGTTGGTTATGCGGACAAGAAGGACACGATCTACTGTCTGAGCACCACGGATGGATCGGCGGTATGGAAATTCGATTATAAGGCCACCAAGGGAGCGTTGTTCTACCAGGGCGGAACGAGTGCGACGCCGACGATTAAAGGTGGCCGCCTGTATCATTGCAGTCGACCGGGCGAGGTATTCTGTCTGGATGCCACGACCGGCAAGCTCATCTGGAAGAAGCATCTGAAGGAGGATTACGATGTTCCCAAGCCGACCTGGGGATTTGCCTCCTCGCCCCTGGTGATGGGCGATCGGATCTACCTCAATGCGGGTGAGGCTGGCACGGCCCTGGACAAGCGCGACGGGAAACTGATCTGGAAGAGCGGCAAGAAGGAAGCGGGCTATGCGACTCCCGTTCCAGTCACCGTCGGCGGCAAGTCACTCCTCGCGCTCTTTGCCGAGAAGGAAATCATCACGGTTGCGAGTGCGGACGGGAAAGTCGTGTGGCGGGAACGCTTCAATACTTCATGGGAACAGAACTCGGCCGATCCCGTGATCTACAAGGATCGATTGTTCGTCACCGGACACAACAAGAAGGGTAAGATGTTCAAGCTCGCCGACGGCTCTGAAGTAGAAGAATTCGAGTCGGAGGTGAAGGCCCACGTGGATGCCGGGGTGGTCATCGGCGATCATCTTTACGTCGTGAACGGCAAGATCCACAGTTCACGAGCGACCGTGGATTGCATCGATCTGAAAACCGGCGAAGCGGTCTGGAGCCACAAGGGACTTCACGTCGGATCACTCATCGCCGCGGACAACAAACTCATCATCATTGGTGAAAAAGGAAAGTTCGTGGTGGCCAAGGCAAGCCCGGAGGGATTCGTTCCAATCGTAGAGAAGCAGTTGCTCGAAGAACCCTGTTGGAGCGCACCTACACTGGCCAACGGCCGGGTCTATTGCCGCGATGGCAAAGGCACGTTGGTCTGCCTGTCGTTCACGAAGTCGTGAGAGCGGAATGGTAGGGATGCGCTGCTGCGCGTCCGCGGACAAGCGGCAGTTGTCCCTACCGTTCCGATGCCTACGTTCGATCGGCCTTCGGATCGAAGGCATCGCGGAGGCCGTCGCCGACGAAGTTCAATGCGAGAAGCGTGCCGACCAGTGCCATTGACGGGAATACCAAGAGCCACCAGTAGATTCTGACAGGATTGATCTGTTGAGCCCCGTCGGCGATCAGGGATCCCAGGCTGGCGCTGGGTGGTTGGATTCCCAAACCCAGGAAGCTCAGGAAAGATTCATAGAGGATGATCGCCGGGATGGTAAGCGTGAGATAGACGATGATGACACCGGCGGTGTTCGGGAGGATATGACGCATCAGGATGTGGAAGTCCGAAGCGCCCATGGCACGACTGGCATCCACGAACTGGCGCGTGCGCAGGGTCAGCACCTGGCCACGAACAATGCGCGCCATGGTCAACCAGGAGATGGCACCCAGTCCCACGAACAGGGCGGCGAAGCGCAGGGTGGACATCCAATCCGGCTTGATGACCTCGTTCCGAACCCATTGGGTCAGGAACGCATCAAGAGTGGTCATCAGCACGATCACGAAGATGATCGACGGCAGTGAATACAGGATGTCGACCGTTCGCATCATGAAGCTGTCGGTCCGTCCACCGACATAGCCGGCGACGGCGCCCCAACTGACGCCGATGACCAGACTCACCAATGCACCGATCGCACCAACGATCAATGAGATCTTGGTGCCGGCAAGGATGCGGCTCAGGAGGTCCCGACCATGAACATCCGTACCCAGGAGATTTGTTCCGCCGGGGCCGGTGAACTGGGCGTCCGAATGCGCATCCGGATGATGAATCCAACCGCTTGCACTTGCTTCTTTCGTATCCGGTGTCGCGATGTACGGCCATGCAAAGACGCCCACCACGACGGCAATCACCCCAATCAGACCGATCACTGCCAGCTTGTTCCGGCGAAAGCGGCGCCAGGCACGTTGATTGGGACTTAGATGGTCGGAGGTGGCGCTCATTCGAATCGGACCCTGGGATCAAGGACACTGTAGGCAAGATCGACCAACACATTGGCGATGAGCAACACGACGGCGTACAGCAGGACGAGACTGATCAGCAGTGTGTAGTCGCGATTCAGCGAACTGTTCACGAGAAACACTCCGATGCCGGGAATGCGGAAGAGACTTTCCACCACGAAGGAGCCGATCATCAGGTCGGCAAACAACGGGCCGGAATAGGACACGACCGGAAGCACGCCGATGCGGAACGCGTGCTTGTTCAGGATGGTGGATTCGCTGACACCCTTGGCACGGGCGGCGGTGATGAACTCGGCATCAAGCGTTCCCAACATTCCCTCACGCATGAGGCGTGCGACGCGGCCGGCGAAGTAGAGGCCGAGGGTGATCGTCGGCAGGAGGAAATGCATCGGGCTGCGGGCGAGAGCAACGGGAAGCACTTTCCAATGTACGGCAAAGACCATCACCAGGATGGGACCTATGACGAGTGCAGGGATGCAGATCGCGAGAATGGACAAAGCACTGCCGGCGTAATCTTCCCAACGACCTTTTTTCACCGCAGTGATGAAGCCCGCCGGGATGCCGAACCCAAGCGCGAAAGCGAACGACAAGGAACCCAGCAACAAGGTGATGGGCAATCCGTCGGCGATGATGTCGGTGACGGAATGGCTGCGGTATTGGAGGGAAGGGCCGAAGTCGCCGTGAACCACGCCGCCGAGCCAGATCAGGTATTGTTGGGCAACCGGTTTGTCGAGGTGGTACTTGGCCTTGAGATTGCGCTCGATCTCGGGAGAGGCGGGAGCGCGTTCCTTGTCGAACGGGCCGCCGGGTGCCAGGCGCATCAGACCGAACGCGATCATGCTGATGATCAGCAGAAGCGGTATCAGGAAGAGTGCGCGGCGGACGAAATACATCAGCGGTTGTGTGCAGCCCCTTCGGGGCATTGGAGTGGGCTCGCGAGGACTCTGGCCGCACCGGAGTGGTGGACCGCTGTTGCTGGGAAAGAAAGTGACTGATTCAAATTAGAGGTATAATCGTAGCGGGAGCGATCCACGACTCGGTGGGGCGAGAGTCCTCGCGAGCCCACTTCAGAGCCGCGCCAGCGGCGACATGTCTTCTTCGGCATCATCGACTTTTCCTCGCAATCAAATGCACGGGATGTTCATCCAGCAGGTTGAAATAGATGCCACTGATCTTCTTGGGATCAAAAAAGTTCACGCCGGCGTAAAAGTAGATCGGAACAATGATCAGTTCCTTGTCGATGACGGTCGTTTCCGCCTGCTGCATCATCTTGGTTCGCTTGGCGATGTCCGTTTGCTGGTTGGCCTCCCGGATCAGCTGATCATATTCCTCGCTCTTCCAGCCGGTGCGGTTGTTGCCGTTGTTGCTCATGAACATGTCGAGGAAGGTGTTGGCGTCGTTGTAGTCACCAATCCAGCTGCTGCGGCTGAGGTCGAAGTTCAGCTTGTTCTGTTCGTTGAGGTAGACCTTCCACTCCATCTGGCGGATCTCCATCCTGATGCCGAGTTCCTTTTCCCACATCGCCTGCAACTCAACCGAGATCTGCGCGTCGATCGGTGAGTTATTCATCAGATAGGTGAACACCGGGAAATCCTTGCCACCCGGAAAGCCGGCATCCGCCAACAATTGCCGGGCTTTGTCGGGATCGTATGCCGGTCCCGTGGGCGATTCATAGTTGGCCGTGCCTGGCGGAACGAAGTGATAAGCCGGCTGTTCGCCCGCCTTGGTGATGTTCTCGACGATCCGCTTCTTGTCGACGGACAGCGCCAGTGCCCGTCGCACACGAATGTCATCGAAGGGTTTGCGGGTCACATTGAAGCGAAAGAAATAGGAACCGAGATAGCCGAAGGTGTGGCAGTCAGGCCGTTTGCGCAGGATGTCCATCAACGAAGACGGAATCAGGCTCTTGTCCCAGATGATGTCGGCTTCGCCAGATTCGAAGAGATTCAGGGCGGTGGACGGCGAATTCATCGGGATGAAATCGATCACCTGGCTTTGCACCTCGTGCGCCGCCCAGTGATGCGGATTCGCGCGGACGCGGACCCGATCATTGATGCGCCAGAACTCCATCTGGTAGGTGCCGTTTACCGGCAGGCCGGGTTCGACGATCCACTTGTCACCGTGTTCCTCGATCCAATGTTTGGGAACGATGGCCAAGGTCGGGAATGCGCACAGGTCGAGGAAGAAGGCGGTCGGTCCGACCAGATGAACCTGCACGGTGTGTTCATCCACCGCCCAGACCGCGACGTCCTCCGCGCTGACCTTGCGACCCAGTTCCTTGTCGAACTTGCCGGTGTTGAACGCCTCCGCGTTCTTCACGAAGTAGAGCTGCCCGGCGTAATCAGCGGCAGTCATCGGATCCAACACACGCCGCCAGGAATAGACCACATCTGCCGAAGTGATCGGTTTGCCGTCGGACCACTTGGCATTCTTGCGCAGGTAGAAATTGTAGATCGTGCCGTCTTCCGAAATCTCCCAACGTTCGGCAATGGCCGGTTCAGGGCGCGCGGTTTCGCCGTTCAGACGGGTCAGCCCTTCGAACAGGCTGCGAACGATCCGGGAATCGGACAGGCTGGTGATGAGCGCGGGGTCGAGGGACTCGGGTTCGGAACCGTTGATGATGCGGAGGTCGGCCGGTGGGACAGGTGGACGGCATGCGATGGTTGTGGCGAGAAGGGCGCTGACCAGGAGCGGACGGAAACTCCAAGCCTCAAGCCTCAAGCTACAAAGAAGCTCCAAGATCCAAGATCCAAGATGAGGCTGGCGCGGCTGCGGTATTGGAGCTTGAGGCTTGAGGCTTAGCTGGAGATTGGAGATTGGAATTTGAAGCTTTTCCCAACCCGTACGCAAAAAGACCCGCATGCGTTCACAGCGGGCCTTTGTTTGCGTCGTTGGCATGACGCGGAAACTACTTCTTCTCAGGGGCCTTTGGAATTTCCTTTTTGACATCCTCGACTGCCTTCACCGCGGTGTTGGAAACGGTGTTTGCCGTCTTCTTCGCGGCGTCGGTCAGGGACTGAAGGAGATTGCCGGCGGCAGCCTTGTTGGTGGCGGCGGCATTGGTCACCTGGGTGATGGTCTCAACCGCGTTCGTGAATGCGGCGTTGGTGGCATTCGTGCCGGTCGCGGCTTGGGAGCCGAACAGATCGACGACATTGGTGATGGTCGGCTGCAGGCCGTCGGTGGCGTTGGAAGTGGCCGGAGCAGCGGCGGCGGCCGGAGCAGCGGCCGGTGTGCCGGATTCCGCAGTCAATCCTTCACGCACACCGCTCTTCTTGTTGGCCTGTGAGGAGTTCAACACCGAGAGCAACAACGACAGACCAAGGAAGGTGATGGCACCCCACTTGGTGATCTTGGTCAGCGCGTTGCCAGCGCCGGCGCCAAACAGGGCATCCGTGGCGCCGCCACCAAAAGCTTGTCCCATACCGGCTTCCTTCTTGGGCAGCTGCACGAGGATCACAAGGATCAGCAGCACACAATCCAGGAACAGGATGAAGGTCAGTAGTCCGATTAAGTAACTCATCGTCGTATTCTTCCGTTGCGGCGTATCAGTCGAGGCAGTTCTTCACGATATCGGAAAAACTGCGAACCTCAAGGGAGGCTCCACCAACCAACGCGCCGTCGACGTCGGGTTGGCTCATCAATTCACGGGCGTTGGCCGGCTTTACGCTGCCGCCATACTGGATGCGGACACGCTTGGCCGTGGCTTCGTCGAAAAGTTCAACCAGGGTCTTGCGGATCAAGGCGTGAACTTCTTGTGCCTGTTCCGAAGTGGCCGTCTTGCCGGTGCCGATCGCCCAGACCGGTTCGTAGGCAATGATGGTGTCTTCCATCTGATCGGCATCCAGACCGGCGAGGCAGCCTTTTACCTGGGTGGTGATCACGTTCTCCATCTCGCCGGCTTCACGCTGTTCCAGCGTTTCACCCACGCAGACGATCGGACGCAGGCTCGCGGCCAATGCAGCCTTCGTCTTGGTGTTGATCAATTCGTCGGATTCGTCCTGGTACTGACGACGCTCGGAATGGCCGAGGATCACGTAGCGAACGAGAAATTCCTTCAACATCAGCGCGGAAATCTCACCGGTGTAGGCGCCGCCGGCCTGTTCGCTCATGTTCTGGGCGCCTAGGCGAATGTCGGTGTCGATGATCACCTTGGAAACGTCGCTGAGCGCCGTAAAAGCAGGGCAAACGACCACGTCGATGTCCTTAACATTGGCGAGTTCGAGCTTCAGTCCCTTCACCAAATCCTCAGCTTCGGCAACTGTCTTGTTCATCTTCCAGTTGCCGGCAATGATCAATTTTCGTTCTTTTTCCATGCTTTTTTGCAAACGAGCTGCGCAGTGAACTACAAATGGTTCATCACGTCCAGCCCCGGTTTAAGGTATTCTTGCGGGCAAAAAAGCCCGCAATCCTAATCGTAATGCCAGCTCCTACTCTAATATCTAAACCGGATTACGATCAGGAGTTACGCGTAGGATGAGGAACTGCCGCGGGGCACCAGCCTCTACTTGTCACCCAACGCCGAGACGCCGGGCAATTCCTTGCCTTCCAGGAATTCCAAGCTCGCTCCGCCACCGGTGCTCATGAATGTAACCTGGTCACCGAGTCCGGCCTTGTTGATCGCCTTCACGCTGTCGCCACCTCCGATGATGCTCTTGGCACCGTTTTCCTTGGTGACCTCGGCGACCGCCTTGGCTACCGAGAACGTGCCTTCCGCGAAACGCGGATCTTCAAAAATCCCCATCGGGCCGTTCCACAGGATCGTGCCAGCGCCGGCAATGGCGTGCGCATACGTCTTCGCCGTTTCAGGACCGATATCCACGCCTTCCACACCGTCCGGAATGTTGACGTCCGGATTGTTGCGCGGGTTGTTGAACACCCATTTGCCGTCGACCTTCGCGGACTCGGTCACGGTGTTGTCGGTGGGGAGAAGGAATTGCACACCCTTCTCCTTGGCCTTGTCGAGTGCGCCCTGTGCCATGTCAACCTTGTCCTTCTCCACGAGGGAAGTCCCGACGGTGTAGCCCTGGGCGAGTTTGAAAGTGTAGGCCATGGCACCGCCGATGACGATGGTGTCCGCCTTTTCGAGAAGACGGTCGATGACCTTGATCTTGTCGGAAACCTTGGCGCCGCCAAGGATTACGACGAAAGGACGGGCCGGTGCTTCCAGCTCGTCACCGAGGAAGACCAGTTCGCGTTCCATCAGGAGTCCGGCTGCGCTCTGTCCACCGCGAGACTTCACGATGTTGGCCACCCCGGCGGTCGAAGCGTGAGCGCGGTGGGCAGCACCAAAAGCGTCATTCACGTAAACGTCGGCGACCTTGGCGAGCTTCTCGGCGAATTCGGCGTCGTTCTTCTCTTCCTCGGCGTAGTAGCGGACGTTTTCAAGAAGCACGATGTCGCCGGGTTGCATCTGGCCGACGGTGTTCTCCACCTTCTCACCGATACAGTCATCCACGAAGGCAACCGGGCGGCAGATCAGATCCGCCAGCTTTTCGGCCACCGGACGCAGGGACATGGAAGAAACGCGCTCACCCTTGGGCCGACCCAAGTGGGCGGTGAGGATGATCTTGGCGCCGTTCTTGATAAGCAGATCCAAGGTCGGCAGCGTGGCGCGAATGCGCGTGTCATCGTTGATGACCATCTTGCCGTCCTGCTCCTCCATCGGAACGTTGTAGTCCACGCGCATGAAAACGCGTTTGCCGTCCACCTCGATATCGTTGACTGTCAGCTTCGCCATAGCAAAAGGACGCGCAGTCTAGCGAAGGCGAAGAGTGAGTCAACGGACGTTTTGAAATAAATCAGGGCCGTTTTCTCACGGTTTTTTCCGGTATTTCGCAGTCATTCGGAGCAAATGAAGAGAACCAAGAACTTCGTTATCGCGGGCATCATGGTGTTCGCTTTCATCCAGCTTCGGGAGATCAGGGAGTTGAAGCAGGAAATGCGGGATTTGAAGGAGGAGAACACCCGGATTGCGGCGCTGGCGGAGGCGAATACCGGCCTGAGCAACCGCCTCGTTAAGGCCGCGCAGGATTTGGAGGAGGGAAAGCGCGAAGTCGCCCGGCTCCGCTCCTCGGCCACGCAGGCCAAGCGGCTACGGGAGGAAAACCACCAGCTCACCGACCAACGCAGCCGTCTGATCGAACAACAGCAACAGGATCGGGCTGGTCGTCAGAATCAACCAGAGAAGAAGGAGATCCCATGGATGGACAAGCGATACGGACCGGGCACTTCGAAACGCACGGGTGCCGCTCGGGACTGGGGTCTGGCGCTCAAGAATTACGCCGAAAAGAACAAGGGGCGATACCCGAGGCAACTTGCGGACGCCGCCCCGTTTCTCAAGCTTCCCGAAGACCGGCTGAATCAGGCGCTGCAGCAAGCGCAAAGATTCGAACTGGTGTTCCATGGAACGGAGGACGACCTGCGACAGCTGCCTTCCGAGTCCATGATCATCCTTCGCGAAAGGACGCCGCTCCAATCAGAAAACGCTACCTGGACCAAGGTCTACGGCTTGGCGGACGGGTCAGGTCAGGTAATCGCCCAACCGCAGGGGGCATTCGAGAATTATGAACGTCTGAGAATTCCGCAGGTGGTCCAGCCCTGACCGATGCGGTTCTGGTCTGTAGGTGGCTTCGATTGTGAATCAAAGCCCTTGGGCGGAATGATTCGATTGGCAATCGAATCTGCGGCTCCGCGACTTGAACTTGCCAAGGCAGCTGGTTGCACTGATTTTCGGGGTCGATTTCCGATGAATAAAACTCTGATTGCCGCGCTCTCGCTTGTCCTGGTTTCCACCGCTCACGTGTCCGCACAGGAGAAGGGGTTCGCTCCTTTGTTCAACGGCCACAACCTCGACGGTTGGATGAACGTCAACTGCGCCCCCGAAACGTGGTCAGTGAAAGGTGGCAAGATCCATTGCACCGGCAAACCGATCGGCGAACTGCGCACGACGCGCATGTATGAGAATTTCGTTCTCGAACTCGAATGGCGGCATCTGAAATCCGGCGGCAACGCCGGCGTCTTCGCCTGGGCCGGACCGATCGGTGCGCAGGGTGTTCCGTTCCTGCGCGCGGTGGAGGTGCAGGTGCTCGATCACGGTTACATCCGCGACAGCCTGAACAAGTCCTACACGACGCATGGCGATGTGTTTCCGATCCACGGTTCCAAGATGGACCCGTTTCCTCCCAGTCGGGGGAGTCGCAGCTTTCCTTCGGAACGCCACAGCAAAGGTTCACCCGAATGGAATCACTACCGCGTCGAGTGCAACGACGGGACGTTGTGGCTCTGGGTGAACGGACACAAGGTGTCCGGCGGCGAGAACTGCACCTGGCGAAAGGGTTACATCGCGCTGGAATCGGAAGGTTCGCCGGCGGAGTTCCGCAACCTGCGCATCAAGGAGCTTCCCTCCACCGGCGCCGGCCTGGAAGACACCGCCCCGGAATACGAAGGTCATCGCACGCTGTACACCGGCACGGACCTGCGCGGATGGTTGGGCGGTGGTGATCGCTGGAGGATCAATGACTGGCAGTTGTCCTATCGCGGTGGGGAGAAGGATCAGGTGCTCAAGACCGCTGAGGAATTCTCAAACTTCGAACTCATCATCGACTGTGCCCCCGGTTCCAAGAAGGCGATGAAGGGCGGCATCCGCTTTCGCAACATGACGGTGCCGTTTTCGATGCTGGCTTCCGGCAACGGCACGCCGGAGGAAGTGCTCAAGGGAGTCAACCGCGGCTATCACCGGTACAAGATGTGGATGCGCGACCGCATAATAACCGTGCATATCAATGGCCGGCGGGTGTTCGTGACGGAGTTACCCAAGGGGATCCCCGCGAAGAGCGCGATCGAAGTGATCGGCGGCAAGGATTCCTTCTCCCTGGCGAATCTGTATGTGCGCGATCTGAACTGATGGGTTGGCCGAATCGACCCCATTGCCGCCACTCGGGAATTTACCGACCCGTTTTGATTTGTATCTGAATCGCGCGTTCGTATGCTGCGGTTACAGCAAAAAAGTGGCAGCACCCTCCTCCAGTTTTCACCCTTCCTTCCATCCAATCCGTGCGGTGTACACCGGTGGCGTGTCGGGCGGTGAAGGCGTCCGGATGTGGTGACGCGACAACGCAGAAGAACAACCAAACCCGCGGCGATCGGGGCAGAGACACGGCCGGCGCGGACAGAGTCTTAGCAGCAAATGAAAATACTCGTTACCGGCGGGGCCGGTTTTATCGGATCGAATCTGGTGCGATACCTGATTCAACAGACGGATGCGGAGGTCGTCTGTGTGGACAAGCTCACCTACGCCGGCAACCTGCATTCCCTCACCGATGTTTCCGCGGATCCGCGCTACGCGTTTGAGCGGACGGACATCACCGACGCCGAAGGCATCCGCAAGGTCTTCGAAACACACCAGCCGGATGCGGTGATGCATCTGGCGGCCGAATCACACGTGGACCGATCGATCGACGGGCCCGGCGAGTTCATCCACACCAATGTGGTCGGTACGTTTACGATGCTGCAATCCGCGATGGGTTATTGGACGGACAGGGGCAAGCCGGATTCCTTTCGCTTTCTGCATGTCTCGACCGACGAGGTCTACGGTTCCCTGGGTTTTGAGGACGAAGCATTTTCGGAGACCACACGCTACGATCCGCATTCACCCTACTCAGCCAGCAAGGCGGCGTCCGACCATCTGGCGCGGGCATGGAAGAGCACCTACGGCTTCCCCGTATTGGTGACCAACTGTTCCAACAACTACGGTCCTTACCAGTTTCCCGAGAAACTCGTGCCGGTGGTGATCATGAAATGCCTGCGCGGCGAAGAAATCCCGGTTTACGGCAAGGGCGAGAATGTTCGCGATTGGCTCTACGTGGAGGATCACGCCGATGCCCTTTACACGGTGCTGACCCAGGGCACGCTGGGCGAAACCTACAACATCGGCGGCAACAACGAGAGGTCCAATCTGGAACTGGTGAAACGCCTCTGCGAGATCCTCGATGAACTGCATCCTCCGAAAGAGCATCACGAGGATCTGGCCAGCTATGCGGACCTGATCACCTTTGTGTCCGACCGGCCCGGGCACGATCTGAGGTACGCGATCAATCCGGACAAGATCCACGACGCACTCGACTGGTCGCCCAAGGAAGACTTTGCCAGCGGTTTCCGCAAGACGGTGGAGTGGTACCTGAACAACCGCGAATGGTGGGAGGCGATTCTCTCCGGCGACTACCAGCTGGATCGGCAGGGGCTGTCCGACACGGGGAACTGAACAAAGGAATGACGAGATGATACTGGTATTGGGCGGCAGCGGTTACGTGGGCGGGGCATTCCTGCAACTCCTGTCGGAGAAGAACATCGAACATCGATCCGTCGCCCGGGCAGACGTGAATTACTACGACAAGTCGGCGTTGGCCGGACTGATCAAGGACTCCGGCGCGAAGTTCCTCATCAACGCCGCGGGCTACACGGGCAAGCCGAACGTGGACGCCTGTGAAATCCACAAGGCCGACTGTCTGACCGGCAATGCGGTCCTGCCGGGTGTTCTCCGCGAAGTGTGCGAGGACAACTCGCTGCCTTGGGGTCATGTGTCCTCGGGGTGCATTTACACCGGATGTCGCGAGGACGGCGAGGGGTTCACCGAGGAGGACGCACCGAACTTTTCGTTCCGCCAGAACAACTGCAGTTTCTATTCCGGCTGCAAGGCCTTGGGAGAAGAGACGCTTGCCGGAGCGGAGAACGCCTATGTCTGGCGTCTGCGCATCCCGTTCAATCACCAGGATTCACCGCGCAATTATCTGACCAAGCTGCTGCGCTACAACCGGCTGCTCGAAGCCACCAATTCCATCTCGCACCTGAACGAATTCGTCGCGGCGTGTTTCGCGTGCTGGGAAAAACAGATTCCCGCCGGCACCTACAACGTGACCAACACCGGCTGGGTAACGACACGGGAGGTGGTGGACCTCATCAAGAAGCACCTGCAGCCGGACAAGGAATTCGATTTCTTCAGCAACGAGGGCGAATTCATGGACCAGGCGGCAAAGACCCCGCGCTCCAACTGCACCATGGACAATTCCAAACTGCGCAACGCCGGCATCGAAATCTCCGACGTCCACGACGCCATTGAGAATTCGCTCAAGAACTGGGTGTCGGAAGCGTCCGCCTGAACAAGCTTGTCGACCAGATCCCGTGAACCCAATCAACAAACCGCATCCCGATCTATGAAAGGTATCCTCCTCGCCGGCGGCGCCGGAACGCGTCTGCATCCCATGACCCGTGCCTGCAGCAAACAGTTGCTGCCCGTGTATGACAAGCCGATGGTGTACTACCCGATCTCCACGCTGATGCTGGCAGGGGTGAAGGACATTCTGGTGATTTCCACGCCGGAAGACCTCCCGAACTTCGAACGCCTGCTCGGCGACGGTTCGCAGTGGGGAATCAAATTGAGCTACGCGGAACAACCCAAGCCGGAAGGGCTTGCGCAGGCCTTTATCATCGGCGCGGATTTTGTCGGCAAGGACCGCGTGATGCTCGTCCTGGGTGACAACATCTTCTTCGGCCCCGGCATCCGCCGGCTGCTCTCCAATGCGAAGGAGCGGGAGGAAGGCGCGACCATCTTTGGTTACCCGGTCACCGACCCCGAGCGCTACGGCATCGTGGAATTCGGGGAGGACGGCAAAGTGAAGAGCCTGGTGGAAAAGCCCAAGCAACCGAAATCGCGTTTTGCCGTGCCAGGGTTGTATTTCTACGACAATGACGTCATCGACATCGCGAAGAACCTCAAGCCATCCGCCCGCGGCGAACTGGAGATCACCGACGTCAACGTGAATTATCTGAATCGCGGCAAACTGAACGTGGAGCTGTTCTCCCGCGGATTTGCCTGGCTGGACACCGGCACCAAGGATGCCTTGTTGGATGCGAGCAATTTCGTGGCGGCCGTTGAGAAAAGACAGGGACTGAAGATCTCCTGCCTGGAGGAAATCGCCTACTACGAAGGCTTCATTAACCGGGATGAACTGTTGGAACGCGCCGCTTCCTACAACAACGATTACCGCGAATACCTCACCCACGTGGCCGACCAGCCACAGGCGTGGTGAGTGGGGTTGAAGAACGTGGGCGGTCTTGGAAGTCAGCTGAATGTGCCCTGCACCGGCCTGTCGACGCCACTTCTTACACCCCTTTGACCGTTCAACCGTTCAACCCTCAAACCCTGTAACTCTCCAACCGCCCGACCGTCTGATCCTCCGTCAATCGACGGTTTGACAGTCATGCGCGGAGTGATAGCGTTCGCGCCGCGCGGCTCCCGACAGTTTTATGCCCAAGCTCAAGATCAAGAACGGTGTCAAAGCCGGAAAGACGCTTACCTTGCCCGAAGGACCGGCGACGCTTGGGCGCGGACCGCAGAACAACTTCATCATTGCCGACGATTCGATTTCCACGCAGCACCTGCTGATTGTCAGCGGCAGGAACCTCTGCCGCATCAAGGATCGCGGATCCAGCAACGGAACTTTCGTCAACGGTGAACCGGTCACCAACGCCGACCTGAAACAGGGCGACGTGTTGCGCTGCGGCGACATCGAGATGGTGGTCGACATGGAGGTGGTCGAGGGCCAGGTACCGGGTCGCCCGCCACCTCCGAAGCGCAAACAGATCAAGGGACTCAGTTCGGTCGGCCTGCCGGGTGCGGGAAAACCGGACGCCAAGAAGAAGGCACCGGAGCAGAAGGTCGTCACCGGCATGGATTACTCGGATCTCGAACAGGCGCCCGAGACGCGGAAGGTGAATGTTGTCCTGCCGGTGGTGCCCATCCTGTTCTGGTGCGCCATGGTGTTCGTGATCGTCGCCGGAGCATGGCAGTTGTTGAAGCCCAAGCAAAAGGAGGTCAAGAAGAAGGCACCGGCGCCACAGCCGGTCCTGGTCGAATCACAGAACAAGGTCGAACGCGTGGATCCCGGATACGCGCTGCAGGACGGTCCGCCCAAGTTGCCGTACGACGTCACTCCGGGGCCGGCCTTCGCGAGCTTCGCCGCCGGCTTCACACGTCTGGCATCAGAAGCCGGCTCCGCCCAAGCGGCGCTGGATCAGGCACAACCGGGTGACGCAATTGTCTTCGACCGTGACGAAATCGAGAAACTGGTCATCGATCTGCCGCTCACCAACATCCAGTTCATCGGCGGATCAGCCGAGTGGACCGTCAACGCCGACCTCGTCGAATGCCAGTTCTTCTGGCACAAGCCGGAACGATTCGAACAGGCGGCCGGGAAGATGGAGAAATGCGCATTCTACCGTTCCCACAGCCCGGCGATGAGACTGCAGCACACGGATGCCGTGTCGTTTTACCATGGCGGGGAACGCGTCGATCCCGGGGCCGGTTCGGGGAACGCCCAGGTCGAGTTCACCGGGTTCACCCGGGGTGTCACGATTCACAAGCCCGTCATCGCATCCTCCGATGCCGAACCCCGCTGGGACATGGATTGGCCGCCGGTGTATCGTTTTGATTCCGCCGAGACAAATTCGCCGGGCCACAATTCCTACATCCTCAGTCCGCTCGTTCTCGGCCAGACCGCCTGGACCCCGTTTCACATCCGTCGAGGTGTCGGCATCACGGCAGCGCATCTCAGCACCTTTGGCGGCACCTGGGCAAACCCGGTCATCGACATCGACTACGGCATCGACTGCGTATTGCTGGCCACCGCGTTCGGCGGTCGCTCGGCCGCGCACAACAACGGCTACAACAAGGAGCCGCAGCAGTTGAAATACGCAAATGGTGAGGAGCCGGGGCACAACAACGAGTTCGCCCCCTATCGTGGCGCCGTTGCCCGCGTCGGTGGGTTGCGCAACCGCCTGATCGGCATCGGCACATTTCAGCCGTGGAGTGTCGGCCTGCGCGCGAATGTGCCGGGCATGCACTACGCCGACGGCATCGTGGCGCGCGATCCGTTTCTGCAGGAATGGAGTTCGGACGGGGTCGCGCTCACCATGAACTTCGCGCCACCGATGAATGTCTTCAAACTCGATTGGAGCTATCGGATGGCGCTCGACACGCGCAACTCCTCCTCGGAGAAGGGCAGCCGCTTTCCGATGCTCGGGCCCAACGTCTATCGGCCGGTGTTTGTTCCCTTGCAGGATGCCCGCGTCGCACCGCCGGTCTTGGACGGAAAGAAGGTCGAGGACTTCACCGGCCGCGAGGCACGCGACATCGAGCGGGCCTTGGCCGCCGGCAAGTATGTCTTCATCGGCGAAGGCGCTTACGAGTTCCGCCGCACGATCACCAATGGACTCGTGTTCGGCGCGGGCATGGATCGAACCATGATCACGTGGCCGGAGAACATCGACTGCGCCAACCGCAATTGTGCGGGCCTGATCGGGCTGACGGTTTCCGGCGGCCGCTACGGTTACAACAGCCAGGCCGGTGCCGGCGGACTCACCAACACCGCCAACGCCCTCATCCTGCGCACGCGGTTTCAGGATCAGAAGGAGTCCGGCATCAACGCGCACGCGTTCGAGGATCAGATCTACCAGGATTGCGAGTTTTCCGGCTGCAAGAACGGCATCACCCAGGGACGGGTTCGCGGCACTGAATTCTGGCAAAGCCAACGCGGTCGTCGCAAAGGCCGCGCGCTCGTGCGGCTGAACGTTCTCAACTGTCGTTTCCGCCGGATGGGCGAACGCGCCATCGACCTTGTCATGCGCGATGCCTTGGAAGGCGTGGTGGGAATCCACAACAGCGTGTTCGAGGAATGTCCCGGGCAGGCCATCCGCATTGCCGGCGGTCGTTCGCATCTGATTCAGGGATGCGAGTTCCGTGATATCGGGCAGCCGGGCTCGACCTATCCGGCCGTGCAGATCGCGGGCCAGGGTGTCGTTGTGGCCAGCCATCTTGCCTTCCTCAACATTGCTGATTCCGGAAGTTCCGCCGCCCTTGCGATCGACGGTTATCCGACGATTTCCCACTGCGAATTTGGCGGTTTTAGCCAACCGATCGTCGCCCGCAATCCGCTGACCGTGGACAACTGCCAGGCGGAAGAGGCCGACATCGACCTGGCTTTCGGCAGCTATGTGTTCATGTCCAAGTTTGCCAACGCCGACGTCAGCAAGGGCGTGATGGAAGTGACCGGTCCCAACCAGTTCAAGAGCGTCAGCCTCAACTCCAAGGTCCAACCGCTCGACGATACGCCGCCATCCGCAGTGACCCAGATCGTCGTCAGGCGAACGGACGAAGGCAACGAGGTTCGATGGAACGCCGCCAACGATCCGGATTCAGGCATCCTACGTTACCTGGTCTATACGTCGAAGGGTGAATATCTGGGCGCAACCGATCTGACGATGGACGTCGCGGCTCATCGCGGAAACCCACTGGCGGGTCCGCTCGTGCCAATGGTGTTCGTCGATCCGGATCCACAGCCGCGCCAGTACAAGGTGGTCGCCGTCAATGGTTCCAACCTCATCCGCGAGCAGGGACAGGCGCCATTGCCGCGATGGGGACCGATCCGCGGCGTGCATCACGATACCGCCGATCGCAGGCTCGGCATCAAACAGGTGCGCTACCTCGACCGCAAACGCGGTTTCGAAGTGGAGACCATGACCTTGCGGCGGCTCAGTCTGAACCAGCTCAAGAACCGGGGCATCGCCAGCCAGCTCGTGGTCCAGGAACCGTTTGAAGAGCCGACGGTTTCCGATCAATAGACAGCCGACAAAGCGGATCCCGGCGATTGGCTGACCTGCACCATTGTATATTTCCCTTTCGGAATCCTTTCCGCTTAGTCTGGCCCCGCATGACGCGACCAATCATCGCCGTGACCATGGGTGACCCGGCCGGGGTGGGGGCGGAGGTGTGCCTACATCTGCTGAACAACGACGCCATTGCTGAAAAAGTGGTTCCGCTTGTGTTTGGCGATGCTGCGATCCTGAGTGAATGCGCCAGAAAAACGGGGCTTCCTGAGCCAAGCGAAGTGCTGACTCCTGAACAGTGGTCAGCCGCGCCCCGTGACGTGAACGCGCCTTCCGTGTTGGATTTGAACGCGATCGATGCGCGTCAGTTCAAGGTCGGAGAGGTGAATGCGGAAACCGGTCGCGCGGGCTACGAATACATCATGACCGCCATCAAGGCGGCCCTGGCCGGGCAGATCGATGGCATCACAACCGCACCCATCAACAAGGAGGCGTTGCGGGCCGCAGGCATCGAGCATCCAGGGCACACGGAGATCTTCGCCACGGAATGCGGGGCAAATCGCTCGTGCATGATGCTGACCTCCGACGAACTGACCTGTGCCTTTGTCACGGTGCATGTCGGATACGACGAAGTGCCGGGCCTGTTGAACTCGGAACGGATTCTGGAGGTGATCGAACTCAGCGCCGACGCCATGACCCGCATCCGCGGTCGCAAGGTGAGACTGTTGGCCTGCGGTCTGAATCCTCACGCGGGGGAAGGTGGGCTTTTTGGCAACCGGGAGGAGGAGGAGATCATCGCGCCCGCGTTGGAACAGGCGCGGGCAAAGGGGATCGATATCATCGGTCCGCTGCCGCCGGACACCTGTTTTCTGCCGGAACGACGGAAGGAGATCGACTGCTTCATCTGCATGTATCACGACCAGGGTCACATCCCGCTGAAGGCGCTGGCATTTGACAAGGCGATCAACTGCACTCTCGGCCTGCCGATCATCCGCACTTCCGTTGATCATGGGACGGCCTGCGACATCGCATGGCAGGGGGTGGCCAATCCTGGCAGTCTTTTTGAAGCAGTCAGTCTGGCCGGCCGAATGGCGTGCGACTGAACTTGGTCGAATCCCACCATGATCGTTGTCATTGCAGATGATATTTCCGGTGCCGCGGAACTCGCGGGAGTCGCCCGCGGACGGGGGATGTCGGCGGAGGTTCACACCGTATTCGATCCGGACTCAACTGCCGAGGTCGTGGCGGTCGATACCGACACCCGATCGCTGCCGGAAGGACAGGCGGCGGGCAAGACGAAGGGCATCACGGAAGAGATCGTGGCGTGTTCGAGAGTTTCCCTGATCTACAAGAAGACCGATTCCGTTCTCCGCGGTCACGTGGCTGCCGAATGTAGCGCGGTGGCGGACGCCGCAGGCCGCGAGGAAATCTTGTTGGTGCCGGCCAATCCGGGCAAAGGCCGCGTGATTCGGGACGGGAGATGTTTTGTGGATGAAGTTCCACTGGCTCAGACGGGATTCGCGCGAGACCCGGAGTATCCGGCCCGGTCATCGTTGGTTGCGGAGCTGTTGTTTCGGGAAAGCCGGGTCGACGGCATCAGAATCGAGATACCTGATGTCGCGGATGTTTCAACACTTCGCCGGCAGGCCGAATTGGTGACAGAGAACGTGTTGCCTGCCGGGGCAGCGGAATTCTTCGCCGCGCTGCTTGAGAGAAACCCGGTGTCCGTTGAATCTCCCTTGCCGATCGCAGCCCCGCGATCGGATCTGGTCCTGATGGTCTGCGGCAGCCAGGCCGGTTGGGCAATGGGCCGCGGATCACAATGCCTGGAGCACGGCGTGCCGGTGGTCCCGATGCCGCGCCGGTTGTTCGAGAATGATTTCGAGGAAGCGGAACTGCGGCAATGGGCCGAGGAAGTGCATCAGGCCTTCGTTGCTTCCGCCAAGGTCATGATCGCGATCGGTGGCGAGAAGATTGAAGGAATGCCGCCCGCCAAACTGGTGGACCGACTCGCCCGCGCGGTTGAGCGCGTCACCAAGCTGGTCACCATCGGCACGATCTGCCTCGAAGGTGGTTCCACAGCCGCCCAAGTTCTGCAGCAATTGAACTGGACCCGGTTGCGGCCGGGGCAGGCTTTGTCGTTCGGACTCGCGCCGATGGAGGTGATCGGTCCGCCCGCACCGCTCATCTGCATCAAGCCCGGCAGTTACCCCTGGCCTGACGAGATTTGGCACCTCTGAAAACACCACCACGGATCAGCCGACGGTCAGGATTTGGAATTGAATCGCATTGTCGATTCGTCAATCTCGTACCCATGTCCTCTTTGCTGAGAATTGCCCGGCGAACACTGCCGCTTGTCGGGTTGCTGGCCCTGTCGGCGTTGGCGCGGGCGGCAGACGGGCAGAAACCGAACATCCTTTTCATTCTCGCCGATGATGTGGGCCGGGAGGTGCTGGGTTGCTACGGCGGGCAGACCTATCAGACGCCGCACCTCGACAAACTGGCGGCTGGAGGCATGCGCTTCACCCACGCTTACAGCATGCCGGTCTGCCATCCCACGCGTGTGTGCCTCTTGAGCGGCAAGTATCCCGCGCGACTGGGAAATCCCCGTTGGGGCAGCTATCCCAAGTCCGAAGAGAACAAGACCTTCGCCAGCATCTTGAAGAATGCGGGCTATGCCACGGCGATCGCCGGCAAATGGCAGCTCTCCCTGATGAAAAGGGATCTCCAACAACCAAAACGCATGGGCTTCGACGAATGGAGCGTGTTCGGCTGGCATGAAGGTCCGCGTTTTCACGATCCGATGATTTATGAGAACGGCAAGGTTCGGACGGACACCAAGGGCCAATATGGGCCGGACCTGTACGTGGAGTTCCTGATCGACTTCATTAAGCGGAAACGGAAGCAACCGTTCCTGGCGTATTACTCGATGGCCTTGGCGCATGACGTGACCGACGACATCGGCAAGCCCGTTCCCTACGGCCCCAACAACCGCTGGTTGAACTACAAGGAAATGGCCGAGGACATGGATCACCAGATCGGCAAACTGGTCGCCGCGCTGGATCGCCTGAAGCTGCGCCGGAAAACCCTGATCCTCTACACCACCGACAACGGCACTGCCGGGGCGTCCTATCTTCGCGTCGGCAAGAACGGGAAGTTCGAACGCCCGAAGGTCTTTTCCTATTTTCACGGCCGCATGGTGCAAGGCGGCAAAGGCAAGTTGAACGACCTGGGCACGCGTGTTCCGCTGATCGCCAACTGGCCGGGCACCATCGGCAAGGAACTGGTGATTGATGACCTGGTGGATTTCAGCGACATCCTGCCGACTTTTGCCGAACTGGGTGGCGCCCGTCTCCCGGGGACTTACTTGGACGGCACCAGTTTTTCCAGACGCCTGTTGCACAACCAACCATCCCGTCGCAAATGGGCCTATTCCGAATCCAGTCGGGGTGGGATGCAGTTCCTGCGGACGCGGACGCACAAGCTTTACAGCGACGGCCGCCTCTTCGACATGAAGGCGGATCCGGATGAGAAGAAGCCTTTGACTGACGACGAACCGGATTCGCAAAGAACGCGTGAGATTCTGCAGGCGGCACTTGAAAAACTTCCCAAACCCAAGGGCCGCCGCTGACCGGACATGGAAGACACGATGTCAAAATCCGGTTGCAATGCCTCCGGCGACCTGCGCTCCTCGCTGAAGCTGCGCGAGGCGCTGCTCGGACACATGCCGCACCAAGCCGGTCATCCGTGGTCGCAGCTCATAGTTCGCGGAATTGCCGCCCTGTTCCGGCGAAACATACTTTCATTTCGCGGGCTCTCAAACATCGGCATCGACCGGGATCCGTTCATCCTCGCCCTGAATCACACGCAGAAACTCGAAGCGCCGTTTGTGCCGGCAACCTTGAGCGTCTTGCGGCAGGGCAAGATGATCCGGTTCATTGCCGACTGGAATCTCATGCTCGTGCCGGGGGTCTATTTCGTCTATCGCGCCGGTGAGGTCATCGTGCTCGACCGCAAACCCGCCAAGCCCGCGTTCCTGAACATCTTTCGACCGCTGTTGACCGACAAGATCGCGGCTTCGGATCGGGCCGCGGAGTTGATCGACGAAGGACACAGCATCGGCATTTTTCCGGAAGGCACCACAAATGCGGATTCAAGGCGTCTGCTGCGCGGTTTCTATGGCGCGGCGCAACTCTCCATCACCAAGGGCGTGCCCGTCGTTCCGGGTGGAATTCGCTTTCCCTTTCATCGCGGCGATGGCCCGATCCGCGAAATGGAGCCGATGGAGATCGAATTTGGCGAGGCGATGCCTCCGCCGGAGATAAATGAAAAACCGAATCGTCGCGTCGTGATGGCATTCCACCATGCCGTCATGCAGGAAATCTCTCGACTCAGCGGAAAATCGTGGCAACCTGAATCCGACAGAAAGAAGCATGTTCGGCGCGAAAAATCTCCAAGTTGAACGGGTGACAACCGAAGACGGCAGGCAGGCTGCCATCAAGGTTTTGCGCGCTACGTACGAGAAGGAAAAGGAGTGGGTCCAGGACGGCGGCAAGGTCTTTGAAGCAGAAGATCTGGAGCGCAAGGACGTGAGTTGGTTCCTCGTTTCAAAGAAGAACCAGGCCATCGGTGTCCTGCGCGTGATGTACGATCCGCCATTGGAGCTTTATCACGAATACGGATTCAAACCCGTGGACGGCGACTTGGACGTGGAGAAATTCGTGCAGGACAACCGCATCGCGGAAATCGGACGCTTCGCGGTCGTGCCGGATGAGCGCCGCAACTTTGTCGCCGCCGCCAACCTGATGCGCGCCGCCGTCCGTGACACCTTGGAACGCGGCTACACCCACTACATCACCGATGTGTTCGAGGGCGAGAAGCACAGCCCCTACAAATTTCACACCCGCGTCATGGGCTTCAAGGTCGTGGCCACCCACGATGTCGGCGAACTCAACTGCCCCTGCCGCCGCCTCACGATGGTGCTCGATCTGAAGGCCGCCTATCTCCGCCTCCGGAAATCAAAAGGCTGGCTCTACCGTTTCCTCACTGACGGCTGGCCTGACAGTCTGCATCAGCAACTCGAATCGGAGTTCGGATCCAAGGACGGCGAAGACTGGTCTGCCGATTCCTCCCTCACTCCCTCAGTGGCCTGATTGCCTCCGTTCCGGGCTTCTCCGGATCCTCCAGAACCAATGTCCCTGTCGCATGTTTGTGCGCGCCGGTATGGCGGCGCTTTCCTCGCGGTTGCATGTTTGCAACCCGTTTGTTTGGGTAACAGAACCGTTCATGCACAGGAAGCCGGTACTTCAAGAATCAACAATCCGTGTTCAGCAATCTGCGGTCCTCCCTGCGTTCGCCTTTTCTGACTCAGTCGGCCAGCCGACCATCCTTCAATTCAATCACCCGCTGCGCCCGCGCCGCCACGGCGGAATCATGAGTGGCCATGATCATGGTGACCTTCATTTCTATCCGCAGATTCTCGAGCAGATCGAGGATTTCACCACCCGTCGCAGAATCCAGATTGCCGGTCGGTTCGTCTGCCAATAGCAAGGCCGGTTGATTGATGAGCGAACGGGCGATGGCCACCCGTTGCTGTTCACCTCCGGACAATTCGGCAGGGCGATGGTCAAAGCGATCTTTCAGGCCCACCTTCGTGAGCAGTTCCTTCGCTTCCCGTTCTGCTTCTGCCGGTGCCCGTCGTTGAATGCTGGCGGCCAGACAGACGTTTTCCAGCGCATCGAACTCCGGCAACAGATGATAGGCCTGAAAGATGAGACCCATGCGCCGGTTGCGCAGGGTTGCCAGATTGGCGCTGCCCAAGGTTTTCAGGTCTCGCCCTTCGAATTCGACCGTCCCCTGGCTGGGTTTGTCCAATCCGCCCAGCAGATGCAGCAAGGTGCTCTTGCCGGCTCCGGATGCTCCGCGGAGGGCCACGAATTCGCCGCGACCCACTTCCACATTCACGCCCTTCAGCACCTCGAGTTCGCGTCGCCCCATCGTGTAGGTCTTCGCCAGGTCTGTCCCCTTGATCAGCGGTGCGTCACTCATAGCGCATCGCCTCCACGGGTTGCAGCGTCGCCGCCTTGATGGCCGGTATCAGACTGGCGATCAGGCAGATCACCAGCGAGACGCCACAGATCAACGCGATGTCGCCGGGCACGATGATGGCAGGGAGTTTGTAGAAACCGTAGACCTCCGGAGGGAATAACTGCATCCCGGTAAATTTCCGCATGAAAAACAGGAACTCGTTGCGGAAATGCAGAGCGGTGAGTCCGAATGCCAGACCACAGCCCACGCCGGCCGTGCCCACCGCAAAACTCTGGCCGAAGAACAACAGCATGATCTGCCGGTTGGTCGCGCCGATGGATTTCAACACACCGATCTCCCGCGTCTTCTGCACGACGAAGGTGATCTGGGTGCACACGATGCAGAAGGACGCCACGATCATGATGAACACCAGGATCACAAACATCACGTTCTTCTCCACCATCACCGCCTCGAGGTAGCGCGAATTGGTCTCCATCCACGTCCGCACGTAGTAGTTCGTTCCCAACGTCCCGCTGATGTCGATCGCGGAGTAATGCGCGTAGTAAGGATCATCCAGAATCACCATCAACCCATGCGCCGCGTCGCCGAGCTGGAAGAGATCCTGCGCATTCATCAGCGACATCACGATCATCGTTGAATTGTACTCGTGGTATCCCAGGTCGAAGATGCCCGTGACAGTGAATTCATCCGGCGCGATCAGTGCATCCTCACCCTCCTTCCGCGAATCCCGCATGCGCATCAGGCTCGTCGGCGAAAACACGGACAACCGATCACCGACCCGCACGCCGTGGTTGTAGGCCCAGTCGATGCCCACCACCACCCCGTCGCCGCGCAGATTGAATTCCCCTTCCCTGATGCTTCCCGGCAGTTCGCTCACCTCATGCTCCCGCTTCGGATCCACACCCCGCACGAGAACCGCGTCCGTCGAGGACGTTCCGCTGTTCGGCTGCGTTTCGATCATCACCTTGCCGAACACAAACGGGGCCACCGCCTGCGTGCGGTGATGTCCCCGGACCGTTTCCGCCACGTGAATGTGGTTCGTCATCGGCTTCCCTCTCTCGACCACGTGCAGATGTGCGCTGAAACCGAGGATCGCCTGTTGCAGGTCATGGTGAAACCCGCTCATCACGCTGATCACGATGATCAACACCGCCACCCCCAGCATCACGCCGATCACGGAGATCAGGGTGATGATGGAAACGAACGTGCGTTTGGGCCGCAGGTAACGCAGCGCCAGTTGCAATTCGAAAGGCAGCCTCGACATCGGCCGCGAGGCTAGAGCCCGCATCGTTTCCGCACAAGCCCCGACCCCTACGATTGCCCTGTGTTCATCGAGAACATCGATTGTCGTCGACCCCGCCGATACCTCCGCACATCCGCGGAGTGAACCGAAATTCAGTGACTGTACGGATGGGAACATGGATGCCGACCGGCGAACGTTGCCGAGCCCTTTCCCGATGAACCCGTCGCAAGATCCACAACCCGTTCCCGACCGTGAAGGCGATCGTCTCGTGCTTCCCGTGGAAGACAATCCCGTTTACCAGCGCCTCATTCGCGATCAGCTTAGCCAAGCCGGAATCGACACCCTGCCAGCCGTCAGCGCGGGCCCTGAAGCGATCGCCATGGCCCGGCAGGCAGATCCCGCGGTGCTGCTGCTCGACATCGATCTCGAAGGCGACATGAACGGAATCGAGGTGGCCAAAGTGAGCACGGCATTGATGGTGTTTGTGTCCGGCCATCGCAACGACCAGCTGGTTGCCGAAGCCAAAACTACGTTTCCCTACGCCTACCTGACCAAACCGGCCGATCCCCGTCACTTGGCCACCCTCATCCAAGGCGCCTTCCGCTATCGCGAATGTTTGCGATCCGCGGCTGAGATGGATGCCACCCCCGCATCAGTGGATGAAATGATCGTCATCTGTACGTGGTGCCGGGCGGTGAAAGCACGCGATGGTCGGATCCCCCCGGCGGAGGCCCTCCTGACTGATGCGGTCAGACGTATCAGCCACGGAGTCTGTCGGACCTGCGCCCAGGAAGTGCTGAAAGCAGAGGGAATGGCGTGATGGCCGCCCGTCGTGAGGCATGAAATACGGCGCGACTGATTCCTCTCAAACAACTTTGAGGCAGCCGAAGGGAGACTGGGCAGGATGCGCTTGTCCGCATGCCAGGTCGCCGACCGAAACCACCAAACCCTGATTCGGAAA
>JAYPXF010000011.1:0-8342 GCA_038154405.1 Verrucomicrobiales bacterium | reverse complement strand
CGCGCTTTCGGTCCGGCAGAAAACATCGCGACCGATCCGCCACGTGGGCGGTGGCGTCCGGTTCGTCATTCTCCGGTTCCTGGTCGGCGGGCTCCCGTTCCGGCTTGATGATCTCCGCACGTGGTTCTCGTGCTTGTGTGCCTCCCGCGGGTTCTGGCAGGCTCATCGGACGGGCCGGCGTTTTCGGCCATCCAAAAATGAAGTTCGATACCATTTGTCTTCACGGGGGTTCGCAACCGGACCCGACCACCACTGCCCGCGCCGTGCCGATCTATCGCACGACTGCATTCCAGTTCAACAACACTGAACATGCGGCGAATCTCTTCGCGCTCAGGGAACTCGGGAACATCTATTCCCGCCTGATGAACCCGACCACGGACGTACTCGAGAAACGCGTCTCCATGCTCGAGGGTGCGCATGAGATGGCCGGTCTCGGTCTCGCGTCGGGCACGAGCGGCGTGTTCTACAGCATCATCAACCTCGCCCAGGCCGGCGACAACATCGTCAGCGCGCGCAACCTCTACGGCGGCACCTACACCCAGTTCAACGACATCCTGCCGAAATTCGGCATCACGGTGAAGTTCGTGGACTCCAACGATCCGCAGAACTTTGCCGACGCCATCGACGACAAGACACGCGCGGTTTTCTGTGAAACCGTTTCCAATCCCGCACTTGAGGTGGTGGACCTCGAGGCGGTCGCCAAGGTGGCCCATGATGCCGGGCTGCCGTTGGTGGTCGATTCGACCTTTTCCACTCCGTACCTCACCCAGCCGCTTTCCCACGGTGCTGATATCGTGGTTCATTCGCTTACCAAGTGGTTTGGTGGTCATGGCACCGGACTGGGCGGCATCGTGGTCGACAGTGGCAGGTTCAAGTGGAACGCCGGCAAACACCCGCTCTACGATGAACCCGACTCCTCCTATCACGGCCTCCGCTGGGGGCACGACCTGCCGGAAATGCTCGCTCCGCTGGCGTTCATTCTGCGCATGCGCACCGTGCCGTTGCGGAACCTCGGGGCCTGCATTTCACCGGATCATTCGTGGATGTTCCTGCAGGGCATCGAGACGCTGCCGCTTCGGATGGAGAAGCATTGCGCCAACGCCGACAAGGTGGCCCGCTACCTCAAGGACCACGCGAACGTCGAATGGGTGCGCTTCCCCGGACTCGAAGACGACCCGATGTTCGAACTCAACAAGAAGTATCTCAAGGGCAAGGGCGGCTCGATGGTTGTCTTTGGCATCAAGGGCGGCAAGGAATCCGGCAGCAAGTTCATCGACTCGCTGAAACTCTTCTCGCACCTCGCCAACGTCGGTGATGCGAAGAGCCTCGCCATCCACCCCGCCACCACCACGCATTCGCAGTTGAACGAAGAGCAGCAGCGCGGCGCGGGCATCTCACCGGAGATGGTGCGGCTGAGCGTCGGCATCGAGGATGCTGACGACATCATCGCCGATCTGGAACAGGCTCTGAACGCGGCCAAGGCCTGATTTGATTGTTTTGTATTCGACCTGGCCGGAAGAACCGTTTCGGCCGGGTCGACTTTTCACTTCATGATTCCCGATCGCGTAGAGACCCGTTTTCAGGTTGTCGCCACCGCCGAGGAACCGCTCGTTCTCGCCGGTGGCGAAAGCCTCCAGCACGCGACGCTGGCGTATGAGACCTACGGCGAACTGAACGCCGACGCGTCGAATGCCGTGCTTGTCTTTCATGCCCTGAGCGGCAGCCAACATGCCGCCGGGATCAATCCATCCGTGCCGGAGATCGGCGATCGTTGGACCGACGAATGCCGGACCGGTTGGTGGAACGATTTCGTTGGTCCCGGAAAGGCATTGGATACCGACCGCCACTTCGTCATCTGTGCCAATTACCTCGGCGGTTGCTATGGCTCAACCGGGCCAAATTCGCCGGATCCCGTCACGGGAGAACCATTCGGCAGCAGTTTTCCCGGGATCAGGATTTCCGATATCGTCGATTCACAACTGCGCCTTGTCGATGCCCTGGGCATCACGAAGCTGCACGCAGTGGTGGGGGCTTCCCTTGGAGGCATCCTCGCTCTGAATCTCGCCACCCGTTATCCCGAACGCGCGGCCAACGTCGTTCCGATAGCGACCGGCTACGAGGTCACCCCGCTGCAACGGGTACACAACTTCGAACAGGTCTTTGCCATCGAAACCGATCCCGGGTTCTGCGGTGGCGACTACAAATCGAACGATCCGCCCAATCGCGGACTGGCCGTCGCCCGCATGATCGGACACAAGACCTACGTGTCACTCGCCGCCATGCAGGAACGTGCCCGTTCGGAACACCTGACCAGCGCGGACAACCTCTCCTGGTATCAATTGTCGAGCACCTTGGAGTCCTACATGCTCCATCAGTCCCAGAAGTTCACCCGCCGCTTTGACGCCAACACCTACCTCCGCATCATCAACGCCTGGCAACAGTTCGACCTCGCCAAGGAAGCCGGATGTGACACGGCGCTGGAAGCCTTCGCCCGTTGCGCCGGGCAGCGCTTCCACATCTTCTCCATCGATTCAGACGTCTGCTTTTATCCCGAGGAACAGGCCCAACTCGCCGAACAATTGAAACAGGCCGGCGTCGACTCCACCCGCATCACCGTCCACTCCGAAAAAGGCCACGACTCCTTCCTCCTGGAACCCGTCCTCTTCGAGCCCTACATCCGGGCATTCCTCGGCTGAGTCTTCAAATCATCATACCCTCGGTCGAAACCAATGTTACGGGGGGAGATTGATCCGGCGTCAACAGGCACTTCAGTCTAAGACGTATTCTTCAACCGAATGGATCAGTGCGTTTGCGCCCTTACACTTGCTGTGCCAATTGCATGGATACCAGAACCCATATGCAAATGTATTGCAAAAAGAGGTAGAGGTTTCACAGATCAAGCCAATTCTGGAAAATGGGTGTTTTATTACCAGAATTAGGCCGGAAGGAGTTTCGGCATTGTAACTGCCAACAGTCAATCAGTGGCTGGAAAAGACATACGGCAGAGGACGGTTCGGAGCAAACCGGCCGTGGTCACCATCACTGATCAAGACTGCGTCCTTCCGGTCTAAATCTTGTTGGGATCGCTTCGCTGTCATCGGGTCAGATGCCACATCGACGTCTTTTGGGGTAGATCCGACAGATGCTCAGGTTGGGCTGTTGGAGCAGTTTCCGGAAACCAAAGTACATCGTGCGGACCCCTCCTACCGAGGGAATGCGGCCACTCGTAAAGCCGAAGCGATTCTCCTCGGCGGCGCTCGGGAGTCCGAAATTATAACCCTCTTAGACGGTGATTCGATTGTCACAGGAGATATATTCGATTGCTTGAACCCGTCGAAACCGGGAATCCTGAGTCGACGCAAATCCCAAGCGGAAGACGCTGCGGTATTTCGAAACCGGTATGGTTCTCACGAAGAACCCGGGTGTGTTCCGAGTGTCGTGCTTGACCGATAGCGGGAGAATGTTGGTGAACGAGAAACGCCTGCGATCACCAACACCGTAATCGGAGGAAATCTCACCATTCATCGCCACTATCTCGGATTCGTCAGGAAATGGCAGAATCAGATGACAAAAGTTCTTCCAAGGTATGACACCCGAATCGAATACGACTTTGACTCCGAAGCGTGTAACCGGCTCGACGAATCAGTGCTGAATTCGTTGTTGGCGTTCGCATATGACGCTCCCCCGATGCAAGACTACCTATTCAACCAAGATGTGAACGCCTGCGTTGCCCACTTGGGTCCGGGAAAACCTCGGTTCTGGAATCTATGGAGGTTGGAAAAGATCCGTTACCACACTCAGGTCAGAAGGATTCTCAAGTGGGCCCGGGCCACAGGGTATGATCTGCCTGAGCTTCCATGGACGCTCAAGTCGCAAAAGACCCGCTCGGTATACGTTTCAGCTCTTGGCTGCCATTCGCTGCTCAGAGCGAAGCAAGCCGCTGAACGGGCGCGATATGGATTGGTGCAAACAAGAATTGGAAAGCCCCTCGGTCCTTGGAGATCGCGTGCTACGTCTATGAAACGGGAACAATCTGAGAAGCGTAGGATTCTTGCCACTGCTGACACCACCTGATTACCGCGGAGTCATACTCCATTCGGAGTAGGTTGAAGGTTGACATCCCCCCAAACCCGCGAGATTTTTGGTTATGTTCGGATCTCACATGACAATCAGGTCGCGCCTTTTGATGACCGTGACTTTGGTCGCGGTGGGCGGAGCGCTTCTTGGTTTTCAACAGAAATGGTCCGGGGAGATGGTGTTGCACCGGCAACAGAGGCTTTCTTCAGCTGAACTCTCGAACGCAAGGATTGCAGCGCTGGAGGAAATCTTGAATTCAATGTTGACCGCCATGGATCTCTACCTGACGACCGATCAGCCGATGATGCTGCCGGGGCTTTTGGACCATGCCCGTCTTGCAAAGCGTGAGATCCAGAACATAGGAGGCCGGGGTGATGCATCCGGTTTCCGTGAGAACCTGCTTGATCTCAGCCTTCTGCTGCACGAACTGGAAACGGTCGTGCGAAAGATTGCGAAAACCGGCGAAGCAGTGTCTCCGGAACAGCTCGACAAGTTCGACGATTTGTCCATGCAGTTGGTTGACCGCTTTGAAACCGTGGCGATTGAGTCGCGAGCGAAGCAAGCTGTTCTCGAGCGTGAATTGCGAACTGCTGCCGGAAACGAACAGGCCGCCCACCTGATCTTCACACTCACATTCTTCCTCGGGGTCGTATTGCTCCTGGCTTGGCTGCTGCGAAGGATCTCCAAGCCCCTGGTAACCCTTACCCGCGACGCGTCGCGGTCCATCGAGTGCCAACAGCCATTTCAACCGACGGTTCGTGGCGCCCAAGAAATTGTTGAACTCAGCGGAACTCTCGGGCGGGTCATCAACACTCTGGAACAAGCGGTCGAAGAGCGCACCTCGCAGCTAGCCAAGGAAACCCGCCATCTTGAACAAGAGATCAGCCGGCGTGCCGAAGCCGAGCAACAGCTGATCCATGCCAGGGATGCCGCCGAGGAAGCCAATCGCGCCAAGAGCGCATTTCTGGCAATGATGAGCCACGAGATCCGCACCCCGATGAACAGCATCATCGGGTTCTCCGAACTGCTCAGGCAGACGCAGCTGCAGGCTGAGCAGGCAGATTTCACATCCCACATACATGACAATGCCGAAGCACTTCTTTCGTTGCTGAACGATGTCTTGGATTTCTCCAAGATCGAGGCTGGCCGCCTCAGCATCGAGGAGGAGGAATTCGAGCTGTTGGAATGTATCGAAAAATCGATGGACGTTTTTGTCCCTCGTGCAGCGGAAAAGAATCTTGAGCTGATTCTTAAAGAAATCGGAAAACTCCCGAAATCCTTCCTCGGGGACAAACATCGTGTCCGCCAAGTGCTCGTGAATCTTCTCGGCAACGCGGTGAAATTCACCGAGTCCGGTGTTGTTGAGCTTTCCGTCAAGGCGACAGAATTCGCCAACGATTCAGAGCTTTTCCACTTGGAGTTCGAAGTCAGGGACACCGGAATCGGTATTGCGCCAGAACAGGTTGACCGTCTGTTCCGGCCATTCAGCCAAGCGGACTCCTCGACTTCAAGACGCTACGGCGGAACCGGACTTGGGCTGGCGATCTGCCGACGCCTGGTGGAGCTCATGGGTGGTCAGATCGCCGTTCGGAGTGAACTCGAGTCCGGGTCAACATTCCAATTTTCTCTCCCTCTCAAAGCGGTTCAAAACGAAGTCCTCGAATCGTATCCGCAACCAAATCTTGCGGGACCCGCTCTGATACTGTCCCGTCAGACTTCAACCGCGCGGGAATTGGCGAGGAAACTGCAAAAGCTCGGCATACGGGCGGCAACGGCAACGGCTTGGAATGATCCCGCCATGCGGTTGATAAAGCGCAGTGAAAATTGGTTGCTCATCGTTGACGGACACTTCGCCCAAATTGCCGATCGCGAGATTCCGACTTGGCCTCTGCCTTCCAAAGCATCCGGCAAACTGTTCGTGATGTCTCCCATGGGCGCAAAACCCGTCATGCGCAATCTTGCGTGCCGTCACTTGATCCAACCGGTCAGTCAGCGCCGCCTCCTCGGCTTGTTCGACCCGTCGGAGGTCAAGAACGTCGCGCCGAAAGTCAGTTTTGCGGATACTAAAAACTCTCTGCATCGAGGGCAGGAACTCAAGATCCTGTTGGCAGAAGACAACGAAACCAACCGCAAGTTGGCGATTCTGAATCTGGAGCAACTGGGCTATTCGGCCGACGTGGTCGAGAACGGACGACTGGCCGTAGAAGCTGTCACCGCCCACCATTATGACATCCTGCTCAGCGATATCCAGATGCCGGAACTCGACGGCATGAGCGCCGCCCGCGAAATCAGACAACTTGAGAAGATCGGAGTGTTCGGCGCTCGCCCTCCTCTGCGAATCATTGCGATGACCGCCAACGCGATGATCGGAGACCGTGAAAAGTATCTGGCCGCAGGCATGGACGACTACATCTCCAAACCACTCCGATTGGCCGCACTGCGAGAGGTGCTCACCAAGACGCCGGACAACAAATCGGAACACCAAGAAAGTCCAACCAAGGAAGCAACCGAAAACCCCGAAGATTCCTTGCGCGAATGGTGCCGGGAGTTGGATCCGGAACAGGTCATCGCAATGGCACGCGAATTCCTGGACGATGTACCACAACTGATTGATCAAGGAATCACTTCTTGCGGGCAAGCCTCCCTCGAGGAACTCAACCGCAAAGCCCATTCATTGAAGGGCACATTCAAGATCTTCGGACTTTCCAAGATGGCGGCATTGGCGACCGACGTGGAGGACATGACCCGGACCCAGAAAGAATCCACAATGCTCCGAGGTCGTTGCCGTGAAATAATGGAGACCATCAAAAGCGAGTCGATTCCCTGCTGCCGGATGATGTCAGAGGCCATTGAAAAAATTTCGGCGGAACTCGCGGAAGATTACCAAGCCTGAGGAGACCTCGGCCGCCCCCTGCCGCACTTTTCATCCGGCGTTTACATCTCCCCGATAGACCACGCTACTGATGTTGGCCGACATCTCCATGACCGCCGCTGCCGCCCTGTTCAGCCCGGCTCCCTGGGGTTCATCCAGAAAACTTCGGGGGGTGCTGTGAAAGACCTCGAATCAATCTTCGACTTTCAAGGGACGAGCACCGCACTGGCCATGTACGACATTCTTGTAGTCGACGACAAACCCGCCCTCCGTCGACTGCTGAACAGCATGCTGAGTCTGCGCCAGGACCTGCACGTCACCACCTGCAGTTCCGGCCCGAACGCGCTCCAAGAAATCGAACGCCGCAATCATCCCTTTGATCTCGTCATCACCGACCTGCTCATGCACGGAATGAGCGGAATGGAACTCGCATCCGAGATCAGAGAGAAACTGCCGGAAGTCCCCGTCCTCGCCTTCTCCGGCACCCTCCAAGATTGCCCGGCTCCGGATCACTTCGATGGCGTCCTCGCCAAGCCCTTCAGCCTTTCCGAAGTACACGCCCTCGTGGGGAAACACTGCCCACCAGCCGACAGCGAAGAATAAAGACCTGCGAATCACAACCACGGAATCCTTCGACTGGCTCAGGACAAGTCACACCGAAGACACGGAAACAGAATAGCGAATCAATACCGGTCCCTTTCCGTGTATTCCGTCCCTTCCGTGGTTGATCAGGTCATGGTGCCCTTTGTCTTCTTCGAGCCTCCGTGGTTAAGCCTTGATCCTTCAGCCTTACGCCTTAGTCAGCATTCTCAAGATCCGCCGCACACAAACCTCCGGCGACTTCTTCAACCGACACTCCCAGATCCGCCACACAATCCACCCTTTCGAGAACGGGAACTTTGGGATACCTTGCTCCAATGAGTTCACTGGAAGCCCTACAGGAGGAAGTGGCGCGTCTGCCTTTGGAAGGCCGTGCCGCTGTGGCTGCTTTCGCTCTGAAGACCCTGCCGCCACCCGACTACGAAGTCTCCGATGAGGACGTCACCCGACGCCTCGACGAGCTCAAGTCCGGCAAAGTGGAAGGCCTGAGCCACGAACAGCTTTGGTCCAAGGTCGATCAACTCACCTCCAAGTGAACCTCATCCACCACCCGGAGGTCGCCGACGACATCGCGACCGCCGTCCTGTGGTATCGGGACATCGGAGAAACCTTGGCCGAAGAATTCCGCTCTGAACTGAAGACAGCGCTCGAGCGAATCGAGCAGTTCCCTAATCGATGTCACTTCGACAACTCCGGTTGGCGCCGCCTCAACCTCAAGAGATTCCCCTACCACATCCGGTTTCAGCTGGAGGACGACACGATCTACCTCATGGCGATCAGACACCACCGACAA
>JAYPXF010000010.1:46587-50492 GCA_038154405.1 Verrucomicrobiales bacterium | reverse complement strand
CGCCACCGTAGTTCGGGAACATCGGGGCGATGCCGCGCTTCTGGTCGGTGACGCTGGTCCAGAACAAACCGTTCAGGGCTTTACGTGCGAAAGTGGCGGCGGCGGGGTTGAGGTATTCGCCGTCGAGCAGGCCGTGGATGGCGCGGAGATCATCGAGGGGGGCGTTGGCGGTGAGCTGCACGGCCTGGCCGTTGAGCTCGTCGGCCTGGAGGAAACGCTTGTGCTTGTCCTTGTGCATCGACCAGCCGATGACGTGGTAGCCTTTGCTGTAGAGGATTTCTTTGACGAACTCGTAGCCTTCGTTGAAGGCCTGCTGGTCGCCGGCCAGGCTGCTGACGCGGAGGAAGAGACCCATGTGCTCGCCGGTGACGTGATGGCCACCGGTGTAAACGTCGGTGTCGTAGTTATTGTCCTTGAGGTTGGTGCGGACACCGTAGCGGACCGGCACCGGAGCGTTGTTGTCGCGCATCTTGGTGCGGATGAAGTTGAGGCCGGTGGTGACCGCTTCCTGGCGGGCGGCATTCACCCAGTTGAGCGTCGGGCCCTGCGGAGCTGCGGGAGTGATAGGAGCGAGGTCGAAGGTGATCATCGCGAACTGATCGACGCGGACGAGGGTTTCGAAAACCCCGTGAGCAACTTCCGCAACCGGAACACTGCCGGAAGTGCCGGCGGCGTCGGGGCTGTGAACCGTGGCGCCGGTGACCGTGAAGCCTTCCGG
This sequence comes from Verrucomicrobiales bacterium, assembly GCA_038154405.1. Taxonomy (GTDB): domain Bacteria; phylum Verrucomicrobiota; class Verrucomicrobiia; order Limisphaerales; family JAYPXF01. The sequence goes on along the minus strand of JAYPXF010000010.1, from coordinate 49,774 downwards.
AGCGCGGTATTGGACGGGGAGGTCGATGCGATTGACGATCAGCGGCTGCTGGAGTCCGGAGTAGTTGACGATGTAAGCGTGTTGCTGGTTGGCGGTGACCTCGGAGAGATCCATGAAAACGCCTTCGGGGAGGGATACGATCAAGTCGTCCCGAGTATGAATGCGAACGATCTGTTCCACTTCGCCAAGGGTGCGGGTAGCCAAACCACTGTTGCCACCTTGACCTGCGAACAAATCGGCACCATTTAAGTCGGGGCGATAGATCGCTACCCCCTGCCCGAATTCGTTCATCCGTGCCACCGGATTGCCATTACCACTAAATCCAAAAACATCATCGAGCGCGCTCTGTAAGCGGGCGGCGCCCGTTTCGTCATACATGCCCGGGGTCTTGCCCGTGGCGAAGATCGTGCCGCCGTTGTTCACGAAGTCGCGGAGAAGCTGAGCTTCGGCATCGGAGAGGCAGCCAACGCTCGGCAGCCAGAGGAAGTTCACATCGCCTATCTGGGCGGCGTCGACTCCCGGAGTCTGCACGACCTTGTAAGTCACGCCCAGTTGGTGAAGGCCGTGGGCGGCACCGCGCCAACCGGCTAAGTGCGGGGCCCAGCGGAGGGAGGAGTTTCCGACCTGGGCCCACCAGTCAGAATCAGGTGTCGGAGGATTCTCTTCGAGATACATGCCGTATTGAGCGCCGTCCGCCATGTCGCGGTATTCGCGGGTGGTGGAGGAGAACCACATGCCGACGCGGGCCATGCGATCAACGTTGAGCAGCGCTTCTTCGTTCTGCTCGATGAAATCATACCAGCGGGTGCGGGTCTGGGCGTCGGAAGTCTTGGTCATGATCGGCGTCTGGCTTTCGAAGGGAGCGTTCTTGGCGGCAACGGAAGCGGCCATTGTCAATCCCATGTCCAGGCCTTCGAAGCCGTAAACAAACGACCAGGTGGGCATGTCGCGATCGATGCCGCGTGCCCACTTATACATGGCGATCTTGTTGCTGAAGTCCTCGATGCTGGAATACTTCATCGCCTTGGCGTTGGAAACACTGTCGACCTCCCAGACGCGGAGGAAGTTGTTGGTGCGGTTCATGTAAACCGGATCAAGTCCCGTCCAGACCGTGTCCATGTAATCCATCGGGTAGGTTTCGATGACCACCATGAAGTTCGGATCGAGCGTGTGAAGACCGCCGCGGACGTTGTCGATGAAGAGCGCGAGATTCTCGTGGCGCCAGAGCAGCCAGTTGCGGAAGCCGGCATCGTCAAAATCATCGTTGGTCGGAGCGGAGTAACCTTGACCGTTGTTGTCACCGCGCGCAGCACTCCAGGCTTCGTAAGCGGCTGCAGCGCCCGGGCTAACGTCGGACCAAGGGGCGCCGGTGTCGAGATAGAGCGGCACATCCACCCAGATGCCGTCCACCACCGTATTGGTGACAAGCTGGGCGCAACGGGCCTTGAAGTAATCTTCGTAACCGCTGTTCGGGCTCATCCAGCAGCTTTCGTCGCCGTCGTTCACCCAGTCTTCCTGGCTGCCGTAGAAGACATTAGCCTGGCCGTTGATGCCCTTCTGCACCCACTGCGGATGATCCTTGAACATCGAACGGCTGTTGGTCTCACCACCCGGCGTGACCACTTCCATGGCCGGGTAGTAGACAACCACCTTCATGCCCTGGTTGTGAATCTCCTGGGCAACCGTGTTTATGAAGGCGATTTCATTGGCGAACTCTTCGTCCGTCCAATACTTGGAAAGTGAGGTGTCTAGCTCGACGACCGAGACATTCTCGTTCTTCAGCTTGATGATGCCTTGCTCGATCTGCATCTGAGAGGCGTCGCTCTGAAGCGAGAGACCCGCGAGCCGAGCTTTCTTGACCCAGTCGGGGTAGTTGGCGGCTTGGGCTGCGGAGGTGAGGGCGAATGCGAGGGCGGTGGCGATCCCTGCTTTGATGCTGTTGGTTACTTCCATGTGTCTAGTGGCTAACAGTGGTCTTGGCTGAAATCAGCTTGCCACCGATCCCAATTTCCAAAATCGGGACGCCCTCCCCATCGTAGGTAGGGGACCACCCCTAAGGGAAAATGTAGGTCACATGAAATACCTATGTCTCCAAGCCAAGAATCCGGCCTGCAGACCCAAAAAGCCCATGAAATCATGCTTTTTTAACCACAAGACGCCTATTTGGGATTCCAAACAGACCAAATCGAATAGGGGTGCGATCGCGCTCGCTCGAATCGTGATGTTTCAAGGCAATCGTTTTCCCACCAATACCTCCCCCCATCGGGATGAAAAATCAGTCATCCCCAACCGCGACGAAATGGGCGGTCAGCGTCGGTTCCACGGCATCTGTGCAAGCAGCATTCCCATGCCACAGGTGTCGGTGATACCGGCGAACACCAGTCCGGCTCCAACGAAGCCCGACAGCCAGATCCAATTGGGATGGGCAAAGGCGGAAAGCAAGACCCCGCCCAACACCATTGATCCCGCGGCAATACGGACTTGGCGTTCAAGCGACACGGCCTTACGGCCGCGAACGACAGGCAGATCCGCAACCGCCCACGCCTCAGTACCACCGGAAACGTTCACGACGTTCTCGAATCCCGCCTTTTGAAATTCGCGACACGCACGGACTGCCCGGGCACCGGAGCGGCAGATAACGTAAAGCGGATCCCCTGCGTTGCCATTGCGATCCTTCAGAAAGCCCGCGGGATCCAGATCATCCAGCGGCAGGTTGATCGCGGTCGAAGCGTGCACCTCGCCAAATTCTGCCGGCGTCGTACGTCGATCAGTTCAATCTCTTCTCCCGCATTGATCCGGCGACCCAGTTCAGCGGCCACGATGGTCTTGGGTTCCGTTTTCACGATTCAATCCTCAGTAATATGATTCTTTATCTAAATATAGTGATATTAAGATGTTTTAACTCAAAAAATGGACGCCTCTCAAGCGGCGCCAAAGCGAGCCTTGATACATTGCATGATGTTCGCGAGATGAGGCTCGGCAACCCGGTAGTAGGTCTTGCGCCCCTCACGTTCCGGTTCGAGAAGACCACAATGTTTCATCAGCCGCAGATGCCCTGATGCGATGTGACTCTGGATTTCACAAGCCTCGGCCAGTTCGCCGACCGTGTAACGTTTGTCGAGCAGCATCTGGATCATTCGCAGGCGATGCGGATGAGCAATCGTGCGCAGGCACTCCGACGCCATCT
>JAYPXF010000010.1:41744-46577 GCA_038154405.1 Verrucomicrobiales bacterium | reverse complement strand
TCTCCAAACTTTCCAGCGGTATCAGTTTGTCTTTTGCCCTGCTCACAATCCCAATATATCTACATATTTAGATATATCAACTAATTAAACACCAATACATCCCTCCCTTGCCATCGCAGGAACCAATCGTTCTCGGGGCGAGAAGTTTCCTGCGTCTCGTGCCAATGGACTCACCGGCCACTCCGTTCCCCGCATTACCCTAAAGTATTATTGGCGATCAGATTCCAGCCTCGTAGCTTCCGACCACACATGAACGTCAAGTGCACCATGCCCGCCTTACTTGCGCTCCTGTTTGCGTGCGGCGTTGTTCAATCCAAGGTGCACGCAGCCCCGGCCCTGTTCGAAAACTACTGTTTTGATTGCCACGACGATTCACAGGCGGAAGCGGAACTCGATCTTTACTCCTTCTTCAAGAATCCGGCGGCCGATCCCCGGGTGGCCCAATCCCTGAGACGAGTGGTCCATTCGTTGGAGCATTCGGAAATGCCGCCCGCGAAGGCCAAGCGCAAACCATCTGCAAAAGAACGACAGCAGATGATCGATTTCGCACTACAGATTCGAAAGCGAATTGCCACCGAGCAGAAGGATGATCCGGGACACTTGGTCATGGCCCGCCTGACGCCACATGAATATCGCAATGTGATCCGGGACCTGAGCGGCGGTATCGTGACGGATGCCGGACGCTTTCTGCCAAACGAAGGCGGTGCCGGCGAAGGGTTCAGCAACGTCGGCGAAGCCCAGAGCATGACGCCCGCGCAATTGGAGCGGTATCTCGACGCGGCGAAAGACGCACTCGCGCACCTGCGGGTTTCTCCCGCGACCGGAATAAAGTGGAGACGCTTTCCGAGAATTCCGATCGATGAACCACGCCTGGCGCGACAGGAGGCGGTCAACGAGATCATCGAGTGGTATGTCGGCCAACAACAGAAATGGGGCGAGGAACATCGAAACGCACTGAACAGACGTTTCGGCTTCGTGCACACGGCGTATCTGCATGCCGCCTGGCGCTACCAGAACAGATCGAATCGAAAGTTCGGATTCGATCAATTCACCAGTCTCGATGAGTTCAAACTGTCGGCCGTCATTCTGGAGAAATGGTGGAAGATCCTGTCGGCTGAAAATCCCAAGCCGCCCTTCCTGGGCGAAAGCTTGGCACCAGTTGCCCGCTAACGCGTCACGCAAGATGATTATCGACGAGTGTCGATCGATTGTGAGCGGCAAGAAAACGGGAATCTCAGTTGCCAACTCGGAAGACTTTGCCCCGTCCTACGAGATCAGTTACCACGAGGCTAGGGAAGAGGTCCTGGCGGCCGCCGCAGACGGATACTGGCCGTTCCGCATCGAAGTCCGCGACGCCAGAGAGCTATTCCTGATCGTGAGCGACGCCGGGGATGGCAATCGGGGGGAAACCGGTCGCTGGCGCGCCGGTCGGATCGTCTTCGAGGACGGGACATCAAAGCCCTGGCAAGACGTGGTGAAATTGAAAGGCGCCAACAGCGGGAGGGACTACGCTTTCGGCAAACACTACGACACCGGCAAGACGATCGGTCCGGACGAGGTCGGCGTGCGCCCTCCCGGCGGCCTGAAGTTCAACGTGCCCGCGAACGCCCTCGTGTTCGAAGTGGAGATGTCGCTGGACGAACGCAGTCGCGGCAATTCCAGCGTCCAGGCCTTGGTGCTCGATTTCAAACCGAGGCGACAGAGCTTCATCGCCCGGCGTCCGGTGTTCGGTGGCAAACCTCGCAATGCCGCCAGCCAGGAATCCAAGAGCAAGGAACTCGCCCGCGCCCTGCGCAAACGCAACCTTTCGGAAGCCAACAAGACGAAGATCGGCCTGAACGCGGAACGCAATGTCTTCGCCGACTGGACCCGCACCAGCATCCAGGCAATCGGCGGTCCTTGGCCGGATCATTCGGCCGATCGGCATGAACCCAACTTTCCGTATCACCTGACGGCAAAGGAGGTCTTGGCCAATGCAACAAAGAGTGATCTCGCAAGACTCCGCGAACTGGAAGACCACCTGGCCGCGGTGGCGGAGCCAATTCTGCAAAACGATGAACGCGGGCTGATGATTCCGCTGAAGGAGTTTGCCTCGCGAGCGTGGCGACGGCCGCCAACATCCACCGAGATTGAAACCCTGACGAAGATCTATCGTGAGACTCGCGAGCGAGGATTCAGCTTCGACGGGGCCGCCAAGGGCGCATTGCTTGCCGTCCTGGCATCGCCTGATTTCCTCTATCCTCGTAGCAGCCGACGTCAGGAGGCTCACGCCAAGGACTTGAAAGGCAAGAGCCTCCTCACGTCGACTGCTACCAGACCATTGTCGGCGCGTGAGCTCGCCAGTCGATTGTCGTTCTTCCTCTGGGGATCCATTCCGGACGAGCATCTGATCGCGGCTGCCGATTTGACCAACCCGGGCGTTCTCCGCCAACACGCCCGGCGAATGTTGAACGACGAACGGGCACGATCGCTGGCCACGGAATTTGCCTCGCAACTCTGGCAGTTCGGAAGTTTCGAGGATTTCAACGGACCGGACTCCAAACGCTTTGCCGAGTTCACTCCGACCATCCGATCGGCGATGTTGGCGGAAACGATCGAGTTCGTTGCCGACCTGTTCATGAACGACGAGTCCTTGGAGAATCTCCTGAGCGCCGACTACACCTTCGCCAATGCCAACCTCGCCAAGTTCTACGGGTTGCCCCAAATCCGCGGTCCCCAAATGCGCCGCGTTGATGTTCCGGAGGGACGCGGTGGTTTGGTCACGATGGGACTGTTCCTCACCAAGACATCGCTGCCGTTGCGGACCAGCCCCGTGCAACGCGGCACCTGGGTCTACCGGGACGTGCTCGGACGCAGCCTGCCGGCCCCACCTCCAAACGTGCCTGATTTGTCTGAAGACGAAACCAATGACCAGGGTCAGACCGTTCGCGAACAATTGGAGATTCATCAGGCCGATCCCAACTGCGCTTCCTGCCACGCAAAAATCGATCCCCCGGGCATCGCCTTGGAAGCCTTTGATCCGATCGGTCGGTTCCGCAGCGGTTATGAGACCGAGACGACCACACACGACGGCGTGAACCTGCGCGGCGTCGCCGGCTTGAAGCACTATCTGAAAACCCACCGCGATGAGTTCTTCGCCCACTTCAACCGTAAGCTCCTCGGCTACGCCCTTGGCCGCGCCGTGCAACTGGGAGACGAGGCATTGTTGATCCGCATGAACCGCCGCCTGAAAGAGGACGGCTACCAATTCGACTCCCTCGTCGAAGAGATCGTGACCAGCATACAGTTTCGCCATCGAAGAACGACGGCGATTGCCAAGAACTAACATGAACAATCTGACCACTTCACGCCGGGCAGTGCTCAAGGGATTGGGCGCAACGCTGACATTGCCCTGGATGGAGAGCTTCGCCTGGGCTGCGGGCGGGAAGACCAAGACTGCCGCGAAGTCATTGCCGCCGCGGCGTTATGGCTGCCTGATGTTTGCCAACGGCGTGAATCCGAATCAATGGTGGGCCAATGGTGATGGTGATGCCATGGAGCTCTCACCAACTTTGAAACCGCTGGAACCGTTCAGGCGCGACATCCTGGTGTTGAAGGATCTGCACGTATTCAACAATACCAGCGGACCGCACTGGCCGTTGTTCTCAAACTACCTGAGCGGCGTGCAGTTCAAGCAGTCGCTCATTCCGAAGGGAGGAATCTCGATCGACCAGTTGATTGCGCGCCATGTCGGAAAACAGACCGCCGTACCCAGTCTCACATTGGCGGTGGAACCATCCGAACACGGACTGCGGGGCGGCGTGCCTTCGGTCTACTACGCGACTGTGTCATGGACCTCCAAGAACACACCCATCGCGCCGGAAGTCTTTCCGCGAGCCGCATTTGACCGACTGTTCGACACCTCAGGACAGCTTCGCGATCGCAGCGTGTTGGACGCTGTTCTGGCGCAGTCCAATGACTTACGCCGTCAGTTGGGCCGACAGGATCAAGCCAAGCTGGACGAGTTCACGCACAGCGTGCGCGATCTCGAACAACGAATCGAACGCGCAACCAAGGAAGAACGGCTGGAGGGTTGGCGACCGTCGTTGACCAAACCGAACATGGATCGTCCACCGGAGGAGCTGCCGCAGGACGTCCGCGAGCACATGCGCATGATGTGCGACCTGTTGCTGCTGGCATGGCAGATGGACAAGACCCGCGTGGCGACGCTCATCTTCAACCGTGACGTCTCGCACATGAAATTCGGTTTTCTCGAGGGTGTACTGAACGATCAGCTCCACGGCATCTCCCATCACAAGAACAACCCGGACAAACTGAAATCCTACCAGCGCATCAACCAATTCCACGTCGAGCAGTTCGCCTACCTGCTCGGTCGCATGAAGCAGATTGATGAGGGCGCCGGCACGACATTGCTGGACAACGTGATGCTGCAGTTCGGATCCAACATGTTCAACGGCGACAGTCACGACGGACGCGATCTGCCGATGATTCTTGCGGGCGGAGGCGGCGGTTCAATTCGGTCGGGCCGGGTCCTGGATTTCTCCAATCGATCCGAGGAGGAGCAGCGAGCCTGCAATCTCTACCTCAGCATCGCCCAACGCATGGGATTGGATATTGATCGCTTTGGCGACAGCGAGACAACGATGCCCGAGCTGTAGCGCCGCCTGTCGGACTTGCTAACGCAATTCGACCTGGTGCCCAAGCAACGTCGTGACATTGCGATTTCTTCTTCCGCGACTTGCACTTCCTTTGCTCTACGCCGAAATTGACGCAGCCGATTTTGGAAACGGACCAGGACAATTCGGACCTCCACGATGCCCCGCGCCCTTGGAC
>JAYPXF010000010.1:22631-41734 GCA_038154405.1 Verrucomicrobiales bacterium | reverse complement strand
GAGCGGATGGTCCGCTATTTCCGTTACAACGCGATCCGCCTCTTCCGCATCCGGGCCGCCAGCGAACGTATCGCCCGCGGTTTCGCGCTCGGCATGATCATCAACTTTCTACCCACCTTTGGTTTCGGAGTGTTGATCTCCGGTTTCTTCGCGCGCGCGTTTGGCGGTCACGCCATAGCCGGCCTGATCGGCGGTGCGAGCCTGACATTTGCATTGCCGATTCTTTTCTTCTTCAACATCCGCGCCGGAAACTTCCTTCTCCAGGCCGAGCCGCCGGTGGACGATGCGGGCAACATGACCGATCAGGCAATGGACAAACTTGTGTGGGGACGCGCCTTTATGCTCGGCATGATCGCCAACATGATGAGCGCGGGTGCGTGTGTCTACCTTGTCATTCGCCTGCTCTATCGCCGTGTCCGGCCTTGCTCCGCCGCCGGGCTCATAATCGACCGGCAAGATTGGCCCAGAGGGGCTGAGGCCAGCCAACTTCTCAGAACGCCACCCGAATCGGGGTGTCGTTGCCCGGCACCATCATCACGAGGCCGTCGCGGTTGATCTCCTTGCAGGTCAACAGGACCTTGCCGGACTTGGTCTGAACATCGATCTGCTTGCCGATGACCAGTTGGTGCGTGGTGTTTTGGGTCTTGAGGGTTGCGATCCTCCGGGAGGCGGTGATCATGACGTTCTTCACTTCGAGATACTGTTCGGGCTCTCGCATGATCTCGTCCTGCGCCGCGACCGGATCCTCTTTCTCCTCGGATCCAAAAGACGACATGATGCGTTCCTTCCAACTTGGCGTCTTGCCCGACTTGGATGCGGGGGCACCGCCTTCGCGCAGCAAGGTCTCAACCTTGGTGGACAGACTGTGCCCCGCGCTGATGTAGCGCACCACCCCCTTGCGATCGATCAGCCACATGCTGGGAAAATGCGTGATGCCGAAAGTCTTGACCGCGGCGTTATCCTTGCCTCGCGGATTGAAGTATTGCGGCCAGGGAATATTCTCCCGGCTGATCACCTTCTCCAAATCCGCCTGATCGAAATCGGCGCTGACACCGATGATCTCAAAGCCCATGTGCTGGTATTTCTTGTAGGCGGCCATCTTTTCCGGAATCGCCTCGATGCAGGGAGGTCCCCAAGTCGCCCAGAAATCCAGCAACACCACCCGGCCGCGATAGCGGGAAAGCTCGATGTGCTCGCCCTTGAGTGAAGTGAACTTGAAGTAGACCTCGTCGATGCTCTTGCCGACCCAATCGAAGTAGACGGCGTCCTCCTCATACAGGAGGTCTTCCTTCACTTCCTCCTTGCAACTGCAGAGCACGCCGAGCATGACGATGATCGGCATCCAAAGTCGTTTTGGAAACAACTGCATGCGGCGGTGGTCTGTGGGGTGTTCTCTCAGGTAGGAGCCAAGTCGATTAACCCCGTTTTTTCAGGCCGAATCAAGCACAAGCGACATTTCGACGCGCCTCACCCGGTCCCTCTTCCGTATCGACACGATGCCCGGTGAAGCGGAGTCCGGCCGTTCAGCCGCCGACGGCAAAGAGGTGTTTTTCCGTGCGAATATACATGACCCCGTCCGAGACCGCGGGCGTGGCGAAGCAGGATTCGCCCAGATCATAGGTCCCCAGTGTCTCAAATTTACCGTTGGCGGGAATGACCGTCACTACCCCTCGCCGGCTCACGCGAAAAATCCGGTCACCGGCGCACACTGCCGAGGAATAGCCTTCGCCGCCCAACCGCTCGTCCCAGAGGGGCTTCCCGGTCTGATGATCAGCGCAGGTGAGAATCCCCTGGTCGTTCCACAGGTAGATCCAGTCGTTCGCCACCAGCGGAGTTGGGATGTGTGGCACTGATCGCTCAATGCGCCAGACTTCCTCCGCTTCCTTCTTTCCGGGAACAGGTCGCAGCGCGACGACGTGCTTGAGCTTGGTGACAAATCCACAGGTGCCGATCACCAGATCTCCGGCCAGCACCGGGGACCCAATCGCCCGCTCATTGGCCGGTTTGCCGAACACGTCATTCTCCCAGAGCACCTTGCCCGTCTCCGGATCAACCGAAGTGATTCCGTGCTGCCAGTTGGTGAAGATGATTTCGTCCTCGCCTTTGGCATTGCGATAAATGCAGGGAGTGGAATAGGTAAGACGCTTGCTCTTGCGCGGCACGCTCCAGCGAACGGAACCATCCTTGCGATTCAGCGCGATCAGGGAACTCTTGCCGTCCTGGTCATTGTTCAGCAGTATCAGATCTTTGTAGATGATCGGCGAGGCCCCGAAGCCGTGGCCGCCCTTGACCTTGCCCAGCTCAGCCTTCCACACCTGTCTGCCATCGTGCGTGAATGCAATCACGGTCAATTGCTGCGGCGTTCCCCACGCATGGTAAACCCGCTCCGCGTCCACCGCCGGTGTGCTCGATGCAAAAGTGTTGTAGCGATGGTGTTTGTGTTTGCCCGCCTTGAACGACTTCTTCCAGAGCAGCGCCCCGTCCGCTTTGGCCAGGCACACGGGAATGCGTTCCCCCGTCTCCTCGATCCCGGCCAGCAGGAAAATACGATCGCCCCAGGTGACCGGAGAACCATGCCCCGCCCCCGGCAGTTCAACCTTCCACCCGATGTTGCCCGGTTTCCATTTGGCCGGAATGGAATCGGAAACGACACCGGAACCGTTCGGGCCGCGAAAGCGGGTCCAGTCCTCGGCCGTCGCATCGGCAGCAAAAATCAAAGTGGCGGCAAGCAGGAGTTTGGGAAAAATGTCAGTGCTGTTCATCGTCGTTTTTCCGCAGCCTAGCGCAAATGGTCAGGAATCATGTGCAAAAAATACATCCGTGATCTCCGATTCAACACGTCTGCGAATCGGGCCCCGCCCAAGGAATCGGATGCAGCTGCCAATCCAATGGCTGCGGTTCATCCGGATGGAGTTCCACAGTGAGAAATCCACCATCTTTGAAAAGCTGAATGCCCGTCGGAGAAGGACACAAGATCACCTTGAAAGGATCCCAGGTTCGGGCTTTGCCCAAGGCCCGGGTGATGCGCCGTATGGTAAAGCCGGCAAAGTTGACTGGAGGGATGCCGGCGAGGCGGTGGGCAGTGTTCAAAATAAAGTTGGAATGCAGATGACCGAGCACGGTCTGCTCAATCCGTCCCCATTGCGTGCGGACAGACGGGATCTTCGCCAGAAACGGTAGCGCGGTGGGGTCATGGCAGAACAGGATCACCTTCTGCCCCTTCTTCAGATTGCGAAAGACACGATCAATCTCCGCCACGTGTTCGTCCCGCAGGGACAGCCACTCCTCCCGCTCTTCCGGCAGAGCCTCAGGCAACATCGCATCAAGCGCAATCAGCGTGGACGTCACTCCAAGAAACACGTACAGCCCGCGTTGAATCTTCCAGAATGGTTTCAGCGCCAGTCGATCGCGGCAACGATGGAAGCTCTCGATCCGCAACCCACCGACGTTGCCGACCAGACTCTTCTTGCCGAGTTCGTGGTCGCCATAGGTCTCAATCAGTTTGTTGCCAAAATGCTCGCGCAGTTTGTTGAGACAGATCTCCGCGCTTTCGAACGCAGCATCGTCGGCCAGCCCAATGAACCCCGAATCGCAGGAGTAGTCCCCGTTGGCCACCACCAGATCAGCCTCGCCGCACATCTCGAAGAACCAGTCGAGAAAATGGTTGTGACCCAGCGGATCCTTGAGCCAGAGGTTGTCGCGATAGAGCTGGAGAAACGCCCGTTGCAACGGACTGTTGGATGTCGACGCTTCGTAACCCTCGCGGGAGCGCTCGGTGGGACCGGCGTAGTGAATGTCGCTGACGACCAGAAGTTTCAGCGGCCGGCTCATGTCTCGCAATGTCAGGCTGCCGTCGCCGCGAGTTCTTCCTCAAGTTCTACGATCTCGCGGATCTGCGCGAGGAACCAGCTATCGATGAAGCTGTGTTCGAAAATCTCGTCGTCGCTCATGCCGGCACGCATCGCGTGACGAACGAAGAAGATCCGGTCTTCGGTGGGGACGTTCAGCTTCTGGATGATGACGTCCCTGGGCAGGATATCGCGATCGCCATATTCGACCCCGTCGATGCGCCACGGCTTGCCATCACCACCTAGGCCATAGCGGCCGATCTCCAGGGAGCGGAGGGCTTTCTGAAGACTCTCCTTGAACGTCCGGCCGATGGCCATGGCTTCGCCCACCGCCTTCATCTGGGTGGTCAAGGTTGAGTCCGCCTGCGGGAATTTTTCGAATGCGAAACGCGGAATCTTGGTGACCACGTAGTCGATGCTCGGTTCGAAGCTGGCGGGAGTTTCCCGGGTGATGTCATTGGGGACTTCATCCAGCGTGTATCCGACCGCCAGTTTGGCAGCCAGCTTGGCAATGGGAAAGCCAGTGGCCTTCGAGGCGAGGGCCGAACTGCGGCTGACGCGGGGATTCATCTCAATGATGATCATGCGGCCCGTGTCCGGATCGACCGCGAGCTGGATGTTGGATCCTCCCGTCTCGACACCAACCGCACGAATCACCGCGAAGCTGGCGTCGCGCATGATCTGGTATTCCTTGTCCGTCAACGTCTGGATGGGCGCAACGGTGATGGAGTCGCCGGTATGGACGCCCATCGGATCGAAGTTCTCGATGGAACAGACGATGACGCAGTTGTCATTCTTGTCCCGCATGACCTCCATCTCGTATTCCTTCCAGCCGAGACAGGATTCTTCGATCAGGACCTCATTCGTGGGGGAAAGATCCATCCCGCGTTTGGTGATCGTCTCCAGTTCTTCCTTGTTGTAGGCAATGCCTCCGCCGGTTCCGCCCAGGGTGTAGGCCGGACGAATGATGAGTGGGTAGCGGCCGATCTCCTCTACCACCTCCCAGACCTCCTCCATGCTGTGGGCCGTACCACTTCGTGGCACATCGAGGCCGATGTTCAGCATCAGATCCTTGAAGACCTGTCGGTCCTCGCCCCGTTCGATGGCATCGGGTTTAGCACCGATCAGCTCAATCCCAAGGCGTTCAAGAGCACCGGAGCGGTGCATGTTCATGGCGGTGTTGAGCGCGGTCTGTCCGCCAAGCGTCGGGAGGAGCACCAGTTTGCCCTCCGCCCCCATGCGCTTCATCTCCTCCTGTTCGCGAAGAACGATCTTTTCCACCACTTCGGGTGTCACGGGCTCGATGTAGGTGCGGTCGGCGAATTCGGGATCCGTCATGATGGTGGCGGGGTTGGAATTCACCAGCACCACGCGGTAGCCCTCTTCGCGGAGAGCCTTGCACGCCTGGGTGCCCGAGTAGTCAAATTCGCAGGCCTGACCGATTACAATCGGGCCGGCGCCAATGATGAGGACGGAATGTATGTCGGTCCGTTTCGGCATAAAATTCGAGGGAGTGAAAAGGAAATGTCTGCGGATGTCAGCGCATTTCTGAAAACGTTGTTAACAGCGCCTCACGTTGAGGGAACACGCTCATCCCGCAAGGGGGAATTCAGCCACCGGACCCCGTTTTCCTGCGAAAACGCCCTGGAGTCATTCCCGTTTGCCTCCGGAAGACGTTCACGAACTGCGAGGCATCGGCAAATCCGCAGCGATCGGCGATGCGATGCAGCGGCTCACGACCGTTCAACAGCAGATAGCGGGCATACTCCACGCGATGACGATGAAGTTCCTGCAACGGGCTGCGACCAAGATGTCGTTTGAAGCCACGTTCCGCCACCCGACGACTGACCCCGACCGTGCGCAGGATCTCCTCCACGTTGAGACGCCGGTGAAACTCCGCGGCGATGTAACGCAACACCCGATTGACGGTCTCATCCTCGGTCTGGCGAACATCAGTCGACTGGCGCGCGGCAATCCCCTGCGGCGGCAACAGCACCAATCCTTTCGTCTGCCGTTTCTGCAACATGGCCGCAAGCCGCTCCGCCGCCACCCATCCCACGCGACGATCGGGAACACAAATGCTCGAGAGCTTTGGAGACGCCAGTTCACACACGAGCGAGTCGTCATCCGATCCCAGGATCGCGATGTCCTCGGGAACCTGAATCCCTTCTTCCCGCGCCAAGGTGGCCAGCAACAGGGAACATTCGTCATGCACGGCGAAGAGCGCGCAGGGTTTGGGCAGGTCCACGAGCCAATTGCGCAGGCATCGCTCGGTCTTCAAATTCAGTCCGGGACGCGAAGCGGGTAGCTCGAAGGTCAACGCGGATCTGCCTTCAGCCCGTAGCCCCGCCACAAACGAATCTCGGCGAGCGCGGGAAAAAACCGCATCCCGAACTCCGACAAACGCGAAGTTCCGGAACGCCCGGCCAAGAAAATATTCCGCGGCCAATTGACCGATGCGTTGGTTGTCCAGTCCGACACAGGGAACCGGCAGCGCATCGCGTGATTCCGAAACATGAATCGCCGGACAACCGGTTTCCAACAACGCGCGGCGCGTTGCCGCGGTCATGCCGGCCGACTGGAACAGGATACCGTCCGGTTGCCAAGTCTTCACGAACCGCTTCACGTGTCGCCCGGGCAGTTCGAGGCGCAGAATCCACTCGGGGCGTTGGGCGGCGAAGTCGCGGATGCCCAGCAACACGTTGCGTTCATAGGCAACCCGCCCTTCGATGATGATGCCAATCTTTCGCGATTTCATCGCTTGCCGTAAATCTACAATAAACTATCCGCATTTTACGAGTAGGCAAAAAACGCTCAGCGCGGCAGCTTCAATCCGCGATTGCCGAGACGCCCGACGTCTGCATGATCCGCGCCATGTCACCGACACTGAAACTGAACACCGGAGCCGATTTTCCCGCCGTGGGACTCGGGTTGTGGAAAATTGCCAAGGACCAAGTTGCCGGCGTGGTGCGCGACGCGATTGAAGTGGGGTATCGCCATTTTGATTCAGCCTGCGACTACGGCAACGAGGTCGAAGCCGGGCAAGGATTGGCCGACGCCTTTTCCAGCGGGCTTTGCCGACGCGAAGATCTTTGGATCACCTCCAAGCTGTGGAACACCTACCATGCGCCCAAGCACGTTCGTCCCGCCTGCGAACGCACGCTCAAGGACCTGGGGCTCGATTACCTCGATCTGTATCTCATTCACTTTCCGATCTCGCAAAAGTTCGTCCCGTTCGAAGAGCGTTACCCGCCGGAATGGATCACGGATCCGAACGCCGAATCACCCAAGGTGGAACTCGCACCGGTGCCAATCAGCGAAACCTGGGCTGCCATGGAGCAACTCGTTGCCGATGGACTGGTGAAGAACGTCGGCGTGTGCAATTTCGGCACGGCGATGCTGCAAGATCTCCTTTCCTACGCGAAGACCGCACCGTCCGTCCTGCAGGTGGAACTGCACCCTTACCTGACCCAGGAAAAACTCCTGCGTTTCTGCAGGGAGAATGAAATCGCGGTGACCGGGTTCTCTCCGCTCGGAGCGCAATCCTACTTCTCACTCAACATGGCCGAAGCCGAAGAAGCTGTGCTCAACAATGAGACGGTGAAAACGGTTGCCACCGCCCATGACCGCACTCCGGCACAGGTCGTCCAGCGTTGGGCCGTCCAACGCGGAACCGCAATCGTGCCCAAGACGACCTCGGTCGAACGTCTGAAAGAGAACCTCGCCCTCTTCGACTTCGAACTAAGCGAGGACGAGATGAATTCCATCAACGCCCTGAACCGCAATCGCCGCTTCAACGACCCGGGTGATTTCGCCGAAGCCGCGTTCAACACTTTCCTGCCGATCTACGAGTAGCAAAAAACAAAGAACCACGAACGAAGTACGTCCCATGAAAGTCGCATCCACCGAAGTCCCGCTCCAGCAGAAGCATAATGACACCGTCTTCCCTTACGCCTACGTGTGCGCGTCACCCGATGCGAGCCTGGAAGACACCAAGGCCTGGGCGGCGGAAAATCGGAACGAAATCCTCGACCTGGCGACCAAGCATGGCGCGGTGTTCTTTCGAGGATTCCCGGCCGATTCGGCCGAAGCATTCAGCGAAATCGTGGATCAGCTAGGAATCGACAACTTTCCTTACAAGAAATCCCTATCCAACGCCGTGCGGACCAATCGCACCGACCGCGTTTTCTCTGCCAACGAGGCCCCGCCCGAGGTCAGGATCTTCTTCCACCACGAAATGGCCCAGACACCGCTCTATCCGAAGTGGATCATGTTCTATTGCGAGATCGCTGCGGACGAAGGCGGCGGGTCGCCCATCTGCCGCTCGGACATGCTTTACGACCGGCTCGCCGAAGAATGTCCGGAATTCATCGAAGCTTGCGAGCAGAAGGGATTGAAATACACCAACGTCATGCCCGGCGAAAACGATGCCGAGTCCGGTATGGGACGCAGCTGGGGCAAGACGCTCGGTGTCGACACCAAGGAAGCCGCCGAGGCTCGCCTGCGCGACCTGGGCTATTCCTGGGAATGGCTGGAGAATGACTGCCTGCGCGCCACGACTCCGGCCTTGCCGGCGGTCAAGGAAGTCAGCCCCGGTCGCAAGGTGTTCTTCAACCAACTCATCGCGGCCTATCGCGGCTGGAAGGATGAGCGCAATGATCCCTCCTCGGCAATACGGCACGGTGACGGAACCATTCTCGACGCGGACGCGGTCGCTCGCGCGATTGAGCTTTCCGAAGAGCTCGCTTTCGATGTGCCCTGGCAACACGGTGACTTTGCGGTTGTCGACAACACCATTACCATGCATGCCCGCAGTCCGTTCAAGGGCAAGCGGAAGGTGTTCGCCTCGCTCGCGGAGATGGAGACGCAGGCCTTTGAGGTGGCTGCGTAACCGGGAGAGAAACTCCAAGGCTGGCCCCTCACAATTCTTCCCGGCTAGGATGCGGCGGGGTGATCAATCGGCTTCGCTACTTCAGTCTGGATATCTGGCACATGACGCCGGTCGTTCCGTTGGCCGGTCTGGTAGTGCTCTGTCTTTGGTGGTTTGCCTGGGCGCGGGTTCCGCATCTGCGCTTGCAGTCGCGATCGATGCCCTGGGTGTTCAGCGCATACGTCACGTTTTCCGGATACATGTGGTGGTATTATCACCGTCCCAAGCCGACAACTGAATCCAGAGAGCTCTTCCCCGGCGTTCAATACACCCGCAAGGTTGTGCAGAATCCGCAACCGTTGGTGATACACCTGGTCGACATCGATCTGCGAACACCCGGTTTGGAGTTCCTCGTGACACCGGGCGACGATTCGCAAGGACGTGAGGTCCGCGCGCGTCGAACCAATGAGTTTCTGCGCAACTTCCGGATGCACGTGGCGATCAACGGCGGTTTCTTCTCTCCATGGATGGCGAACGATCCGGTCTACTACTATCCCAGCTCGGGCAATCCGGTGGACGTGCCGGGATTCGCAGTTTCCAATGGACAGAGGTATTCGGAAGCGGAGATGAACTATTTCAGCCTCGCGATCGACACCAACAACTTCGCGCACATTGGAATTCCGACCAATGACGTTCACAATCTCATTTCTGGTAGCGCCATTTTTCTTGTAAATGGTGTGCCGGCAGACCCGATGGACCCGGCAAACGGGGCGGATGCGTTTCATCCACGAACGGCGGTGGCTTTGAACGAAGCCCGGGATTGCCTGCTATGGATCGTCGTGGACGGACGGCAACCGAACTACAGCGAAGGTGCGACGCTCTTCGAACTCGCCGCCATTGCCGCCAGACATGGCGGGGACGTCGGACTCAATCTGGACGGTGGCGGCTCCAGTACCTTGGTGATGGCGGATGAAGACCGTGAGCCGGTGTTCATGAATTTCCCCGATCCGCGGCCGGATACCACCGGATCGCGAACGCCCCGTGGGAAATCACCTCGGATTGAGAATCAACAAGGTCGACTGATCTCGGATGGCGTGCCTTCAGAACCCCAAAAGAGTTTAAAGAAATCCACCCTCGACCAACGGGCCGGCATGAGGCACACCTGATTCCCACAAGGATGAAAGTGGAATTCCAATTGGCGTTGGCCATACTTTTGGCAGGCGTTTCCAGCGCGCAAGCGAGCGAACGATTCACCGTAGCGACTTACAACGTGAAGAACTATCTCGTTGAATCGATACCCAACCGCAAGGCCAAGCCACCGGAAGCCCGGCAGAGGGTACAACAGGTCCTGCTGCATGCGCAGGCGGATGTGGTGGTGCTTCAGGAAATGGGGCGGCAGGCCGCGATCAACGATCTGGCTGCCGGACTCAAACGTGGCGGCTTGCACTATCCGCATCGGCTGCTGATGCAGGGACACGACCGCGCGATTCGACTGGGACTGTTGAGCCGGTTCCCGATCATCCAGACGATCCTGCATACCAACGATCAGTTTCTGATCGAGGGACAGCGGCAATGGGTGCGCCGCGGTTTCCTTGAAGCGGAGATTGCCGTGAACGAGAACTATCGATTCACGCTGTTGGCCGCGCATCTTAAATCAAAGTTCCAGGTGCCATACGCGCGTGAGAAGGATATTCGGAAGAAGGAGGCCGCCATCATGCGTGGTAAGATCGTGGAAATCCTGAAGCGCATTCCTGACACGAATCTCCTGGTCGCGGGAGATCTCAACGACACCCCGGATTCAACCGCCGTACGGACGGTGATTGGTCGCGGCACCCAGCGATTGTTCGATCCGAAACCGGGGGAATGGGTGTTCGCCGACAGTGAGTTCATGCTGGATCGCCCCCAGGTGAAGTGGACCTATTATTATCCGGCTGGCGGGGCCTACACCCGGGTGGATTATCTGTTAATCAGCCGCGGGATGAAGCGGGAATGGCGACCTGAATCCACCTCGATTGCAGCGCTTCCATACTGGTTTGAAGCGTCGGATCACCGGCTGGTGATGGCCGGTTTCGAAGCCACCGACCGCTGGCAACAACCATAGGTTGTTACGAAATCCGCCCCCGAAGATTTTTCAAAAATCCCTTTGCGCGGTCTGCAACGGGGTGCTAAACGCTCGCTCCCGTCATGGCCAAAACCCTTGTCATAGCAGAGAAACCGTCTGTCGCCGGGGACATCTCCCGGGCACTCGGCGGGTTCAAGAAGCACACCGATTACTTTGAGAGCGACGAATATGTCGTATCGTCGGCGGTGGGACACCTGCTGGAACTGGTCGAGCCGGAGAAGTTTCAGGTGAAGCGCGGCAAGTGGACGTTCAAGAACCTGCCGGTGATCCCGCCGCACTTTGATCTCAAGCCAGTCGAAAAGACCGCCAGCCGCCTGCGCCTGCTCAAGAAGCTCGCCAAACGCAAGGATGTCGACTGCATCATCAATGCCTGTGATGCCGGGCGCGAAGGCGAATTGATCTTCCGCTACATCATGCAGCACGTGAAGGCGAAGAAGCCGATGAAGCGACTCTGGCTGCAATCCATGACGCAGAACGCGATTCGCAGCGGCTTCGAGGATCTTCGTTCCGACGATGAGATGTTGCCGTTGGCGGACGCCGCCGTGTGCCGTTCCGAAGCGGACTGGCTGGTGGGAATCAACGGCACGCGGGCAATGACCGCGTTCAATTCCAAGACGGGTGGATTTCACCTGACCACGGTCGGTCGGGTGCAGACACCGACGCTTTCGATCGTCGTGGAGCGCGAGGAGCAGATCAAAAAGTTCCAGCCGCGCGATTACTGGGAACTGCACGCCACCTTCGGCGCGCAGGCCGGCGAGTACGCGGGACGCTGGTTCAACGAATCGTTTTCCAAGAAAGACCGCGAAGCCGATCAACACGCCCGCGCTGAACGGATCTGGGACAAGGAACAGGCCGACAAGATCCATGAACAATGCGTCGGCAAGCAGGGCGTGGTCACGGAGGAAAGCAAGCCGTCCAAGCAGGCCCCGCCCCTATTGTATGATCTAACGAGTCTGCAGCGGGAGGCGAACTCTCGCTTCGGCTTTGCCGCCTCGACCACGCTCAAGTTGGCTCAGGCGCTTTACGAGCGTCACAAGATGCTGACCTATCCCCGTACAGATTCCCGCGCCTTGCCGGAAGATTACCAGGGGACGGTCAAAGATGCGCTGAAGAACCTGGAATCCGGAGACTACGCGAATCACGCCGGCAACATTCTCGACAACGACTGGGTGAAGCCGAACAAACGGATCTTCAACAACGCCAAGATTTCCGATCACCACGCCATCATCCCCACCTCGCAGAAGCCCAAGAAGCTCAACGAGCTGGAGACCAAGCTCTACGACATGGTCGTGAAGCGGTTCCTGGCGGTGTTCCATCCCTCGGCTGAATTTCAGATCACCACCCGGATCACCCGTGTGGAAGAGCACGCATTCAAGACCGACGGCAAGGTGATGGTGAAGCCAGGTTGGATGGCCGTGTATGGCAGGAGCGCGCAAGGAGATTCACTCGTGCCGGTGGAACCGAACGAAGAAGTGCTGACCAGAGAAATCGAGGTTCAGGACCACGTCACCAAGCCGCCACCCCGCTACACGGAAGCCACCCTGCTCTCCGCAATGGAAGGCGCCGGCAGACTGGTGACCGACGAGGAACTCCGGGAGGCCATGGCCGAGAAAGGTCTGGGCACGCCGGCAACCCGGGCATCCATCATTGAAAACCTGCTGCGCGAGAAATATCTCATTCGCGAAGACAAGGAACTCATGCCGATGGCCAAGGCCTTTGGACTGGTCGTTTTGCTGCGCGGATTGGATGTGGCCGATCTCTGCAAGCCGGAGCTGACCGGCGAATGGGAATCCAAACTGCGGCAGATCCAGCGCGGCGAACTGAGTCGCGAGAAGTTCATGTCACAGATCGCGGAGATGACTAATCACCTGGTTCAGAAGACCAAGGATTTTGAGCACGACACCGTGCCCGGTGATTTTGGCGAGCTCACAGTACCGTGTCCCAAGTGCGGTTCGGTCATCAAGGAGACCTACAAGAAGTTCCAATGTTCCGACGCCAAGTGTGATTTCGCACTATGGAAGATTGTAGCCGGCCGCCAGTTCGAACCGGAGGAAATCGAAGAACTGCTCACCAAGAAAGTCGTCGGACCGTTGCAGGGTTTCCGGAGCAAGATGGGACGCCCCTTCGCGGCGGCCATCAAGTTCACCGACGAGTTCGAGTCGAAGTTCGACTTCGGTGACGACGACCAGAAGGACGATGCGGAGCCGGTCGACTTTTCAGATCGGGAACCATTGGGCAAGTGCCCGAAATGTCAGGCCAACGTCTACGACAACGTCAACAACTACGTCTGCGAGAAATCAGTCGGCCCGGAAAAATCCTGCACGTTCCGCTCCGGCAAGATCATCCTGCAACAGCCGGTCGAGCACGATCAGATGCGCAAGTTGTTGGCCGATGGAAAGACGGATCTGCTGGATCAGTTCGTGTCCAAGCGCGGACGCAAGTTCAAGGCCTTCCTGGTGATCGATGCCGAGGGCAAGGTCGGGTTCGAGTTCGAAAAGAAGGATCGCGCCGCCGCCAAAAAGAAGGCTTCGAAAGAACCGGAGGTCAAAATCGATTTCACCGGTCAAGAGTCACTCGGCAAATGCCCCAAATGCGGCGGCAAGGTCTTCATGTCTGACTCGCAGTATCTTTGCGAGCGATCACAGGCGGACGCCAAAAAGTGCAAGTTCAAGTCCGGCCGCGAAGTCTGCCAACGTCCGATCACACCTGAGGAAATGAGCAAGCTGTTGAAGGATGGGCGATCCGACCTGTTGGACAAGTTCGTCTCCCGCTTCGGCAAACCGTTTTCCGCCTTCTTGGTGATCGACAAAAAGGGCAAGACCGTCTTCGAATTTCCCGACCGGGACGAAGATGAAGAGTGAGAAAAAACTTCAAGCTCCAAGCTTCAAACTCCAAACAAGCTCCAAAATCCAATCTTCAAGAGGCGATCGCCACCGGCTGACGAAATCGCATGGTGGTTGGATCTCGATGCAGATTTCCGGCTGGAGCTTGAAGCTTGGAGCCTTCCCCGCAAGGGCCACCCATACTTTGGGATAAGCACCTGAATTGAACGTTTCGCCCGAACTTTCCGTCCATTTTCCCGGTCCGAGACGCAGGTATCTGCACTCTTGTGTTGCCAAGGGATTTTGACATAGTCCCGGCTCTTTCCGCTCACGGACCTTGAAGATATGAATCAGGAAGAAGCAAAAAAGATTATGGAAGACTGGGATCGCCGAGATTTTCTCAAGGGCGGATCCCTCACGGCTTTGATTTCAATGCTCGGCGGTGTCGAGATGCGCGCTCCGGCGCAGGACGCCAATTCGGCAGAACCCAAGCCGCCGGCTTTCAAGGTCAATGTCGGCGTGATCGGTCTCGGCCCTTGGGGACGCGAAATTGTCCACACTTTGCTGAAGCAGCCCGAAGCCAATGTCCACACGCTCTGCGACACCTACCCGGCAATGATGCGCCGGATGCGTCGTTACGCGCCCGACGCCAAGAAGATTGAGAATTACAAGGAGATGCTGGCGGACAAGGAAGTCCAGGCCGTGTGCATCGCCACCGGCACCCATCAGCACAAGCAGATCGTCATCGACGCGTTGAAGGCCGGCAAACACGTCTACTGCGAAGCGCCGATGGCTCACACCATCGAAGACGCCCGCGAGATCGCCAAGGTCGCCCGCGAATCCTACGCCCAGGTTTTCCAGACCGGGTTGAACTACCGCTCAGATCCACAACGTCACTTCATCCTGGATTTCTTCTGGTCCGGCGCCGCCGGCAAGACGGTCATGTCCCGCAGCCAATGGCACAAGAAGACCAGCTGGCGTTACGCATCCCCCAACGCGGATCGCGAAAAGAACATCAACTGGCGCCTCAACAAGAACCTTTCGCCCGGTATCGTCGGCGAGATGGGCATCCAACAGATCGACAACAACAATTGGTTCCTCAAACGCAAGCCCGTGGCCGTCACCGGCTTCGGCGGCATCATGCACTGGAATGACGGGCGCACCGTACCCGACACCGTGCAGGCGATGTTCGAATATGAGGACAAGGGCAACTTCATCTACGACGCGGCCCTGACCAACTCCTTTGAATCCGATTATGAGACCATCTACGGCACCTACGCGGCGATCATGATGCGTGGCACGAAGGCGTGGATGTTCAAGGAAGTCGATTCTCCGCTCCTCGGTTGGGAGGTCTACGCCCGCAAAGATGAGTTCTACAAAGAAACCGGCATCGCGCTGGTTGCCAATGCCACCAAGCTCATCGCTGCCCGCGACCAGGACATCGAGGACGAGAAATACACGAACACTCCGTTGTCCCATTCCATGGCCGCGTTCCTGCACAACAGCAACGAAGTCGGCGCCGCCATCAACAACTTCAAGGAGACCTTCGGCTTCCTCGACAAGGATTCCGTGCTCGACTACCTCAAGTCGCTCAACCTGAAACCGGCCGCCGGCTACCAGGAAGGCTTTGAGGCAACCGTCACCGTGCTCAAGGCAAATGAGGCCGTCGTCGGAGCCAAGCGCATCGAATACAAACCCGAATGGTTCCAGGTCTGAAATTCCCAAACCCTATTCAAGACAGCTGTATGAAAATGAACATTCTCTCCCGTTTCCTGTTCGCCTTTGCATTCGCCGGGGCCGCCATGTCCGCCACCGGTGCAGATCCCGTCCGCTACATGACCCAGCCGGGCGGTGCCAAGATGCGCATCGACGGCACTTCGACGATTCACGACTGGCATGCCGAAACCAAGCTCATCGGCGGTTATGTGAACCTTGATGGTGACTTCGACATTTCCAAAGCGGAGGCCGGCAAATTGAATGCCAAAGCGATGGTGATTATTCCCACCAGCAGCTTTGCCACCAGCAGCGGCAGCGCCATGGACAAGGTGATGCGCAGCGCCATGAAGACCGACGAACACCGCTCGATTCGTTATGTGGTGACCGAAATGTCGGTGAAGTCGAAGAATCCGGACGGCAGCGTGGCCTTGGAAAGCAAGGGCAACCTGTCCGTTTCCGGTGTGACCAAACCCACAACATTGAGCCTGACCATGACCGCACCGGAAGCCGGCAAACTGAAGTTCTCGGGCAAGACCAAGGTGAAGATGACCGATTTCGGCATCAAGCCCCCTGCCCCATCCGTCGGCCTCGGGTTGATCAAGACGGGTGATGAGGTTACCTTGACCTTCGAGTGGACCACTCGTCGCAAGGATTGAAATGAAGAAGATTCTCCCCACATTGATTTGTGCACTGGCCGTCCAGATGGGCGGCCAGTTTTCCGTACGCGCCGCCGACGCGCCAAACCCGCTCGAAGGCACCACCGCCTTCCTGGCCGGCGCATTGACGGAATTCATGAGTGATTCCCGCAGTTTCACCGCCACCACCACTCTCTCAATCCGGGATCAGGCAGGCAACACGGACCCAATGTCGCTGGCCTTCGGTTCGGCGTTTGACGCGGGCAAGATCCGGATGGACCTGAATCTCGCGAACACGATCAACAAGTCCGTTGGCATCGGCGTAAGCTCCCTCGGCATCAACCGTATCATGTTCATCGGTTATCCGGACAATCCCGCCCGCGTGGTCTTTCCGGACATCAAGTCCTACATGGAAGTCCCCATCGACCAGACTCCCAAACTGACTCAGAAGGCGGGTGATGTCGCCGGCCGTCTGGAGAAAACCCTGGTCGGCAAGGAGACCATCATGGGCATCCCCACGAAGAAGTATCAGCTGAAGACGGCTACGTCCAAGGATGTGACGCATGTCTGGCAGGCACCGTCGATGAATGAGATGCCCATCCGCCTGCAGGCGACTTCAGGCGGCAAGGTCTATACCTTCTCGTTCACGAACGTGCGGCAAGGCCAGTTGGATCCGCGGGTCTTCGGAATCCCCGCCACGTTCAAGAAAGTTGCCGGACTCCAAGCCATTTCCCAGATGGCCTTGTCCAAGATGGCCGAACAGGCCAAGGCACTTATCCCGCAGCAGTGATCGGCATCTGGTGGCGCTCCTCACGGTTCAGTTCGTCGATCTGACTGTTCAACGTGAGGTAATCGTAGAGAATCCCTATCAGTAACAGTCCGCCAGACAACAGGTAGAGAATGCCGGTGAAAATCTTGCCCATGTAAAAGCGGTGGATTCCCAAGGCGCCAAGAAAGGTGAGCAGCGCCCATCCCACGGTAAAGTCAGTTGAGCCCGTGGTGAACCGCTTGTCCGCCTGTCGATCCATGCTCGGGATCAGGAACAGGTCGATCAGCCAACCGACGCCAAGCAGTCCCAGCGTGAAGAACCACAGCACACCGGTCTTCGTCTTACCGTAGTAGAAACGGTGCGCCCCCATGAATCCGAAGATCCACAGCACATAGCCAATGGTCTTGCTGTGCGTGTCGTTGGTCGAAGTTGTCATGGTCACAAGCATTGGACGGTAAAAGCCCCAGCCAAATTACAATTCGCCGGTCGGTTTTGAATCTGACAGAGAAAACCAACCCTCCATAACCCGACGGGTTTCGAAGAATCGTCAATTCACCCGGCGCACCTCGACGAAATAGGCACCGCGCGAAGTGCCGTCCGCCTCGTTGTCAAAGGTCGCCTGCATCCGTTTGCGACCAGCGGTGACCTCCATGGTCAATGTCACCGAAGTGGAATCCGGTGGAACCGCGCCCAGAGTTTCACGATTGCCGACCGACACGCTTGCGGCGGTGGCTTCGATTGGAAACGCGGCCACCGCCGGTTTTTGACGCAGAGTGAATTCGTAGGTCCCCGCTTGCGCGAAATCGACCATCCAATAGGCGTTGGAAGCGAGTCCCTTTTCTATGTGCGCCTGGTTCCACGGGATCTTCCCAGTGTCGTGCAGATGCCAGTCGTGGCAGGTGAGCATTGACGGATTCTCATGCTCCGTTCCGAGCACAATCCAGCCATGTTTCTCAAACCTCGACTCAAGACTCTTCCACCACTTTTCGTAATCCGCACGCAAGCGCTTCACCACGTCGCCATGCCGCGGTGCCACGTTCGTCTGCTGGTCGGGATCAGCCTTGATGTCGAACAACTGCTCACCATCGATCAGCCTCCAACGTTCCGTCATGGCCACGCTGCGCGTCCACTTGGGGGGAATTTCCTCGCGTTGGAAGTGCGCAAACAACGTCCGATTGGGCCAGTTGCTTTCGCGACCACGCAGCAGGCTGACCACGCTCAGACCGTCAAGGAATCGGCCGGCCGGCGGAGCAACACCACACAGTTCCGCCAAGGTGGGCAGCACGTCGATGTGGGCTGTCAACCGGTTCACGTCCCGCCCACCGGTCAGGCCGCCGTTGGGCCAGCGGATGAAAAACGGAACCCGGTGACCGCCGTCCCAATGACTGCCCTTTGCACCCTTCATGTCCGCGTTGAATCCTTTCCATCGCGGAGCTGGACCTTTTCCACGATGCCAGTACACCCCGGCAGCCGTACCGTTGTCTGTCATGAAGATCAGGATTGTGTTGTCACTCAGGCCGAGTTCATCGAGACGCTTCATCAACCGTCCCATGTTCTCGTCGAATTCGGTGATCATTCCGTAAAACGTCGCCATGTTCTGGGGCACGCCCTGATTGAGATACGGACGGCTGTATTCTTCCGCGACGTTGTTCGGGCTGTGCGGAACATTGGTCGGGATGTAGCAGAAGAACGGCCGCTCGCGGTTCGCTTCGACGAAATCCATAGCGTGATCAAAGAAAACCTTGGTGCAATACCCGGACTGCTTCCGCCACTCGCCGTTCTGGAGATAGGTGTCATCAAAGTAATCGTTCCCCCAATAGTCCGGAGTCTGCCCCACCCCGCCTCCGCCATGGATCATGACCTCGTGAAAACCGCGGTCTTGCGGCCGCGCCGGGTAGTTGTCCCCCAAATGCCATTTGCCGAAAATGCCGGTGTGATAGCCGGCGGCGGCGAACATCTGCGCCATGGTCACCTCGTCATCAAACAGGATGGAGCGCCCCATCACCGTGTGCCACACGCCCGTACGGGTCGAATAGCGACCGGTCAACAGCGCCGCGCGCGTCGGCGAACAGGTGGGATCGACGTGGAAATCGGTCAGCCGCACGGATTGCGAATGCAGCCGATCCAGATTCGGCGTCTTGATCATCGAATTGCCGTGGCAACGCAGATCGCCATAACCCTGGTCATCCGTCATCACCAACACGACGTTGGGGCGGTTGGCTGCAACGACAGCTTGAGCACTGATCACAATGATCGAGCACAGGATCTGAAGACTACTTTGAAACCGGGAAGCGACTGTTTGTTTCATGGCAACTGTGGCG
>JAYPXF010000010.1:19671-22621 GCA_038154405.1 Verrucomicrobiales bacterium | reverse complement strand
ACATTTTTCAAACGCGAACTCCGTAGGGCAATGCCTGGTCGTGACTATTACCCACATCATGGAGACACCTTACTGATTGCGAATGGCCGAACTGCACCCAACGAACAAAGCAAAATCATGGGCGGCAAAATGATGATTCAGAGTATAATCTTGCCGCCCATGATTTCCCCCGAAACCGAACACAGTGGATGGTGAGACGACAGAATGGGACGGAGTAGTGTGAAACCAACGTAGCAACCGCGAAAGACACCAATAATGACCATCCGAATTTGTGGGTAAAGGTCAGAACGAAGCAGTTCCCTCCACCCCCAACGCCCCGCTCAAAGAATTCAATTCACGTTCGGGCGCTGTTTTCCCAATATCCCCGCGGAGCCAATCATGAACCTGCTGCAAATCATTGCCCTGCTGATTTCCCTGACCGCGGTCTTTGCCTACGCGAATCATCGCTGGATCAAGCTGCCCACCACCATCGGCGTGATGATAATCGCGATGCTGATGTCCCTCGGGCTCATGGCGCTTGATGCAATGGGGCTTCATGTCCAGGGATTCGCCAAGGATCTGTTGGAGAGTCTCGATTTCGACGCCGCCCTGATGCAGGTGATGCTCAGCTTCCTGCTGTTCGCCGGCGCGCTGCACGTGAATCTCAACGACCTCGCCCAACAGAAATCCGTGATCGGACTGCTGGCGTCGTTCGGTGTCGTGCTTTCCACCTTTCTGGTCGGAACAGCTTCGTTCTACCTGTTCAAGGCCCTCGGCCTCGAGGTGTCCTACATCTTCTGTCTGCTGTTTGGCGCGCTCATCTCACCGACCGATCCGATTGCGGTGCTCGGAATTCTCAAGACTGCCGGAGCCCCCAAGAGCCTCGAGACCAAGGTCGTCGGCGAGTCGTTGTTCAATGACGGCGTCGGCGTCGTGGTGTTCCTCGTGCTGTTCGAAATCGCGGTGGAGGGTCAGGATCCCAGTGTTGGCCACATCGCTTTCCTGTTTGCCGAAGAGGCGATCGGCGGTGCCATTCTCGGATTCATTCTCGGCTGGATGGTCTATCGCATGCTCAAGACAGTGGACAATTACACGGTGGAGGTGTTGCTCACCCTGGCGCTGGTCATGGGAGGCTACGCGCTGGCGTCCTCTCTGCACATGTCCGGTCCCATCGCGATGGTCGTGGCCGGTCTGCTCATCGGCAATCAGGGCCGCGATTTCGCCATGAGCGAGAAGACGAGGGAGCATCTCGACACGTTCTGGGAACTGGTCGACGAAATTCTCAACGCCGTGTTGTTCGTCTTCATCGGGCTCGAAATCCTCATTCTCTCCCTTGCGGGCAGCTACGTGATGGCGGGACTGATCGCGTTTCCGATGTTGCTGCTCTGCCGATTCGCCGCCGTTGGCCTGCCAATCTCAGTGCTCAAGAAGTATCGCGAATTTTCCCCGGGCGTAATCAAGATCATGACCTGGGGTGGAATTCGCGGAGGCATTTCCGTGGCGTTGGCCTTGTACATTCCACCGTTGATGAAGGTGGAGGATGCATCCGTCGAAACCCCACGTGATCTGATCCTGACAGTCACCTACATCATCGTGGTGATTTCAATCCTGCTGCAAGGACTCACGATTGGAAAACTCATCAAGGCGAACATTGGAGATGCCGCAAGTGATGAGACCAAGTCTGATCATTGAGACAACAAGGTGTTTGAAGACCTGCGGTCGAGGGTCTGGTTCGGTCGGGAGACCGGCCTCAGGTGGAGCGGCTTGAAAGATTCAAAACGGCGATCGCGGAGCGGCCCGATGGGCGGGGCGGGTTGCGTGTTCGTGCCCCTTCGGTCAACCGGGACGCTCCGCGATGTTTGCCATTTTGCTTTGCCTGGAATCAAAGATCAGCGCCGTTGCGCTTGAACCAACCCGTGCCTGGCGTGCGTTCACCCGTCAGATGCGCTGACGGTGAAGTAACGGGCGAACGCAAGGCCGGCTTGGAGGCGCGCTTCGCATTGCGACGGGGGCGCCAGTTCAATTGTGGATCGTGCTCGTTCATCATCGGTCTCCGTTTCGTCAGAATCAAAGGCGCTCTCCAGTTCCGGCCCGGTTGGCCTGGCTGATTTCCGGGTTCAGAAAAATGCCATTGGCGCAACTCGAACAGACGAAGTTGCCGTTGACCATGACTACCTGGCGGATCTCCGTCCGGCGGCCGCACACGTCGCATTCCTCGCAGAGATCCTGCTGGGTGATCTTCTTGCCGTGAATCGCGGCAAGCAAACGCCGCACCGCGTGTTCTCTCACATTAAAAGGCTGTTTTTTCATCCTGATACCAAGGTGCCCGAATACGACAGATCTGCCATACGTGTGAGCCCGTAGAAACGCCGCGAGGCACTAGGGTGTTCGCCGCAGGGGCGATCTTCTATGAGCGTGCCCGATCCAGACCGAAGCCGACCTAAAATGCTCGCCGAATCCCCGCAGATTCGGAACACTTCCTGCCCCATTCGTGGGGCCAATCAATCGATGCCTGAAACGGAACCTACTGACGAAACGCCAATGATCGAAGTGCGCGGCCTGACCAAGCGCTTCAAGCGTCGCACGGCGGTGGAGGATCTCAGTTTTACCGTCGGGCGTGGTCAGGTGGTGGGTTTTCTCGGGCCCAATGGAGCGGGCAAGACCACGACCATGCGAATGTTGTCATGTTACATGCCGGCTACGTCCGGAACGGCCCGCATCGGTGGCTACAACGTCTACACCAATCCGGACGAAGTGCGTCGGATGATCGGCTACATGCCGGAAAGCAACCCGCTCTATACGGACATGCGTGTCCGCGAATACCTAAAGTACCGCGCGCGTTTGAAGGGACTCGGCGTCCGATCCAGCCGCGACCGGGTGGATCACGTAACCGAGGTGTGCGGATTGACCGACGTTTCATCGAAGCTGATCGGCCATCTCTCCAAGGGATTCCGACAACGGGTGGGACTGG
>JAYPXF010000010.1:0-19661 GCA_038154405.1 Verrucomicrobiales bacterium | reverse complement strand
CGCTGGTTCACGATCCCGGTCTGCTGATTCTTGACGAACCCACGATCGGGTTGGATCCGCACCAGATTCGCACGGTCCGCAAACTCATCCGCGAACTGGGCAAGACTCACACCGTGCTCGTGTCGTCGCACATTCTCTCGGAAATCGAGATGACCTGTGACCACGTGATCATCATTCATCAGGGCAAGATCCTGAAGAATGACACGGTCGAAGGCTTGCGCCACAAGATGAGCGCCGAAAGGCACGTGGTCGCCGAGATCTGCGGTTCACGCAAAGAACTGCTCGATTGGCTGGAACATTCCGCCGAGATTCTGCACTTCGATGTCCAGCCGGCGAATGAGGATTATCTACACTGCACTTTGACTCCGGCCGAGGGCTTGGAAGATCTGCGGCCTCTGGTTTTCCAGACCGCCCACGAACACGGCTGGCAACTGCGCGAACTGACCCGCACCCGACATTCGCTCGAAGACATCTTCCTCAAGGTGACCCGCCGTGAAGAGGAGGACGGATTCTGATGAGGGCGTTCACCACTCTCGTCCGCCGGGAACTGTCCGGCTATTACATCTCCCTCACCGGCTATCTCACCATCGCCGCGATCCAGTTTCTGGTCGGCCTGAGTTTTCTGCTGCTGCTCGAAGCGTTGAACGGCAAACCATGGGACATGCCGTTTACCGAGGCGTTGGAGGGAGACTTTGACGCGCAGCTGAGGGAGCTGCTGGAGGCGCTCAACGGCAAGCCCTTCGACATGCCGTTTACCGAGGCGTTCTACAACAACGGGCTGTTCTTCCTGATCCTGCTGCTGGGAACACCCGTGGTGACGATGCGGACCTTTGCGCAGGAGAAGTTCTCGGGAACCTACGAAACGCTGATGACGGCCCCGGTCAGTGACACCGGAGTCGTCTTGGCGAAATTCCTTGGGGCGCTGATTTTCTTCCTATCCACCTGGCTGCCGGTCGTTGCCTATCCGCTGATCCTCCGGCGCTACTCGGTGGATCTGGCGGAATTGGACTGGGGCGCACTCGGTGGCACGTTGATCGGACTGTTGTTGTTTGGCGGTCTCTATACCGCGATCGGCTGCTGCGCTTCGTCGCTTACCCGCAGTCAGATCATTGCGGCGATGAACACCTTTGCGCTTGGCCTGGGACTGTTCCTTGCCAGCTTCCTGACTCACATCGTGCCGCTGCAGCCGGGCTGGCAGACGGATGTGTTCAGTCACATTTCCCTGATCGATCACATGAAGGATTTTTCGCGGGGAATCATCGACAGCCGGCAGGTGGTCTTTTACCTGAGCCTGACGGTGTTCTTCCTGTTCCTGACCACCAAATCCGTGGAGAGCCGACGCTGGCGTTGACATGGCAGCCGCAACCGACAAACCGGAAAAGCGTTCCGGCCCGAGCAAGACGGGCGCGGGGTTCAACGTGACCGTGTCGTCACTCGCGCTCCTGGCCATCGTCATCATGGTGAACTACATCGCCCTGCGGCACCCGGCCTACCACTCACTTTCCACGGACCGCTTTCAGGAGCTTTCCCCCGTCACCAAACAGGTCTTGGCCGGCTTCACCAACGAGGTGGACATCATCATCTACTACGATCCCGAGTCACCTTTGTTCACGCCGATCGAAACGATGTTGCGCCAGTATCAGGACGGCAACCGACACATCAATCTGGAGACGGTCGACTACATTCAGAAACCGGCACGGGCGGAAGAAGTGCGAACCCGCTTTAAGCTGGGCCCCCAGGTGCAGGACGCCGTCATTTTCGCCAACGGCGACAATGTGAAGGTGGTGAAGCGCGGCGAGTTGTCCGACTACAACGTGGATGAACTCGTTGCCGGCAGAACCAAACAGGTGCGCCGGAAAAATTTCAAAGGCGAATCCGTCTTTACGTCCGCCTTGCTGTCGGTGCTGCAGAACTCCCGACCGATGGTGGCCTATCTGACCGGCTACGGTGATTACCACAGTGCCCCCCATTTCACGTCGGACATCGGATACGGTCGATTATCCCAACTGCTCCGCGACCACAACGCCAGCATCGGGGTCATTTCACTGGCCGGCACAAATGAGGTCCCGTCCAAGTGCAAGCTCATCGTCGTGCCTGGCGTGGAGACGGAGATCCCCGGCGAACATTTGAACAAGCTCGACCGCTATCTCGATTCTGGTGGTCGTCTCCTGTTGCTGTTCAAATACGGCAGTCGCAGCGGTATCGAACGCCTGCTCTACCGGTGGGGAGTCCAGGTCGAAGACCGGCAGGTAGTCGACCGCTCGCAGTCAGACCGAGACAGCCTTGTCATCGTTTCGGGCGGAGGATACGGCAATCACGAAATCGTCCGCCCGCTGCTTCGCACCGGCGCCCCGATTGGCTTGGCCGTGCCGCGGGTGGTCAAACAAATGTCCGAACAAACCGCCGCTGACGCACCGCAAGTGACGATTCTGGCAGCCTCGACGCCTCAGGGGGTCGCGGTGAACGACTGTCGCACCGGCGTTCGCCACGACGATCCCAATGACGAGAAGGGCATCATTCCACTGGCAGCCGCCGTGGAGAAGGGCGGCATCGTGGGATTCAATGAAGGAAGCACCCGAATGGTGGTGATCGGAGATTCCCACTGCTTCGACAACCAGTTCCTTTCATCATCCTATGCCAATCACGATTTCGCCTGGAATACCGTGAGCTGGTTGCTCGACCAGTCCAAGCTCCTCTCGGGAATTCCGCCGCGGCCGATCACCGAGTTTCAGATCAATCTCACTGACAAGAACCTGCAGTCATTGAAATGGATCCTGCTCGCGGGCATTCCCGGCGCGATATTGTTGCTTGGATGGGTCGTGTGGCTGCGACGTCAGATGTGAAACAACCCGAAACACTCGTTTGAATTCGCGACAACCAAAACTGCTCCTCGCCCTGGCGCTCGCCCTGTTCGCCTACATTGTGGTGTACGAGCGTCCCTCGCCGGAACAGGACGATCCCGCAACCGCGGCTTCCATCCTGCCGGGCATCAATCCGGCCGCGGTCAACCGGGTCGAGTTCCAGTCCAGCAACACCACAATGGTTGCCGAACTCCGGGACCACAAATGGAAGCTCATTTCGCCGGTCCCCTACTCCGCGAACGAAACGGCCATTCAATCGCTGCTCAAGTCCGCCGCCGAACTCAAGCCGCAGGTGAGCGTCGATCGGGACATGATCGAAAAACTTGCCGACTTCGGACTGGAGCCCCCACGGGGCATCCTGACCATTTTCCAAGGCTCGACCAAACTCGAACTGCATGTCGGCGCGGTCACTCCCGTGAGCGATCAACTCTACGTGCAAACGGCAGACGCGGACAGCGTGGCGGTCGTGAACGCCCAGTTCGACAACCTGCTGCCCTTCAATCCCGCCATCTGGCGCAGCACGCGTCTGTTGGAACTCACCGACGACCAGTTCGACCGCGTACGCATCCGCAACAACAACAGCGTCATCGTGATGGGACGCGAGACCAACGGACATTGGCGCATCCTGCAACCGCCACCGCCCAAGCGCGCAGACAATGCCCGCATCCGGCAATTGATCGATTTCTGGCGGCAGTGGCCCGTGCAGGGATTCGTGACCGACGATCCCGGCGCCCGACTGGAAGATTTCGGACTGCTCAAACCGGAACTCGAACTGGCCTTTGCCAAGGGAACGAACGATCTGCTTTCCGTGCAGTTCGGCAAAGCGCCGGAAACCCTTCCGCAATCCGTCTATGCCCGCTTTGTCCAGTCGTCCAACATCGTCGTGGCCGCCTCACATTTTCTCGATCCGTTGCGCCTCACGTATTGGGACTTCTGCGAGCATCGCCTCTTCGACCCGATGCCGGAGACCAACTACAACATCATCAGCGTGACCGGACCGGATCCGTTCATGATCCGCCGCCGAACGAACGAACTCTGGCAGGCGATGAACACCAACCGTACCCCCGTGGACCCGGCGTTGATGTTCGCTTTTGAAAACCAGCTCTTTACCGCCGAGGCGGCCGAACTGGAAAAAGAGGTGGTCACCGACTACACCGAGTACGGTCTGGACAAACCGTCGATCTCTTACCGCCTGCTACGGTCCTCGACCAATGCCGCCGGCGTGGTCACCAATGAACTCGTCGCGGGCGTGGACTTCGGCAAGATCATGGTCGATCGCACCTACGCCCGCCGCCATGACGAGAACGCGGTCTATCTGGTGCCATTGGCCGAATTGCGCAAACTGCCGTCCGCGCTCTACGAGATTCGCAGCCGTTTCATCTGGTCCTTCACCACCAACCAGATCGCAGCCATCACCGTGTTCAACGACGGCCTGACCAACCGCCTGTCGCGGGATGTCGGCGGTCAATGGACGCGGAACATCGGCGAGGAAAACCAGCTCATGGACATCATTGCCGGCGCCCAGGTGGAATCCACGGTCGAGCGCCTGGGACTGCTGCAGGCCCTTTCGTGGGTGGCCAAGGGACGCGCCAAGTCGCAACTCTATGGCATCAACGCCCGCAGCCGCGGCTTCACCGTGGAGTTGGCCGCGCCGCGACAAGGCAAGCTGACGTTGTTGTTCGGTCGCATGCCGCGCGGACGGGACTACATCTACGCCGGCTACTTCGACCAGACCGAGAAGGACTGGATCGTCTTCCATTTCCCGCGACGACTGTTTGAGTCGTACGTCTTCCGCTACCTCTCACCGGTCAAGCGATGAAGCGGCCGCCCAAATGGAAGCGCTTCTGGCTTTGCTGCCGGTGGGGCATCCGCTTCTGTCGCATCCTCCTGCTGGTCGTCGTTCTCCTTCTGGTGGCCGGCTTCGTCTGGTTCAACCAGGTCGGCATGCCCGAGTTCGCCAAGACGCGTCTGCAGGATGAACTGAAGGATCGCGGTCTCGAGATCGAATTCCAGCGGATGTATTGGAAATGGTTTCAAGGCATCGTGACCGAGGACCTGACCATCCACCCAAGTGACGGACGCATCGGCCCGTCCATCTCGATCCAATCCGCGAATGTGGACCTCGAACTGGAACCGCTGACCCGTGGCGAACTGAGTGTGAAGTCCATCGAACTCTTCAAGGGATATGGCACATGGCGGGTCGCACCGACCAATGAATCTCCCCGCACCCTCCTGATCGAAAACCTCAACACCGACATCCGCTTCCTGCCCGACGATCAGTGGCAACTGACCTACTTCAACGCGAAGATCCAAGGCATTGATGTGGCTGCGTCCGGCATCATCACCAACGCCTCCTTCGCCCGCAAACAACGCATCAGTCGAACCAAGAAGCGCACCCGCGACGAGAACCGCAAGACGGTCGAGGACGTGGAGATCCGCATCCATCGCGCACTGGCGCGTTTGGCCGAATTCAAGTTTGCCCAGCCACCACGGATCAAGGTCGAACTCAACGCGGATGCGCGCGAACGAGGCGAGATCGAGGCCCGTATCTCCGGTTCTGCCAACCTGCTGGACTCGCCTTTCGGCGAATGTCGCAACTTCCATCTCAATGGACAGGTCTCACGCGCCGCGGACACCAATGCACCAATGAAGGCCAGTCTCTCGCTCGGCGCCGCAGCGGTGAAGACGGAGCAGGCGCAGATGCGAAACGTTCGCGCCTTCGTCTTCAGCACCGTAAAGCCCGAAGGCAATTGGGACGTTCTCTGGAACACCACTTTCCAGGACGCCATCACGAAACAGGGAACGGCCGCAACCGTCCGCTTCGAAGGCAACGCCACCTGCGACGTCCTCGACACCAATGAAGTGCGCGCCACGGTGTCGCTGACCCTCAAGGATCTCCAGGCCGCCGGCATCAGCCTGGGCGATCTCCGGCTTTCCTCCTCGGTCGCCGGCAACCATCGGACACGCCTGCTACGACACGCGGATTTCAAGGGGCAGCTCGGCGGTTTCAACCAGGGCAAGCTGCAGATCCAGTCCCTGAATTTCGACGGTCTGCTCCATACCAATTCAGTCGGAACGCTCTCCACCAATGCGCCACGTGAATTCCTGCCACTCGCCAATTGGAAGATGGATTTTCATGCCGACGGATCCGGCGTACGCTATTCCGGTACCGATTTCCGGACCTTGTCCCTCGAAGCGGACTGGACGGCCCCGGCACTGCATGTCCGCAAGTTGAATGCAGAATTGGCCGACGGCGGCCTCGACGGCTCCCTCGAACTGAATGCCGAAAACCGTGATCTTCAATGGCAGGTGACATCAGACTTCTCTCTCGGCCTGATCGCACCGTTGTTGGGCCCGAAGACCGAGCGGTATCTGGCGCAATACAACTTCAAGACCGCGCCGCAGATCCGTCTGACCGGTTCACTGCCCTTGCCAACCGGCGAACTCAAGTCTGCTGATTGGAAAAGCGGGCTGGAATCCGATCTCAAGGTCGGAGGGAACATCAAATCGAAGGCCGGCGACTATCGGGGGCTGAAATTTGTTTCGGCCAGCACTGATCTGCAGCTTTCCAAACAGACCCTTGTGTTGCCGAACCTCCTCGTGAAACGTACCGATGGCGACCTGAAGCTCACCTACACCAACAACATGGCCTCCCGGGACTATTCCTTCGGGATCGACAGCACAATCAATCCGCGCGCCATCGGGCCGCTGCTCGGCAAGGGCGAACGTCGCGGATTGGAGATGCTGGAATTCCCAGACGAACGCCCGTTGCTGCGCGGAACACTCTGGGGTCGTTGGGGTGATCTCGACCGCACGGCTTTTCAGGCGCTCGCGCGGATGACCAATTTCTCTGTCCGCGGCCAACAGATCGACCGCTTCGCCACCAGCGTGGCCATGACCAACGGCAACCTTGTTCTCACCAACGTCATCGGCCATCGGCCCGAGGGCAAGATCCACACTCCCTGGTTGCGCGTGGATACCAAGGTCGGTCGCATCTATCTTACCAATGTTGTCAGCGGCATCGACTTCATGGTCATTCCCTCGATCATTGGACCGCGCACCGCCAAGGCTGTCAGCCGTTATCACTTTCTCAAGACGCCTACCGTCGTCGTCAACGGCGAATTGAGCACCAACCGCGATTCGGAGAAGGATTCGGACCTCCATTTCGATCTGCAGGCGCCCCATTTCCACTGGTTCAAATTCAACCTCACCAACGCCGTCGGTCGCCTCGACTGGGTGACCAACCAGCTCTACATCACCAACCTGCAGGCCGACTTCTACGGCGGCCGGATCGACGGGGACCTGTCATTTGATTTCGATCCACCCGTCGGTAACGACTTCAGCTTTGACCTCACCTATACCAACGCGTCCCTCCGCGCCCTTATCGCCGATATTTCGAATCCGACCAACAAGTTGGAAGGCCGTCTCTCCGGCGACATCCACCTCACCTCCGGCAACACCGCCTATTGGGACAGTTGGCAAGGTCGAGGCGATGTCACGCTGACCAACGGACTGCTCTGGGACATCCCCGTTTTCGGCATCGTCTCCCCTGTGCTGAACCGCATCCTGCCCGGCCTCAACTTCGGCAACAGCCGCGCCAAGGAAGCCACCGGCAACTTCGTGATGACCAACAGCACCATCTACACCCGGGACCTCGTGATCCAATCCCCACCCGCCCGCCTCTACTACCACGGCACCGTTGATTTCGATGCCAACATTCGGGCCCGTGTCGAAGCCAAGATGTTCCGCGACAAATTCCTGATGACCCGCCTGCTCGACGCCTTCACCGCCCCCATCACCAAGATCCTCGAGCACAAGGTCACCGGCACTCTCGCCAACCCCAAGAGCGAACCCATCAACGAACTTCCCAAGATCCTCCTCGCCCCGTTGAAACCCATCCAAGCCGTCACCGATATCCTCAAAGGGAAAAAACGGAAGCCGGACCCGAAGAAGAGCAAGACCACCACACCTGTAAAAACTCAGCCAAAGTAGCTTGAATCAGCCTGGACTGAGCAGACTTCGCAAGGATCAAGCGTAACTACAATCCGGTAGGGCCGCGCTGTTGCGCGGACAGGCTGCAGCTTGTTCCTACCCGTTCAGATCTAAATTCCATGCCCCGAATCCGTTCACTCGTCGTTTCATCTGAAACGCACGATGATTGCACCACCCTCCAGTGAGCATAGACTGCAATCATAAAAGCCAAAGAAACGCAACCAACCGAGCACACATCCCAATGGAAGAATTACCTCGATAACCGGGTATTATCACCAATGAATTGGCAACATTAACTTGGTAGCCCTTGTTCGAGATCCTCGACAATTCATCGAAGCATTCCTCGAAGCTCGTGAGGAGCTGTATCGGGATATCGACACACAGAGGGCATCGTGGGACAGGCGTTTTTTCTTGCCTCGTCACTTGGTCAAGCGCCACGCAACAAAATGGAGCGGGCGACGTCCTACTCGTGTTCTTACAGTCACCGAGGACGATGGCCGAGTCACTGTTACCGTTGTTGGAAAACTATTCGTTTTGATACCGGACGGCGACGTGGATGTCACCGCTACGTTGCTGGCGCCGGGATCATCGCTCAGGTTTGCAGCCAGAGGACTTGCCATCGCAGGTCGGTCCGCCATGCTCTCGGCTTCCGATCATGAGATTCATTCGATTGCTTTTGTGCACGATGTGGGTGACCGGCGCGAGTGCCGCTGAGCGCCCGAACTTCGTCGTCATCTTCACCGACGATCAAGGCTATGGCGACCTGAGTTGCTTTGGTTCCAAGCACGTCCACACGCCCAATATCGACCGGCTGGCCAAGGAAGGTTCCAAGCTCACCAGCTTTTACGTCGCGGCTCCGGTCTGCACCCCGTCACGGGCCGCTCTGATGACCGGTTGCTATCCCAAGCGGGTGAACATGGCGACGGGGTCCAACTTTGTCGTCGTACTCGCCGGAGATCGCAAGGGGCTTCACCCGGATGAGATCACCATCGCCGAACTGTTGAAGACGCGTGGTTACGCCACCGGCATCTTCGGCAAATGGCATCTGGGTGACCAACCCGTGTTCCTTCCGACCCGCCAGGGCTTCGATGAGTTCTTCGGCATCCCCTACAGCCACGACATTCACCCTTTTCATCCGCGGCAGAGTCATTTCAATTTTCCTCCGCTGCCCCTGCTGAACGGTGAAAAGGTCATCGACGCCGACCCGGACGCGGATCACCTGACGCGCCGCATCACGGAACGCGCGGTGGAGTTCATCGAGAAGCACAAGGACGAACCATTCTTCCTCTATGTTCCGCATCCCATCCCCCACACCCCGCTGCACGTCTCCTCAAAATACATGGATGGCGTAAGTCAGGAGATGAAACTCAAGCTGGCCGAGGAGGATGGCAACGTGGATTACGGCACGCGCCGACGGCTCTTTCGCGAAGCCATATCGGAAATTGACGACTCCGTGGGAGCCATTGTGAATGCCCTCAAGCGCAACCGGCTGGATCGCAATACCCTGGTGATCTTCACCTCGGACAACGGTCCCGCGATTGGCAGTGCCGGACCGTTGCGTGGTCGTAAGGGCAGTGCGTTCGAAGGCGGCATGCGCGAAGCCACCGTGGCCTGGTGGCCGGGCACAATTCCCGCCGGCCACACGAATGACGAACTGATAACCGCAATGGACCTGCTCCCCACGTTCGCCAAATGGTCCGGCGCCAAGGTTCCAAACGATCGCAAGATCGACGGCAAGGATGTCTCTGCGGTGCTCACCAAGCCGGGCACAAAGACGCCACACGACCGTTTCTTCTATCATCAGGCCAATCACCTCCGGGCGGTTCGCTCCGGCGACTGGAAACTCTACATCGGCCTCGGCAAGCGGGTGAAGGGCAAGAAGCCGACCACGCAAACCCTCTTGTTCAATCTGCAGAACGACATCGGCGAGAAGAAGAACCTTGCCGCAATGCATCCGAAAATCGTCCAACGCCTGGCCGGGTACATGAAGGAATTCGAACAGGAACTCGGACGCGGTGACGTGCTCACCAAGAATTGCCGACCGGCCGGTGACGTCCCCAATCCGAAACCACTCGTCCCGCATCGCAAATGAACAAGCGTCAGGTATTCGATGCGTTGTTGGACGCGTTTTGCGCCACGCTGAAAGATCACGAGAAGGCCGCAGGCGCCGCCCGGGATGGCGCCAGTGGTGATGAAGTTTCCCAGGAAGGCAAATACGACACCCGCGCCACGGAGTCCTCCTACCTTGCCCGCGGACATGCCATGCAATACGAGGCCATGCTCGATGATCTTCGCACCCTCGAGGCCTATCGCGTTCCGGACTACGAATCGGATGAGGACATCGGCACAGGGGCCTTGGTGGAGGTCAAGTCCGGTCGGACGATCACGCACTACTTCATTCTGCCCAGCGGCGGCGGCACCGAAGCCGAGGTCGACGGGATCAACGTGGTGGTGATCAATGCCCGATCGCCGATTGCGAAGGAATTGAAAGGCAAGCACGTTGGGAATTCGTTTCCGGTGCCGGACAGGAAGACCAAGGCAAAGATCGTGAGTGTTTGTTGAGGTGTGGCCGGTCTCCTGACCGTGTGCGTTCGTCTCCGAAGGTAGCAAACGGTATTGCGCAGTCGTGAATGACCGTAGCACAGTCGGCTCGCCTGAGCTACGACCAGGTTGCCACCACGATGAGATTGGCAAGGCGTCAAAATTCGTTACCTTGAATCGCAGTCACCGTGCGACATCTGGGAGTCACAATCGCATCTTTCTGTTTCACCGTCGCCGCGTCGTTCGCGGAGCTGAAGCGTGCGGAGATCTCCTTCTTCGAATCTCGCATCCGCCCGACCCTGGTCGCACATTGCTACGAGTGCCACGCCGGTGAAAAGGCGAAGGCCGATCTGCGCCTGGACTATCGCGGTGGTTGGCATAAAGGCGGAAAATCCGGTCCCGCTCTCAAGCCCGGCAAGCCGGAGGAGAGTCTGTTGATGCAGGCGATCCGGCACGAGAACAAGGATCTGCAGATGCCCAAGGGGGGGAAGAAGCTCGCCCACGACCAGGTCATCGACCTCGCCCAATGGATTCGCATGGGCGCGCCCGACCCGCGCTCCGTTCCGCCGTCCGCTAAAGATTCCCTGGACGCCGCCTGGGAGGCGAAACTCGCGCAGCGAAAAGACTGGTGGAGCCTGCAGCCGATGAAAGCCGCTGATCCTCCGCAGATCGACGGCGCCTCCAACGACATCGACCGCTTCATTATCGCCAGCCTGCAGGGCAAGGGTCTCAGCTATGCCGCGCCGGCAAGACCGGACGTGCTCCTCCGGCGGCTCTCTTTCGTTCTCACCGGCCTGCCGCCGTGGCCGGCCCAGACTCATTCCTTCCAACGGGACTGGAAACGCGATCCCGACGCGGCCACCGCCAAGCTGGTGGATACCCTGCTCCAATCACCTCATTTCGGCGAACGCTTTGCCCGCCATTGGATGGACGTCGTTCGCTATACCGACACCCTCGGTTACGAGTGGGACAATCCGCTGAAGGGCGCATGGCGTTACCGCGACTACCTGATCCGTGCGTTCAACGACGACATCGGCTTCGATCAGTTGGTGAAGGAACAACTCGCCGGCGACCTGTTGAAGACGCCCCGCATCAACAAGGCCACGAAGTTGAACGAGAGCTTGATCGGCCTGCTGTTCTATCACTTCGGCGAACACCGCCATGGGGACAGCGTAGATTTCAACGGTATTCATCAGGAGATGGTGAACAACAAGATCGATGCGTTCTCAAAGGCGTTCCTGGCCACGACCGTTGCCTGCGCACGCTGCCATGATCATAAGTTGGAGGCCGTTTCACAGGAGGATTATTACGCCTTGGCCGGCGTTTTCATGTCCGCCCGTTGGACGACTCGAATCGCGGACCAACCCGGGATCAATGACAACCGGATCGCAAAGTTGAAATCGCTCCGCTCCGACATCCGCGAAGAACTCACGTCGCTGTGGCGACAGGACATCAAGCAGTTCCGCCACATTCTGGAGCAAGTATCGAAGCCTGCCGGAGAGGTTCCAGATGAGAGGGTGGAGAAATGGAGGAAGGCGCTGCACCTGAACCGCGTGGCCGGCAAGTCGGTCAAACCGCCATCGACGAATTCGGTCGCCTATCCAATGTATCGCCTGCTGAAGACCACGTCCGACAACTTCCGCAACATCACGTGGAAAGGCCTCAAATCCAAATGGACCAATTGGAACGAACGTGCCCGATCGACCAATGCCACTTACTTCAAGCTGTTGACCGAATTCAAGAGGCCGGAATTGCCTGCCGGTTGGATCTCCGAAGGTGATGGCATGGAGCACGGTTACACCAAGGCCGGCACGCCCTTGATCGCATTGACCGGCAGGCATGCCCTCACCAATCTGCTGGAACGGGGGTTCCACACCCACTCACTCTCCTCAAAACTCCCGGGATCAGTCCGTTCGTCAAATCTGCCGGATATCGGCGAGACCAATCTGGCGGTTCGCCTCGGTGGATCCGATTGGTCCGGTCACATCACCGTGCCGGACAACGCATTTCAAAGCGAACGCGTGCGGTTCATGCAGGGCACCCCGACACTGTGGCAGCGCGTTCCGACTTTGGCTGGTCACACCAACCGCCGGGTCCGCCTGGAAATCGCGACGAGTTCGTTGCATCCGAATTTCCCCCCCCGCACCGGCTTGGCGCGTTCCGGTCGAACCAAGCTGGCAGACACGGACATGAAAGAGAATCGTCGCAGCTCCTTCAGTCTCACGGAAATCTGGGTGAGCGATCGGGCGGTCACACCGCGTGATCCCCGCGAACATGAACGCGCGCTCTTGAGCAAGGAGGCGACCAAGTCCGCCACCACAACCGTTCGCCGCATCAGGCGCTGGTTGACCACACCGGTGAAACGCTGGTGCAACGGGAAGTCCAATGCCGATGATGGCCGTATTCTCAATTGGTTGATCAGCAACGAACTGTTGACCACCCGCACGAATGCCACCCGCCGGCTCGCCGCGCTCACCAAGGAATACCGCGAAGTGGAATCCGGCATCGTCCATCCCACCACCGTGCTGGCAATGGATGAACGAAACTATGAGCCGGTCAGCTACCGTTTGAACATTCGTGGCAACTTAGATGAACTCGGCCAACCCGTGCCACGTGACTTCCTCGGCGTCTTTGCGGATAGAAACAAGGTCGCTGCCAGCAAAGGCAGCGGGCGGCTCGAACTCGCGGAAGCCTTGATACGGTCGGACAACCCGCTCACCGCCCGGGTGTTCGTGAATCGTGTCTGGCAGTGGGTGTTTGGAACCGGCCTCGTGGCCACTCCGGATGATTTTG
Organism: Verrucomicrobiales bacterium; assembly: GCA_038154405.1. Classification (GTDB taxonomy): domain Bacteria; phylum Verrucomicrobiota; class Verrucomicrobiia; order Limisphaerales; family JAYPXF01. The sequence continues at coordinate 6,474 of JAYPXF010000010.1, read as the reverse complement.
GTCGACTGGGCGATCAACCTTCCCATCCGGAACTGCTCGATCATCTCGCCATCGAATTCACCCGCCACGACTGGTCGATCAAGTGGCTGGTCCGGCAGCTGGTCTTGAGTCACGCGTTCCGCCAATCGAGCCGATCCACCGCCCGGGCCCGCGAGCGGGATCCGCAAAACCGTCTGCTCCATCATTACCCGACCCGACGATTGGAAGCCGAAGCGATTCGCGATGCCATCCTTGCGGCGACCGGCCGGCTCGAACCCGAACTCTACGGTCCGCCGATCCAGCCACCGCGCAAACGTGAGCATTCGGCGAAACGCCTCTTCTCCGGTCCGTTGGATGGCGCCGGACGACGCTCGATCTACTGGCGGGTCACGATGATGGAACTTCCAAATTTTTTGGTCGGTTTCAATTTTCCTGATCCCAAGCTACCAAATGGCCGGCGCGACGTGACGAACGTCCCCGCACAGGCGTTGAAGTTGATGAACGATCCCTTTGTGATCGCGCAGGCCGAATGGTGGGCCAACAACCTGGTCGCCGATTCCAGTACGTCCGTGAAACAACGATTGGCCGGCATGCTTTTTCGCGCCTTCGGACGCCGGCCGTCCGGAGAAGAACTAAGCCGCTGGAAGCGGGCGTTGGAGTCGTTCAAGACCCTCGGTGATCCCACGGTCCCCGACATCATGCGGGACGAAAAAGCCTGGACGCAAATCGCCCACACCTTGTTCAACGCGAAGGAATTCATATATTACCGGTAGTTGAACCGCCCCACGTGAACCGATCATCCGAGAATCATTACCCTTGTCCCGGCCGGGTTGCCACCGACCCGAGTCGGCGCGGTTTTCTGCGGCAATCCTCGGCCGGATTCGGTTGGTTGGCGCTCTCGGGCATGCTCGGCTCCCAAGGAGCATTCGCGGCCCGCCCCACCGTTCGTCCCCGCGCCAAGAACGTGATCTTCTGTTTCATGGATGGCGGTCCCAGTCACGTGGACACCTTCGATCCGAAGCCGATGCTGGCGAAACACCAAGGCAAGAAGATCGGTCGGGACGCGGTTTCCAAGCGCTCACAAGCCACCGCCAATCGCGTCTGGCTCGGCAGTCCCTGGCAGTTCAATCAATATGGCCAAAGCGGTCTTTCGGTGAGCAACCTCCTGCCCCATACCGCCCGCGTCGCCGACCACCTTTGCGTGGTGCGATCCATGGTGGGTGAACTTCCGCTGCACGGTCAGCAGAACCTGTTGCTGCACACGGGCCGCATCCTTGGACAGGCACCGAGCCTGGGGGCCTGGGTCTCGTACGGACTCGGCACGGAGAATCGAAACCTTCCGGCCTACGTCGTATTAAACAACGACTGGGTGCCCAATGGCGGTCTGGAAAACTTTGGCAGTTCCTTCATGCCCACCGAGCACCAGGCGACCATGGTCAGAGCCAAAGGCGAGCCGATGGACAATATCGTCCCGGGTTCGTCACCTGATCACCAGCGAAAAACCTTGGCCCTGCTGGCGGAGCAGGATCGCGCCTTCGCCGGCCAATCTTCCGCACCGGCCGTCATCGAAAGCGCCATTGCCAATTACGAAACGGCGTTTCGCATGCAGAGCGAACTGCCTTCGGTCACCAACGTCAGTGATGAACCCGAATCGATCCGCCAGCTCTACGGTCTCGATTCGCAGGACGAATATCAGCGCTATTACGCACTCCAGGCACTACGTGCCCGCCGTTTGGTGGAATCCGGCGTTCGCTTCGTGGAAATCACCTGTCCGCAATTCGACGCCAACAATTCCCCGTGGGATCAGCACGGGCTCTTGTATAAGAACCACACCAAAAACGCCCTCATCACCGACCAGTCCGTCGCCGCCCTGATCATCGACTTGGAACGGCGAGGCTTGCTGGACGACACCATCGTAATCTGGGCCGGCGAAATGGGCCGCACGCCGCACACCCCCAAGATCACGACAACAGTCGGCCGCGACCATCACGTGAACGGTTACACTATCTTCATGGCCGGTGGCGGATTCCGCGGCGGCATGACCTTCGGCAACACCGACGAATTCGGCAACGCCGTGGTCGAGAACCGCGTGGACATCCACGACGTCCACGCCACCATCCTCCACCAACTCGGCGTCGACCACGAACGCCTCACCTTCCGCCACGGCGGCCGCGATCACAGCCTGACGGATGTCCACGGCCGCGTGATTCACGAATGGCTGACTTAGTCGTCCCGTCGTCCACGCCTCGAACAGACACCTTATGCTGACTCTTCTACTCAGCATAAACACTACACTTTGTGCCGCTGACACTGAACGGAAGTCAGAATCGACCGTTTCCAAAGAGTGGCTCGAAGTAGAGAAGCTCTCCCCCGGCATCGTTGCAAAACTCAGAAAAATCCATCTGGGACAGAGTCTTACGGGGGTGGAAGAGATACTGAAGCCAACCCAGCACTCAGTTCATGTCGATCGATTTTCGTACGCTTACGAATGGTATCCTGTTAATGGGAGAGTGGGCGTGTTTATCACTTTCATACGGGAGACCGAGAACAGATCGGAAGACAAGGTGTTCGACCGTCCCGACAAAGTTGCGTACCGGCGCAATGGCAAACAGATAGACGTATCCACCGCAGTGATCTACAAGCAAACACGGAGCTCAAAGGGGAGGAAACCAAGACTCTCGAAAAATAGAAACCATCGACCTCGATGGATACCACAGTCGCATCATTCACAATCGTCTGACCACCCTGTTGGCAATCTCCCCACCAATGGCCAATGAGGCCGTCGCTGCCGGACTGGGTGCATTCAACACATGCAACGCGTTAGGGCGCTCGACCAGATCGAAATCCTGAACCAGTTCGCCATCCAGTGACATCGCTTGCGATCGGACGCCAGCTCCACCCGGGATCAGATCGTCACTGCGGATTTCCGGAACCAAGCGTTGCAGCGTCCGCGTGAACAGCGACTTGCTCAGCGAGCGGGCCAGCTCGTGCACGACGACCGAAGAGTGTTTGGTCAGGAACTTCCACAGGCCGGGAAAGGTCAGGGCGTCAAACAGGTCGCGGGGTTCGATGTTGGTCAGCCGATAGCCTTCCCGGGCGAACGCCAACACGGCATTCGGACCCGCCTCAATACCGCCGTGGATCATCCGGGTGTAGTGGACGCCCAGAAATGGAAACTGCGGATTGGGTGTCGGGTAGATGAGATGATTCACCAGGTGTTGCCGCTCCGGTTTGATCAGGAAGTATTCACCCCGAAACGGAACAATCCGCGTGTCGGGATCCTCGCCGGCCAAACGGCTGAGCCGGTCACACTGAAGTCCGCCACAGTTCACCACAAAGTCGGCTTCGAACTCGCGCCATGGAGTCTGCACCACCCAGCCTCCGGAATGGCTCCGCATTTGGATCACTTCCGCATTGCAGACAACCCGATGCCCTTCGTCTTCCAGCAAACGAACCATGGTGCGGGCCACCGCCGGAAAATCGACGATTCCTTCCTGCGGCACCCGCAACGCCGCAATCCCCGCGACATGTGGTTCAATCTCCCGCATCTCCTCCGGTCCCAACCATTTCAGCCCCTGGAGACCGTTCTCCCGGCCGCGCTGGTGAAGATTCTTCAGGCGAGGCAACTCCGATTCGTCCACGGCCACCACGATCTTCCCACAGATTTCATGAGCAACGTCGTGTTCCTGACAGAAGCGGGTCATCTCCCAGATCCCCTCCACGGCCATACGGGCCTTGATCGAACCGGGCCGGTAATAGAGCCCACAATGCAGAACGCCACTGTTGTTGCCGGTCTGGTGCCGGCCCACAGCAGCCTCCTTCTCCAAGACCGTGACCCGCACACCCCGAGATGTCCGAGCGATCTTGAGGGCTGCGGCCAAGCCGACGATTCCGCCGCCAACAACCACGACCCTCTTTTTGGTCATACGCAATGCCAAGGCCGTTTGAGTATACAATGTCTCACCTGACTGCAAGCGTCCCTCCCGCATGACGCACCCCACGGCGGGTCACTGCCGCCAATCAAGAATTTGTGCTTCATTGGAGCATTCTACGAGAACCCCCGTCCAACTTAGCATGCCAACCCGAATCGTTGTCCTGTTTCTCCTATTCACATCCGTTATTTCCGATATCGGAGCCGCCGGAATCGTCATCATCCAGCCCCCGATCACCTCTCCTCCCCGGACGCAACCGCGCATCGTGCCTTCCCGCCCGGTTCAGCGCGCGATCACGTTGGAAAAGCAGCACACCACCGCGGTCATCAACGACCAGATCGCCCGCACCACCATTGAGCAGGTGTTCCACAATCCGAATTCACGTCAGCTCGAGGGCACGTTTCTGTTCCCCGTCCCGAAAGGCGCCCAACTCGACGGATTCACCCTGCGAATCGACGGCGAGCAGAAGGAGGCCGAACTGCTTGATTCCGGCAAGGCGCAGAAGATTTACGAAGACATCGTCCGCTCGATGAAAGACCCGGGGCTGCTGCAATACGCCGGGCGCGACCTCTACAAGATCCGCATCTTCCCCTTCCCGGCCCGCGGCAATCGCACCATCACGCTTTCCTACACCCAGGTCCTCAAAGCCGACGACGGAATCATCAGCTACTCGGCCCCCATGTCCGCGAGCAAGCCATCCACCACTCCACCCAATTCCGTTACCCTCGATCTTTCCCTGCGGACCGGAAAGAATCTGAAATCGGTCTGGTCACCGAGTCACGATGTCGACATCAGCCGACAGGATCGAGCGGCGAACGTCCGGTTGAAGATCGCCAACGCCCATCCGAAATCGGATTTCCAGCTGTTCTACAGCGCCGATGATTCCGAGGTCGGCGCCAGCCTCTTAACGCATAGGACCGGCGATCAGGACGGCTACTTTCTCCTGCTGCTTTCCCCGGGCGACACCGGGAACAAGGTGATGCCAAAAGATGTCACGTTCGTCCTCGATACCTCCGGATCCATGGCCGGTGACAAGATCAGGCAGGCGCGCAAGGCGCTGGAATTCTGCGTGGAGAATCTCAACACAAATGACCGCTTCGAAGTCCTGCGCTTTGCGACCGAGGTCGAGCCGCTCTTCGACGGTCTCGCCAAGGCGAATGAGAAGAACCGCCAACGTGCGGGCGAATTCATCGGCGACCTCAAACCGCTCGGATCCACCGCCATCAACGACGCACTGCAAACCGCCGTGTCGCTTCGTCCCAAGGATTCGGCCCGGCCATACGTGATCATTTTTCTCACGGACGGTCGCCCGACCATCGGTGTCACCCGGGAGGATGAGATCGTATCCAATGTCACCCGCAACAAGTCCGATTTGACCCGCATCTTCACCTTCGGTCTCGGCACAGATGTAAACACCCACCTGCTCGATCGCATCACCGAAAAGACCAGGGCATTCAGTCAATACGTCCTCCCGAAGGAAGATCTTGAGGTAAAACTCTCGAGCTTCTTCACGCGCATCAAGAACCCGGTGATGTCCGATCTCACGCTGGATTTCCCCGACGGCGTGCGCACTTCGCAATACTATCCCCGTGACGTCCCTGATCTTTTCAAAGGCGATCAGCTGATGGTCGTCGGACGGTATCGCGGCAACGGCAAGGGGAATATGCAACTGCGGGGCATTGTCAACGGTAGCACGCAAACAAGGAACTTCGACATGAAGTTCCCGAAGAAGTCCGGCAAGCACGCCTTTCTGCCCCGACTTTGGGCGACCCGTCGCGTCGGCTACTTCCTGGACGAACTCCGTATCCACGGTTCCAATCCCGAACTGAAACAGGAGATCACCCAACTCGCCCGGCAGTATGGCATCGTCACCCCATACACGGCTTATCTCATCGTTGAAGATGAACGGCGCCAACGCATTGACTTGACGCAAAGCCTCCTGCCCCGTCTTGGCGGCAGCCCCGAAGCACGTCGACAGATCACGCGATACTACTCGACGCTCGCCGGACGGGACTCCGGTCGTGGGGCGGTTGCCGGCGCCCAATCCACCCTGGCACTGAAACAGGCCGGCTCCGCCGACGCCGCCACCGCCCGTGCCAACCGGCTGATTGCCCCTGCAGTCACCGCACCGGCACCCGCGCCAGCACCGAAACCCAAACGGTCGCCCGCCAAACGACCCTCAACTTCGTTCCGTATCCCGCCAACACCGGTGGCCGCCCCCGCTGCGCCGATCACCTCAACCCCCATGGCGCAGACGGCAACCAGGCCGACACGAGCCCGCGCGGAGTACACCACGGAAAACACCCACGTGGCCGGCAAGACCTTCTATAGAAACGCCGAGAAGTGGATGGATTCGGAAGTGCAGGCCCTCACGAAGAAGGGCGTCAAACCGACGATCATCAGATTCGCGTCCTCGGAGTATTTCGAACTGCTCCACAAACACCCGATCGCCGCAAAATGGTTGGCCGTCGGTAAACAGGTCTCCGTGGCACTCAACGGAAAAATTTAGTCCATCGTTCCCTAAAACGCACCGTCCCCCAGCGCCAGCGGTCAACACTTCCGG
>JAYPXF010000009.1:43797-50611 GCA_038154405.1 Verrucomicrobiales bacterium | reverse complement strand
GAGAACGCTGAACTCAAAGGATTGCTGGCCGATCAGTTGCTGAAGACCAAGGCCCGGGAGATCGCCTTGGAAAAAAACTCTGAGCCCGGAGCGGCAACGCGGCATGGCCAAGAGAGTTCAAGCCGCGTTGTCGTGTTCCGGGCGAGCCGCCTGTCGGTGGCTGGGGGTGCACCGTAGCACGGTGCGCTACCGCCCCAAGCCAGTGGCTGCCAAGAAGCTGAAGTTGGAGAGCCTGATCACAAGCGATCTACGACGACATCTACTGTGTAAACGCCGCACTTTTCGGGCGGCGTTTACAGATCTCAACCTCGATGGCAAGCGGGATGCGTGATGCTGGTAGTCCGGGGACCTTTTTGCAAAAGTGCAGTCGAAACTCAGGATCATGTTTGAACACGAATGCCAAAGCGCTCTCTCTGTTCGAGCAACCGCGCATTCTTTCCAAGGTCTCGTTCGATCAGGCCGTGGCGACGACCTCCGTATCGGCCGTGCCGAAAAAGTCGATAGAGGCTCGGATTACTCATGCGGGGGTTCCCATCATGCCACCATCAATCGCCATTGGTCCATCGTGAGGTCATATCGAATCTCTGGCGCTCGAACGGGCAAATGCGGCTCTGAATCTGAATCCACTTGGAATTCAGATTCAGTTTCCAACCAGCCTTGGAACCCCTCCTCCAGTGCTTCATCGCGCGCCTCGAACGTCTCGGACACTCTCCGGTTTCCGTTCGACAGGCACTCGAAATAGTAACCTCCGTCGATTGGTGAGAAGACCAGGACGAGTCCTCGTTCGAGATTTTCTCTCGCTGGAACAGTTTCTGTCAGCTTGGCGCATGGAATAATCGATCTCATCCGTGGAGTATCACAGTAGTATCGGACATAAGTTGACCAACCTACCGTCTATCAGATGCGCTGTTTATCGCGATCGGGCGGGCGGTGAATGGGTTACATGATCTGCATGATATTCTGGTCCGTTTCAGTTACTCAGCGGTGATCCCTCCGTCACCCCAGAGACCGATTGCGTCCTAATTTGAAGAATCAGTGGGTGACAAAAATGGGTGATAGGTAGGACTTCGTGGCTTGCTGGGAGCGCCGAAAAGTCAATAGAGTCAAGCCCTTGGGCCACTAGTTCAACGGATAGAACAAGGGTTTCCTAAACCTTAGATCCAGGTTCGATTCCTGGGTGGCCTACCAATGTCCAAAAACTCCAAGCTTCAATATCCAAGCATCAGCATGACGCAGCGGGTCGACACCGTGGTGTCTGGTTGAAGCTGGAACTCTCTGCGGAGTTTGAAGTTCGGATTTCCTCTGCAACGGACTGGATACTTTCGCGTCCAGCGAGACGTCGACGAGTGTTTTGCGCGTTGCATTGGTTCCCAAGTCGTTGGGTTTCAGGCACATGAAACGGGGCGTTCGCGGCGTAGTTCTTAACCCTAACGAAAAAGATCAGAATGCAGTTTACAGTGCTCGGACCATGGCTATTATCCGCGCCCCAATCCCCACCAACCTCTCCCTCAATCTTCCAATACAACTTATTAATGCATATGCAAAGTGAACAGAGTCGCCGGGTCATTCCGGAAGGTCGTCACGGTTCGGTGACGTTGACTCTGGAAACACGCGGAGAACAGCCTGATATGGTGGTTTTTTGCGCTCAGAATCCACATGTGTACAACTTGGGAATAATGGCGAATAGTTATTCCTAGAAAAGGCCTTTGGCTGAACCTACAAAGTTTGCAACCCAACTGACACGGATGATGGAACTGGCTGCTCAACTGAATCGCAACGAATGGCTTTCAAATGCCCATAAGTACCTTATTTTAAGGGACTTAAAAATAGATTCACCGGGTGTCGACGGTGAAATTTCAGAGTCTCAATCAATCGAAAAGAACGTAAAGATTTTGCGTAAACCCATTGTAAATGAGCAGGTTACGAATGTGTGAACCCGGTGCGTGAATAAAAGCTGATGGAAAAGGTTTTGGAAGGAAAACAGGCGGCCAAACGGTCAGCCGCGGAAAAGGTCTGGAAAACGTCACAAAAACGCCTCAAGGAGGTGTTGAGTGAAGACATCTTTGATCTTTGGTTCAAGCCGGTGAAAGCCGTCGGGATGGATGACGAAGCCATCCGCTTGGAAGTGACCAACGAGTTTTGCGAGGTCTGGCTCAAGGAGAACTACGATGATCTCCTGCGCAAGGCGGTCGCTGAAGCGACCGGTCGTCAGTTGAAGGTGGTGTTCCATTCCAACGGGACGGAAGTCACCGTGAGCGAGACGCCGGATAAGAAGACGACGGAGACCAAGCGCACATCCTCCTCCAAGAAGGACGACGGCACCGGAGCCGGGCTGTTCAATCCACGCTATACCTTTGACACCTTCGTCGTCGGCAACAATGAGTTCGCCCATCGCGCCGCGCTCGCGGTCGCGCAGAATCCCGGCAAGTCCTACAACCCGTTGTTCCTGTTCGGTGGTGTCGGCTTGGGCAAGACGCACCTCCTGCACGCCATCGGGCACCAGGTTCTCACCGACAACCCAAAGGCGCGGGTGGCGTATCTCTCCTGTGAGAAGTTCACGAACGAATTCATCGACGCTATCCAGAACAATTCACTGGTGCAGTTTCGCAAGAATTACCGGCAGACGGATGTGCTCCTGATTGACGATGTCCAGTTCCTCGCGGGCAAGGAGCGGATCCAGGAAGAGTTCTTCCACACTTTCAACGCTTTGCATGAGTCGCACAAACAGATCGTGCTGACCTGCGATCGGCCCGCCGGCGAAATTGCCGGTCTCGAAGATCGGCTGGTGTCGCGTTTCGTGTGGGGTCTGGTGACGGATCTGCAGCCGCCGGACATCGAAACCCGTCTGGCCATTCTCAACAAGAAGGCCAACGCAATGAACGCGGATCTGCCTGACGGCATCGCCAATTTCCTCGCCCAGCGCATCCGCCACAACATCCGCCGTCTGGAAGGCGCGCTCATCCGCATTATTTCCTACGGCTCATTGACGGGTAAACCGTTGACGCAGGGCATCGTTGAGAACCTTCTGCGTGACGTGCTCGACGAGGAATCACAGATGGTCGTGAGCGTTGAGATGATCCAGAAACGCGTCGCCGAACACTTCGACATCCGCCTCGCGGACATGACCAGCAAGCGGCGTCCGGAACACATCGCCTTCCCGCGTCAGATCGCCATGTATCTCACCCGGCAGCTCACCGGCAATTCGCTGAACGCGATCGGTGAAGCCTTCGGTGGTCGCGATCACGGCACGGTGCTGCATGCCTGTCGGTTGGTGAAGGACCGTATGGAGATCGATGGCGGCGTCCGCCAGACCGTCGGCATGCTGGAGCGCAAGCTGCGCCAGTAGCGGAATCTGCAAAGAATTCCGACTTCGATAGAAGCTGCCGTGCCGCTTGCCCGCGGACGCGTTGACACCCTGACAATGTTGCCGGGACAGGACATGTCCTTGCCAACCGGAGCGGAAGATTTCGCATCTTCCGCTACAGCTCAGTTCCCTCAATAGAACTGAAACACCTCGTTGCTGGTGCCGCATTGGGGGCAGCGGGAGAGGTCCACATCCGGATCATCGGTGTAGACGTAGCGGCACTTCTTGCAGCGGAAGATGCTGTCATCGGAGGGTTCCGGTTCGAAGCGCCGTCGCTGTCTTTCTGAATACCAACCCGTGCCGCAGACGACGGCAAGCATCGCGGCGAAGTAGGTGAGGATGATCAGTTGCAGTGACATCAGCGCTTCGCGTTCGCGGGGTTGTTTGTCGGTGCCACGGCCTTGGTGACCCATTGAAAGATGATGGTGCCACGGGTGAAGGGAAATTCGTCACTGGCCGGCAGGTTGCGGGTGGCGGCAAAACGGAGATTGGGAATGAGCCGCAGCGCGGTTTGATCCGCCGCGCGTTGGGCGGGCGAAACGTCAAGTCCGCCGCTTTGCAGTCGCGGCGAGAAAACAAAACCGTCCTTGTTCACCAGCACTTCGATCCGGGTCGGGAGGAGGACGTCAGCCGAGGTCAGTGACTCCAAATCCGGCCGGTCCAGCAATTGCCGCCGCGCGAGATCACCCACCACATACAATCGGCTCTGCACCTCGTCCTCGGACTTGCCGACCGATTCATCGTCATCTGTCGGCGGACGGCTCACCACGGAGAGGGTCGAACCGAGGTTAGTTCGCACATAGACACGAAAGTCATCACCCAACACGGCCACCCGTTGCGTAAGCCAACGTTCGTCATCCGTCCAGTCCGGCAGTCGAAACGGCGGCGGGGTGATGTTGAGCCATGCCGGACCGGAAAATCCGCGCGGACTGGCCGAGGCCAGCAGGGTCGGATCATTCAGGGCGTGCATCGCCAGCACGCGGCTGCCATCTCCAGGCTCGGTGAGCAGGCGGATGGAGAAGTCGTCGCCTTGACGCACGGCGGGTCGCTCGCCCATGCCGGAGAGCAGGAAAAGCGCGCCGAGATGAAGCAGCAGCAACAGCGACACGGAAAAGAACCAACGCAGGCCGCCCCAGGGCGGAAGTTCTTCCAGGCTGTTGCTCATGGCGCAGGAGTGGGGGCGGGCGGAGCGGTTTCGGCGGATTCAAATTGTGGCCGCGTGGCCTGCAGCACCTGCTGAATGCCGGCCTGCTTGGCCAGTTGCGCGAGGCGCACCAAGGTCTGGCTGTTCACGTCGCGATCCAGCAGCGCCACGAGCATCAGCTCCTCCTGTCCGCTCCTGGCCCGGAGGACTTCGCCCCGCAGTTCCTCCTTCAGTTCCGATTCGGAGATGATGCGGTTGCGATAGATCAACGCCCCGGATGCATCGACCGCGACGACCACGGACGGACCGACGTGTCCGGGCAGATCATTGGCGGTCGCCAGATCGATCTTCACGCCGGGAGAAAAGACCAGGCTGGAGTTCAGCAACAGGAAGATCAGCAGGCAAAAGAAGACGCCGGCAAACGGTGCGGCATCCAGTTGGCCGCGAAAGATCTTGGCGTTGCGCGGATACCTCATTCGCAGGGACGGGAGTTCGGTTCAATGACGAGGTTCACGATCTCGTTGGAGGCGCGTTCCATGTCGAGCACGATCTGGTTTACGCGACTGACCAGATAGTTGTAGCCGATGTAGCAGGGGATCGCGACCGCGAGACCGAGCGCGGTGGCGATGAGCGCCTTCCACACGCCGCCCGCCATCAGGGAGGCATGGGCGTATTGGCCGTTCTGTTCCATCACCTCGAAGATGTCGATGAAACCGAGGGCCGTTCCTAGCAGGCCCATCAAAGGCGCGATCTGCGCGACGGTGGCGATGACATTCAGCTTCTCCTCGAGCTTGGGAACCTCCTGCATGCCCGCCTCTTCCAGGGCTTCACGCACGCCTTCGCGACCGCGTTCACGGCTGAGCAGGGCGGCTTTCACGAGTCGCGCGACCGGTCGGGGTGTGGAGTCGGATATGGAAAGAGCTTCCACCACGTTTACAAATCGCAACACGTTGCGGACTCCGTCGAGGAACTCGAGCGAATTGATCTGCGCGCGGTGGTAATGAAGCATCCGTTCGAGAAAGACGGCCAACGCCACGGCGCTCGTGAAGATGAGGATCCACGCCATGGGTCCGCCCAGTGTGAGGAGCTTCGGCAGCATGCGGGCGTTATAGGTGCGGCTTGGGGCAGTTCCAAGTTTCAAGTGTTCACACGGTTAGGATTACAATTGTGGGACCGCTTTTTCACTGACTCACAAACTGGCGCGTGGCTATTCTGCCGCTCATGGACAAGCCGGATCAACTTCGCGAACTCTTCCGCATGCAGCAGTCCCTCAACGAGCGCATCGGCGTGCACACGTACGACATGTCGGACGAGGACAAGGCCAAGTGGATCCTGAATTACTGCCGCGCGATGACGCAGGAACTCGCCGAACTCACCGACAGCGTTCCGTGGAAATGGTGGGCGAAATACCAGGAGTTCGACGTCCAGAACGCCCGGGTCGAGGTGGTCGACCTGTTCCACTTTCTGATCAGCGCAGCGCAGGTTCTCGGCATGAGTGCGGACGATGTCTTCGAGGCCTACTGCAAGAAGAACAAGGTCAACTTCGAGCGTCAGGAAAGCGGCTACACCGAAAAGGACCACGACGACTCCAAACACATCTGACACCATGGCCGACTTCACCATCGGCAATCGGGACGATGAGGAGCGCAAGGAGGATTACCATGATCTTCCCGAAGACAACTCGCTCGACGCGACCGGTGGGGTGAGCAAATGGGGTATGGGCTGCGGCCTGCTCTTCATCGCGCCGTTTGCGATCGGCGGGATCTTCGCCCTGATCACCGGCATCACAGGAATGCAGAAGGGTGAGGAGAACGCCCATATCGGCGTGTTCGTCGGTGGGGTCTTTATCATCGTATCGGGACTGATGCTGGCCGGCGTTTTACACGCTTCACGGCGAGCGAAGGAAATCGCGAAGAAGCAGGGTGAATTTCCCGATCAACCGTGGATGTGGCGGCCGGATTGGGCTGAGGGTTGCGTCAAGTGCGAGGGCAAGATCGGCGTCTGGGTGGCCGGCGGATTCGCACTTATCTGGAATGCGATTTCGTGGGGCGTGACGATCAGTGCCTGGGAAGAGATGTTCGGACCCAAGGGCGACAAGAAGGCGATGTTCATCCTGTTGTTTCCCGTGGTGGGATTGTTCCTGCTGGCCTGGTTTGTCTATGCGTTGGTGCGCCACAAGAAATACGGCGTGTCCGTGTTTCGCATGTTGTCCAATCCCGGCGTGTTGGGCGGGACGCTTCGCGGCGCGGTTGAGATTCCCGTGCAGGTCAGTCCGCCGGAAGGATTCAAGAGGCGGCTGCTCTGTG
>JAYPXF010000009.1:0-43787 GCA_038154405.1 Verrucomicrobiales bacterium | reverse complement strand
CTGTGTCCATCGCTACAGCTCCGGCACCGGGGACAATCGTCGGACACACGAGGACACCAAGTGGGAGGAGGAGAAGGTCATCAAGAAGGACTTGCTCGGCCACGATCGTTCGCGCACGGGCGTGCCGGTGTTCTTCAACATTCCCTACAACCTGCCGCAGAGCCGGGAGAATCCAACCTACATCTGGAAGCTGAAGATTTCCGCAGATGTCCCGGGCGTCGACTACGCCTCGGAGTTTCATGTGCCGGTGTTCAAGACGGAAGCCAGCGATGCAAATGCCGAGCCGGTCGAGGATCCGACTACCGCCTATCAACCGCACGGTGGCGATTACCAGTGGCCGGCCGATGATCCGATCCGGGTGACGGACGCCGGCGAAACGGTCGAGGCGTACTTCCCGCCGGCGCGGAACAAGGGTGTGCTCTTCTTCTTGTTCATCTTCGCCTTGTTCTGGAACGGCGCCATCTGGTTCATGATCCAGGAGAAGGTCCCGATTCTGTTTCCCATCGTGTTCGGCTTCTTTGATCTGCTCATCCTCCTCTTCCTTTTTACCGGCCTGTTCTATTCCGCGCGCATCGTCGCGGGTCCGGTGGGGCTGCGGGTGTATTCGCGATTCATCATACCGCTCGGAGAGAAGAGTTTTTCCTCTGACCAGGTCAAACGCATCAGCGTCAGTTCGGGCATGCAATCCGGCGACAAGCAATACTTCGACATCAAGGCCGAGCTCATGGCCGACAAGAAGATCGGCCTGGCTTCAGGCATCCGTGAAAAACGACAGGCCGAATGGCTGGCGAAAACCTTCTCGCAACGGCTTGGAAAGGAAGACCCGAAGTGAAACCTGAAAAACCCATTCCGTTGCCGGCGTCCTACATTCCCCGGCACCTGCGCCGCGAAGTGCAGACCTTGCTGATCGGCGAATGGCAGATCGCCCATCGCGTCGAGGAACTCGGTCGACGAATCGAAAAGGATTTTCGAAATGATGATCTGGTGGTGGTGTCTCTGCTGAACGGCACGGTGATGTTTCTTGCGGACCTCATCCGCAATATCACGATTCCCATGCATCTGGATTTCATTGGTGTCTCCAGCTACGGCAGCGGCACGGAGTCCCGTGAACTTGTCTATACCAAGGACCTGCGGCTCGATGTGAAAGGTCGCGATGTCCTGTTGGTGGACGACATCCTGGACACCGGTCGCACCCTGAGCGATGTGTCCGGCAAACTGCGAAAACTCAAGCCGCGCTCCATCCGCACCTGTGTGCTGCTCGACAAACCGGACCGACGCGTCAAGGAGATCACTGCCAACTACGTGGGCTTTGAGGTCCCGGACGAATTCGTCGTCGGCTATGGACTCGATTTCGCTGAGCGCTATCGCAACCTGCCGTTCATCGGCGTCCTGAAACCGGAGGTCTACCGCGAAGCATGAACATCTCTGTCCGCTTCTTCAGCTACTTCAAGGATCTCACCGGTTGTGAGCAGACTGAAGTGCAGTTGCATGACGAAGCCACCATAGCTGATCTCAGGACGCAGCTACACTTGCAGTTTCCCAAGCTGAAGCAGATGGAGCGTTCCACGTTGATCGCCGTCGGCATGGAATACCAGACCGTCGACCACCAACTGTCCGACCGGGACCAGGTATCTTTCTTTCCACCCGTGCAGGGCGGTTGAATCTCAAATCCAAACACACCATGAACAACAGACTTATCCTACGCACTTGCATCGTCGTCGCGACAACGATCCTCCTCTCGCAATTCACCGCCACTGCACAGAACCGTCGTCGTGGAGGTCGCTGGCTGGACCGCGAGCGTCAGGGGCTGGCCCAGGGATTCAAGGGCGTCACGACGGACGGCAAAGTCGTGTCCGGATTGTTCGAGATCAAGGCGACCGGTGTTTCCACCAAGCCTTTGTTGGCTGCTGCAAACGCTTTTCTCGCCGGCCTCAGCAAGGACCAGAAAGCGTCCGCAACCTTTCCGATCGACGACAACGAATGGCGCAAATGGGGCAACGTGCACGCCTATCCGCGCCAGGGTGTGAGCTTCGAAAAACTGAACGGGAAACAACGCGAGTTGGCTTACGCATTGTTCAAAGCGTGCCTCAGCGCCAAGGGAGTGAAGAAGACGCTGGACATCATGAAGCTCAACGAAACGCTCGCCGAGCTCACTGGCCGCAAGAGTGAGTACAGCCAGTGGATGTATTATCTCTCCTTCATGGGCGAACCCTCTCCCACCAAGCCGTGGGGATGGCAGCTCGATGGACACCATTGCATCATCAACTACTTCGTGCTGGGCGACCAGGTGGTGATGGCGCCGGTTTTCATGGGATCAGAACCCGTGGAAGCCAAGTCCGGCAAGTTCAATGGCACTGTCATCATGCAGGAGGAACAAGACAAGGCGCTCGCACTGATTCGCTCGTTGAACCCGAAGCAGCAGGCCAGGGCGATCCTATCGAAACCAAAGGTCACCAACCACAACCAGCTGGAGATGTTTCGTGACAACGAGGTGGTTCCCTATGCCGGCATTCGGGGTGACGAGCTCAACGACCAGCAACAAGCCAAGCTGTTGGGTGTGATCGGAGAGTTCGTCGGTCACCTGCGGGACGGCCATGCCAAGGTGAAGATGTCCGAAGTTCGCAAACATCTGCACAGTACCCACTTTGCCTGGATCGGTGAGACCAAGGACGACTCGGTCTTCTACTACCGCATCCACAGCCCGGTGGTGATCATCGAATTCGATCACCAACGTCCCATCGCACTGGGTCGCCGCGGCGGTGCGCCCACTCGCGACCATATTCACGCCGTCATCCGCACGCCGAACGGCAACGACTACGGCAAGGCCATGCTGCGCCTGCATCTCGAGAAACATCATCGCTGAGCCGACGGTCGGCACCGATGGTTGATGAAGTCATATTCCTGACGATGCTGGAAGCGGTCGTGTACGAGCGGTAAAATGGGTAGTACTTTATCCGCTCAGTTATCTGATTGCCCTGCCGCTCGTCATTCTCCACGCGACGTTTTCTCGTCACGGTTTTCGGGATACGATGGGTGAAGACTTTGAACGGTTTTTCAGTTTCTGGCGCCTGCGGACCTGACGGGGCGTGTCCCATTGGCGGCGCTTGCGAATTGTCACCCATATATTGCCCGTTCGGGTTTCCTTGATGATGCAGGCTTTACCTGAGTGGTGGGCGACGTATAGAGTTTTGAGCTCAGCAAACCAACCATGGCCGACCTCGAATCAACGGTAACCTTGGGGCAGTTCTTTGCCTTGGAGTTTCAGGATCTTCAAAAGACTGCCGAGCTCCGCAGTTATGCGGTGGGCGAGGTCATATTTTCGCAGGGCGAACGAGGTGACGGGTTTTTCTATGTCGAGAACGGCGAGGTGGAGATTTCCGCCAACGTCGGCGACGATGACCGACGGGTGTTTGCCCGTGTCGGCCCCGGACAGATCTTCGGCGAAATGGCCGTGCTGGATGACGGACCCAGATCCGCCACCGCCACTGCGGGTGTGGATTCCAAGGCATACTTCATCGGCCGCGAAGAGCTCTTTCAGATTCTCAAGACGAATCCGGAGACCATGTTCCGGTTGTTGCGCTACTTCAGCCAGCGCATCCGCAAGACCAACCAGCAGTACATCGATGAAGTGCTGCAGGCGGAAAAACTTGCGGTGATCGGTCGCTTCGCGCGCACCATCGTCCACGACTTCAAAAACCCCTTGAACGTCATCGGCCTGGCCACCGAGATGATCGGCATGTGCGCGGACAACGCGGACGCGAGCCAGAATTCCGTCGACCGCATCGAGCGTCAGGTCAAGCGCATGTCCAACATGCTGACCGAGCTGCTTGAATTCTGCCGTGGTGATTCCCAGACGGTGGTCTTCAGCAGCCACAACTACGCCAGCTTCATCCGTGAGCTGTTGGAAGATGTGATCATGGATGCCAAGGAAAAGGGCGTGGAGATCACCCTTAAGAACGATCCGCCGGATGTGAACCTGCAGGTCGATCCGCCCCGCCTCACGCACCTGGTCATCAACCTGATTCACAACGCCGTGGATGCGATGCCCGGCGGCGGCAAGATCACGATCAGTTTTGAGGAATCCCCCGAGCGCGTCATCACGAACATCCAGGATTCCGGCCCCGGTATTGCGCCGGAGATTTCCACCAAGTTGTTCGAACCCTTCGCCACGCACGGCAAGGCACACGGAACGGGTCTCGGCCTGTCGATCTGCAAGAAGATTGCCGAGGACCACGGCGGCCGCATCTGGGTGCATTCGTTTCCGGGGGAAGGTGCGCGGTTCTCATTCTCGATCCCGCGGAGTCAGGCGGCCTGATCGCTACTCGAAGATCTCGACGATCTCCAGCTGCTCCTTGGCCATTTCGTTGTCCCACCAGTTCAGCCCCAGCGAACGCTCCAGGTATTTGCGCGCGCGTTTGTAGTCATCGATCTGCAGATAGTGCCAACCGATGTAGGCCATGGTGATCGAGCCATTGGGATCGACCTTCTCCGCGCGGCGAAACACACCGGTGGCCCGATCGAAATCCTTTCGCAGATCCAGGCACATGCCGTAGCTCAGGTGTGTCCGGCTGCTGAACGGATCCAACACCAGCGACTTCTGGAACCACTCCTCGGCTTTCAGGATCTGGGGATACCAACCGGGCGGTTTCTCCCAGTTCAACTGCCGCAGTCCCTCACCGATGCGATAACAGGTATCGGCATTCTCCGGATCGATCTCATGCATCTCATGCAACAGCTGCATCTCCGCGGAGGCGATCAGGCTCTTGTCATTCGAGGCGGTGAAACGCCAGCCTTCCCGATATTTCACGACGGATTCCGCCGCCAGCCAATACATCACCAGCCCGGAGATCAACGTGAGGGCAACCTTTCCATACACGTTGGTCGTGAAATTCCGCGCCGCCTCCATCGAACGACCGAGTGACAGGACGACCGCCATCAGGGTGAACACCAGCATCGCGTTGGCCGGAATGTGGAAATTGAACTCCACGAATGAATGCACCAAAAGGCAGACGGTACCGACGATCGCCGCCAGGGCAAATGCAGACCGGTTGCTGGACTTGGCGCCGAAGTCATCCGCGTCCCGTCGCACATGTTTCCACACCTGCACACTGCCGATGAAGAAAGCCACGAAGGCGCCCGCCACAATCAGGAAACCGATCAGGCCCCAGTCAACGAGCGTGTTCAGATAATCATTGTGAACCCGCACCGCGCGCATCTGGAACTGCCGATGCCGATGCTTGGCAAACAGATGGTCGAACTGTCCCGGGCCGGCGCCCAGCCAGAGGTGCTCCTGCCAGATCGCGTTGGCCGATTTCCACATCAGCAGTCGGGTGTCATCCAGACGGCCGTCCTCCAACACCATTTGGTCGATCCGCTGGCGGGTCAGTTCGGATTTTGAGACGAACCACAAACCACCGATGATCACGATGACGAACAGGATGATGGCCGGCAGCCGTCGCCCCTTGCGAAAGATCAGAACGGACAGCTGCAACAACAGTCCCGCAGCCATCGCGATCCAACCGCCCCGCGAGACCGTTGCCGCCAGACCGGCCAGCATCATCAGGGTCGCGTAACCGAGGATCATCTTCTTGGTGTAGTTGATCCGACTGAGCAAAAGGTAACCCAGTCCCAACGGAATCGCGCACTCCAGAAATCCCGCCAGGTGATTCGGACAGATGTAGGTGCCCGATCCGCGACCTGCATACTGCGCCGGCCGCACCAGGTTCCACACCATGTCCGATCGCGTCATGAACTGATACAAGGCGTAGAGCGACATGAACACCCCCAGGCCCATCACCAGGTAGGCGATCCAGTTGATGTAGCGGTAGGAGAAATTGTTGAGGACGAGGAAGAACAGGAACGAGTAGATCAACGTCCGGTAAAGTTCACTTCGCGCGGAATATTCCACCGGCGCCTCCGGATAACGGAACAACGCGTAGACCACGAAGGCCAGCACCGCGAAACACATCGGCGGCCAGGCGAGTTCGTACTTTGGCGAAAGCCAGACCCGCACCATCCACAGCACGACCCCGAACATCACCAGCCCGGCGATGATGGACAGCTCCTCGTTGCGCGTCGCCCCCATCGCCAGCGGCCCGATGGCCAACACCAACAGGATCACCCCGAGGATGCCTTTGGCGCAGAGATCATCGATTCGCTTGGCGGTCATTGGACGCGCGGCAGCCTATGGGAAGAAGAAAGCCGTTTCCAGTTCAGGAAACGGCTTTTCGAAAATTGGCGGAAAGGCGGATCTCAGCTTACGTATTCGCGAGGATCGGTGATCTTGCCGGTCAAGGCGCTGGCTGCGACGGTTGCGGGGCTGGCGAGGAAGACCTGACTTTCCTTGTGGCCCATGCGGCCGGGGAAATTGCGGTTGGTCGCGCTGATGCATTTCATCGGCGTGTTCATCCGGCCGAAGGTGTCGACCGGCCCGCCGAGACACGCGGAACAACCGGCGTTTTCGGTCATCTGCACACCAGCTTCGGTGAGGATCTGCCACACGGACTTTTCTTCCCAATAGGTGTTCTGCAGATCGCGGACGATCTCCGGTGAGGCGGGCACGCCAAAGGTGTCGATCTTCACGGAACGACCGCGGATCACCTGTGCGAAATCCAGAAAGTCGCTGGTCTTGCCACCGGTGCAGGAGCCGATGTAGGCGCGGTCCAGGGCCATGTCCATTTCCTTGGCCAGCTGGCGGTTGCCCGGGTCGGGATGGCAGGCAATGGTGGGCTCCAACTTGCTGAGGTCGACCACCGTGTCGAACACGAAGTCTTCATCCGCGTCGCGTTCAACCGGCTCGTAGTTGCTGCGCGTGCCGTTCAGCTTGGTCCGATGATCGACAAATGCCGCGGTCTTGGCGTCGAACTCAAAGATGCCGTTCTTGCCACCGGCCTCAATCGCCATGTTGGCAATCGTCATTCGGTCATCGATCGAGAGATTGGAAGCCCCTTCACCGTCGAACTGCATCGCCCGGTAGGTCGCGCCGTCAAAGCCGACTTCACCGATGCAGTGAAGGATCACGTCCTTCGCCATCACGCCCGGTTGCAAAGCGCCTTCGAGACGGAAGTGCATGGTCTCCGGCACCTTGAGCAACAACTTGCCCGTGCCCATCACGAAACCCGCGTCCGTGTTGCCGATGCCCGTGGCGAACTGATTGAACGCACCGGCCGTGCAGGTGTGACTGTCCGTGCCGAATAGAATTTCACCGGGGCGGGTATGTCCCTTCTCCGGAAGCGCGGTGTGACACACACCGGCGTAGCGGGATCCGTATTGGCGGTTGAGCAGACCTTGGGAGGCGTCGAACTTCCAGGTGCCTTCCGGATCATCGATCACGTCGTAAAAGTAGGGGAGATCCTGTTCCTTCACGAATTCGCGCAGGATGTCGACATTGCGGTTGGACTTGGAATCCTGCGTGAAAATGTAGTGGTCGGGGATGATCACGATCCGCTCGCGATCCCACACCTTGGCGTCTTCGCCGAACTCGCGCTTGAACACACCGATCGTGCCCGGACCGCACACATCATGCGTCATCAACACGTCGGCATTCACCCACACGTTGTCACCGGCGGAGACGTTCTCCTTGCCCGACGCCCGGGCCAAAATCTTCTCAGTCAATGTCATAACAGGCCGGGAAACCTAACGGAGTGCCCAAACCCCTGCAACTTGTCTTTTCTGGAGAGGGCGAGCGGAGTATTCGCATGCGTTCGTTTTCCCCACCAGAGTTTGGAGCGCTGATGCTGGGGAATCTTACCCTTCAAGCGCTGCCAGCTTTTCGGCTTCGGCTTCCCATCTTCTGTTCAACTCTTCCAACCCTTCCTCCACGTCCACCAACTCCCGGTTGAGGTCGATGGCGGAACCGTCTTCGTAGGTGGACGGGTCCTGGAGCTTCTCGACCAATTCAGCATGACGGCTCTCCAACTTCCCGATCTTGGCCTCCAGACCGGCAACGACTTTTTTCTGTGCCTGACGAACCTTGGACTTGGCCTGCCGTTCCTGGGCTTCGCGCCGACGTTGGTCTTTGCGCGATTCCGCCGATTGCTTGGGCGCTGCCGCAGGTGCCGTGACTGAAGGCGTGGCCGGTCCACCGGCCTTCCCGCCGGTCTTGTCGACGTAATACTGGTATGGACCGGGGAAGTGTTGTAGCTCTCCGTTTTCCACCCGCACCACGTGATTTGCCAGTTCGCGGATGAAATACACATCGTGACTGATGAATATGAGCGTGCCTTGGTATTGTTCCAAGGCGGCGATCAAGGCCTCGATGCTCGCCATGTCCAGGTGCGTGGTCGGCTCGTCCATCAGCAACAGGTTCGGCGGATCCAGCAACAGCCTTACCAAGGCCAGACGGCTCTTCTCCCCACCGCTGAGCACCTTCACCTTCTTGAACACGTCGTCGCCGCGGAAGAGGAAGCAGCCCAGCACTGTGCGGGCGAACTGTTCGCCGACCCGTTGCGGGGTATCCATCGCCACGTCCAGCACCGTGCCGGACATGTCCAAAACGTCTTCGCGATACTGTGAGAAATAGCCCATGCGGACATTGTGACCGAGCTTGTATTCGCCCTGCTGTACGTCCAGCACACCGGCCAGCAGTTTCAAGAGGGTTGATTTGCCGGCGCCGTTTGGGCCGACCAATACGATGCGTTGCCCGCGCTCGGCATCGAACTCCATGCCGGAGTAAACAACGTTGCTGCCGTAGGCGTGATGAATGTCCTTGACCGTGATGGCCTTGAGTCCGCTCCGCTCCGGTTGCGGGAATGAAAAATCGATCGTGGCTTCGGCCGACTCGGGTGCCTCAATCAGATCCATGCGCTCGATCTGCTTGAGCTTGCTTTGTGCCTGGGCTGCCTTGGTGTTCTTGGCGCGAAAGCGATCGACAAAGTTCATCAAACGACCGATTTCCTTCTGCTGACTCTTGTAGGCCGCAAGGTGTTGGGCTTCCGCCTCATCGCGCTGCACAAGATACTTGTCATAGTTGCCGCGATACTTGATCAGTTTGGCAAAGCGGATCTCCACGATGTTGGTGACCAGCTGATTCAGGAATTCGCGGTCGTGCGAAATCATCAGGATGGCGCCGGGATATCCCTTCAGATAGTCCTGCAGCCAAAGCAGCGACTCGAGATCGAGATGGTTGGTCGGTTCGTCGAGCAACAGCAGATCCGGCTCCATCACCAGCAGCCGTGCCAGGTGCGCCCGCATCACCCAGCCGCCACTGAGTTCCTTCGCCGGTCGATCGAAATCAGCGTTGCGGAACGCCAGCCCGTTCAACACCTTCTTCGCCTTGGCCTCGATCTGGTATCCTTCCAGTTCGTCGTAGCGCTGATGGATGTCGCCTTCGATGTCGATCTCATCCGGATGCGCCTCGTCCCAGGCCAACACCTTGCGGCGCAGTTCCTTGAATTCGTCGGAGATCGCCGTCGCCAGTTCCAACACCGACTCTTTCCCGACCGGCGCGCTTTCCTGCGGCAGAAAACCGCGCGTGATGCCCCGTTCAAAATCAATGTGACCGACATCCTCCGATTCATCGCCGAGCAGAATGCGAAAGAAGGTTGACTTGCCGGCGCCATTGGGGCCGACCAAGCCGAAGCGATCGCGCCGATTGATCTGCAGCGTCGCATCGCTGAAGAGCGTTCGGCCCGCAAACGACTTTTCGATGCCGGCTACCGTCAACATTAGGGCCGGGGATGTTGCGTACGCGGGCCGACTGAAACAAGACGGAAGAGCGCGTCCTGCGCCACCCGCCATGCCTCAGTTGAAGATGTTCAGCCGGCGGATGAAGCGTTGAATGCCGCGTCCGCGCCCCGGACCGACGCCGGGTTCGAAGGTCGGACGCAGCTTTTGGCGCGCCTCGAGATCGTATTGAAGCAGCACACCAAACGCATGGGTGCCGCGCCGCCCGTCGCGAGTGGCATCGATGCCGTAACCGTAGGAAAAAATCATCTGCCAGATGTTGTTGGGCGACCGATACCCGATGCCGGAATGATGTTTGCCCGGTTGTTCCATCCCCGACACGTAATCCACCCGGGAGGTCGTCGCGAAGCCGTTGAGCGTCCACCGCCGCTCCGGATCGATCGGATGGGCGTAAAGTCCGCCGACCAACACGAACTGTCGCGCGGAGATTTCACCGGAGTAGTACCCGGGAAGATACAGGGGAAACTCCGACGCCAACTGCAACGCGCTGCCCAGTTGATAGGCATTGAGACGGTCGGCATTCAGGCTCGAACCCGCGGTGGCCGTGGAGGTGAAGTAGTTGCCCCGTTCTTTGAACATGTATGCCAGCAGGGCCCGCGTCCACAGAAAGTGCGTGGTCGGCTATGCGATCCGGTCGCCGCCGAATCCGAACGGGTCATGGGTTTCGTGGAAGTGACTCTCGTACCAGCCCGACACCTCGAGCGCCAATTCCGGCGACAGCAACGGTTCGCGTCCGCCGAGTCGCAAGCCGGCCCGCGTCCGCAATGAGGTCCGGTTCGCCGGCGCGATGAATCCCGTGGAGGTTAGCGAATCCACCTGGTATTCCGTAAAGTGTCCCGCCAGCCGGAACACCGCATGCAGCGGGATTCGGTCATTCGGATTGAGCAGGTGATACAGAGACGCGCTGAGTTCGCCGCCATGGCCGGTGAACGATTCGCCGGTCAGGTGTCTGCCCACGCGGATTTCTTCATGCGTATCAGCGAATCCGCCTCCCGACAGGCCGATGCCGAGGTCCGTGTTTTCTCCCAGCACATCCGCAAACCCCAGCTCCGCATCGGCAAAGACCGGCGCCACCGCCAGGCGCAGCGTGACATTGGTCTTCCAAAATCCGGGCTGGTTGAGGAAGTAGAGGGCGTAACCCGCGATTGGCCCCTTGCCTTCGAGCGGTTGGTTGTATCCCAGCTGCAACAGCTGACGTTTTACCGGATCAATCTGCGCGTTTGCAGAAAGGGAAACGACGAGCAACAACAGGAAGGGAAGCAGACGAAACCGGCGGGAATTCACGGGCAAGTTTCTGCGGCATTTCGGCGCGCGCAGCAAGCGTGAATCACCGCGACGACTTCACCGATTTCTCCCATCGGACCAGCGCAGCCTTCAGGCGCTTCGCATCCTGCTTCCGCTTGGCAATCAGGTTTGCTTCTTCGTCTGGATCGCGGCGGATATCGAACAACCATTCCTCCTCCTTCCCGCCTTCGATCTTATAGATGTATTTGAGATCCGCATCGCGAATTGCGCGCCACGTGCGGTCCCCGCGGCGCGCACGCCAATAGAACTTCCGGTCGACATCCTCGTTTCCATCTTGCACGTGCTTGATGATGTCGATGCCATCGAGTTTGCCGACCCGCGCACGCCCCGCGCGTAGAAATGAACGCGTGAGGTCCATCAAGGTCGCCGGCTGATTGGATACCGTTCCCGGCTTGAGCTTGCCCGACCAGCGCACGACGGCAGGAACGCGCAATCCGCCTTCCATCAATCCGCCTTTCCATCCCGCAAACGGCAGGTTGCGTCCCGGCTTCATCGCGCCGTGATCGCTCACGAATACCACCATCGTGTTTTTGCTTACACCGGCCCGGTCGAGCGCTTTCAAAATACGGCCGATGGACATGTCCAGGTCCTCCAGAAGTTCCACATATTTGGCACGGGTGCCCGTGGTGAACTGGTCCGCCGGATGCATGCGCCCGGTGTCGTCATTCGGACCCTGAAACGGAAAGTGCGGCGAACTGAACGGCACGTAAAGGAAGAACGGTTTCGCCGACCTCCGGGCGATGAAGTCCACCGCATCATCCGTGATCAGATGCGTCATGTAACCCTTGCGCCGGATCGGTTTGCGACCGCCAATGAACACCTCCAACGGTGACAGCTCCGTGTGCGTGAAGTAATCCACGTTCCCGCCCAGGAATCCGGTGAACTCATCAAATCCCTGATCCAGAGGACTGAACTTCGGCTCGTAGCCGAGATGCCATTTGCCGAACACACCGTTCACGTAACCCGCCCGCTTCAGCGCCGGGGCTAGCGTCGCGTGGGAACTCGGCAGACCCAGGTCATGATTGTCGGCCAAACGAATGGCGTCGTCATAACGCCCGACGTTGCCCGTGCCGATCGCGCATTCCAGTCCCCCCACACGCTGCGGATATCGCCCGGTCAGGAACGCCGTGCGGGCGGGCGTGCACTCCGCGCCATTCGAATACATCTGCGTGAACTTCAATCCATCCGCCGCCAGCTGATCGATGTGTGGCGTCTTTGCATCCGGTGCGCCATAACAACCGATGTCCCCGTAACCCAGATCATCCGCCACCATGAAAACTATGTTTGGCCGAGCGGCAGCTGTGTTCGCAATCAGTGAAAGCGAGCATGTGATCATGAAAAGTCGAAATGGATTCTTCATTGTGATTGATGCGGTGCGCATTGGAGTTGCGTGCCACCCACCATCAGAGACCGGAACGCAGAAGGCAATCCGTATCCGACCAGATCAATCCGAAACCGATTCGGAGTCGACGGGCAAGTCAATGTCGAACTGGGTGAATCTAGCGAGTTCGCTCTCGACCGAGATCCGACCCTTGTGCTCCTGAATGATTCCATGGCTGATCGACAGACCCAACCCGGTACCCATCGTCCTGTCCTTCGTGGTGAAGAAAGGGTCGAACATTCTGTCTCGCACCTGCTCCGGAATTCCCACTCCGAAATCCTCCACTGAAATGCGCACGAATTGAGAGCCTTTGGCAGGAACCATTTTCACCGTAAGCTTCATGGTTTTGACTTGAGCAGGCCGGGAAAACCTTTGATTAAACGCATCACGAGCATTTGTCATCAGGTTTATCACCACCTGCTGAATCTGCCCGCTGTTGCAGTTGATGGTTGGTAGCGACTCCTGAATCTCTACTTGGAGGTCGATCTGGTCGCGCCGAAGCAGGGTTCTCATCAACGACAGCGTCCGATCGACAATATCAGATACCGACGCCGGTTCGAACGCCACTTCTCCCTGTCGCACAAACGCCAACAGGCTGCGAACGATGTCCGCAATTCACGTACATTCCTGTCCAATGTTCTCGGCCATTTCCCGCACCGGATCCGAATTTTCAGCCTGATCCTCGATCAGCTGCGCGTGGTTCATGATCCCATTGATCGGGTTGTTGATCTCATGGGCCACCCCGGCAGCCAAGGTTCCGACTGCCTCCAGTTTTTGCTGCTGCCGAAGCACCAATTCCATTTCCTGGCGTTCGCATTCCAGGTTCTTGCGCTCCGTGATGTCCCGCAGAATTCCGGTGAACACCGTTCTTCCTTCGATCTCGGATTCGGAGATCACGAGGTCCAGCGGAATGCGCCGACCGTCCTTGTGCGGGCCCTCCACCTCTCGCCCGGAACTGATTATCTTGGGTAGTCTGGTGTTTGCGTAGGCTTCGAGATAGGAATCATGTGGTGAACGGTCGGGCTCCGGCATGAGCATCCTCACATTGCGCCCGATCAATTCCCCGATGGCATGGCCGAAGATGCACTCTGTGGCGGGGTTGGCGGCAATCATCCGTCCTCGATCATCGATGATGATGATGA
Source organism: Verrucomicrobiales bacterium (assembly GCA_038154405.1). GTDB lineage: Bacteria > Verrucomicrobiota > Verrucomicrobiia > Limisphaerales > JAYPXF01. The sequence continues at coordinate 30,275 of JAYPXF010000009.1, read as the reverse complement.
TGATGGCATCGATGGTGCCATTGACGATGATCGACAGATTGGCCTCGCTTTCCTTTAGCTGGCTGAACATCTCGGCCTTTTCGAGCTGTGCCGTTCTGGCCTGGCTGATGTCCTGAGTGATTCCCAACAGTCGGTTCACCGTCCCTTCGTCGTCCCGGATCGGAACAGAATTCGAGCGGAAGTATCGTCCCGTGACAGCTTCAAACTCAAATTCCGAAAACTGGCCATCCAGTGCGGCTTCCATCAGCGTCTGGATCCGTGATCGCTCCTTTTCAGTTGCGGCCTCCACATAGGGAAAACCCTGAACCTCGCATTCGTCCGACATGCCCATCATCTGCAAACCGGTGGGGTTCATGGACATGATCTTTCCATCCCGGCCGATCTGATGAATGCAATACGGCGATGAGTTTACCAGCGTCCGATACATCAGCTCACTCTTGCGAAGTGCTTCCACCGCTTCATGCTTTTCCGTGACATCCTGAAACGTCCCCTTCAATCGCGCACATTCTCCGTTCTCAAACACAGCCTCGCCCTTTGCGCGAACCCAGATCCGTCTGCCCTTGGCGGTAATGAAGGGGAGTTCCATGTCCCACGGTTCACCGTCGGTGATCGCCTTTTTGACGGCCTCCTCAATCGGAGGCCTCGCTTCGGGAGCGTAGTAGTTGATCGCCTCTGCGAGTGTTGGACGGTGACCCGGAGGTACTTCGTGGATCGCACATACCTCGTCGGACCAGATCGGCCCCTCGCCATTCATCAAGATCTGCCAGCCGCCGATCTTTGCGATCCTCCCGGTATCGTGAAGCATCTCCAGCAATCGCTCGGCCCGTTCTGCGCTGTCCGTTGTGCCGTCTGGCCCACTCTCGCCATCTCCGCCCACCACTCCGCACGTACACGCAAAGAATACAATCGTTCCGAGAATTCCAATCCACTCTGTCTGCAGGAGGCGAGTGATTACCATGAGGGCTACCAGCAGAAGACAGCCGAGCATGACCTTACATTGACCACCCGTGTCCCAACTGTGTCTAAAGCAATCCGATTCCGATTGAATATTCACCATACCCGAGACTGACGCGCTCTCGTCTCGCTGACCTATCCCGATCATATGAGAGCAAAAAGGGTCAACGGCACTCACGCCACCGGAAAGGGAATGACAACCGACCGGATCGGAGCTCACTACTGTCAATAGTGCAACACTCGCACATGAGTTGCGCCAAACACGACCAGACTCAGGATCACGCACACCAATCCGAACAGAGTCGTCGTTGCTCTCCGAAACCCACGTTTCGCCTTGGTATCGGCGTCTTTGTCCAGAGCGGCGAACAGCCACATGAGCCACACCATCACCACGACCGGCATTGCGAACACCAGCATTCCCGCGATGCCCAAGGCAAGGTTGGCCATCTCGGGCCCTGTCCAAAACGCGGTCATTGGTGGTCAGTGTCTCACATGTGGAGCCAATCCCCGCGATCAAAATAGGGCCCGGGCGTCACCTGTGTTGTTGCCTCCACCTTTCTCGTCAACCATCGTCACCGAAACATGCCGCCGCCCCACCTCACATCGCTGTTGCTCTCATTGATCGCCTTCAGTGGATCAGGGGCTAACTGGATCGAGCCGTTCAACGGATCGGATTTGAAGGACTGGGACGGTGCGCCCGGACTTTGGCGGGTCGAGAACGGTGTCTTGATCGGTGAGACCAAGGACCGTTCCCTCGAGCATCACAGCTACCTGATCTGGCGAGGCGGGAAGTTGAAGGATTTCGAACTTCGTCTGCAATTTCGCGTGCCCGGCAAGCATGGAAACTCCGGGGTCCAATACCGCAGTCGCGCTCTTGGGAATCACCAGGTGGCCGGCTACCAATGCAACATTCATCCGCGCAAGAACGGTTCAACCGCCGTCCTCGAAGAAATGAAGAACGGACGTGGCGGTCACCTCGCCGACATCGGCCAGAAGGTCGAACTCAAGAGTGGCAACATTCGCAGTGTAGTAGGCTCAATCGGCAACCCCGCGACCATCAACGGCAGTCTGAAGCGAAACGATTGGAACGATCTCGTGATCCGCGCGGAAGGAAATCGGCTACGACACTGGTTGAACGGCCACCTTGCCGTCGACGTATCGGACAATGATGTCAAAGCCGCCAGCGAGGGCATACTGGCATTGCAGGCCCACTACGGCCCACCCATGCGGGTGGAATTTCGAAACCTCCGATTGCGAAAGCTGTAGGCCCCAGCAGGCAATCAAGGGCCCGCTGTTCTTGGCCGTGCTTCATGCTTTGAACACTCCGGCATTCAGGCAATCAACTCGCGTATGACCTGGCCGCCGAATTGGCTGAGTTGTTTGAAGCGGCCGGCGTGGTAGAAGGTGAGTTTGTTGTCATCCAATCCCAGCAGGTGCAGGAGGGTGACGTGGACGTCGCGGATGTGGTGGATGTTGGTGACGGCTTCGGCGCCCATCTCGTCGGTGGCGCCGATGGTGTGGCCGCCCTTGGTGCCGCCGCCGGCGAAGAACATGGCCATGGCCTTGGCGTTGTGATCGCGGCCGTAGCTCTTGCCGCCCCCGCGCAGGCCGTTGTCCGGAGTGCGGCCGAATTCGCCGCAGAAAACGATGAGGGTGTCGTCGAGCAGGCCGCGTTTCTTCAAATCGTTGATCAGGGCGGCGATGGGTTTGTCGACGGAGGCTATCAGGTTGCCGTGGGCGCGTTCGATGTAATCGTGGCTGTCCCAGTTGCCGGCGTAGGCCTGGACGAAGCGGACGCCCTTTTCAACGAGGCGACGGGCCAACAGGCATTTGCGACCGAAGGAGTCGGTGCGTGAGTTGCCGATGCCATAGGCTTCGAGAGTCTTGGCGTTCTCGCCTTTCAGATCGACGATCTCCGGGACTTCGGACTGCATGCGGTAGGCGAGTTCATAGGATTGCATGCGGGCCTCCAGTTCACTGCGGCCTGGACGTTGATCAATGTGGTTCCGGTTGAGTTGCGCGAGGAGATCGAGGTTCCGGCGTTGGCGATTGCGGGTGACGCCTTCGGGTGGCATCAGGTCGAGGATGGGGCTGCCTTGCGGGCGCAATGGTGTCCCTTGGAATTGTGCCGGCAGGTAACCATTGGACCAGTTGGCCGCGCCGCCTTGCGGATAGCTGGTGCGAGGCAGGACGACGAAGCCGGGAAGGTTTTCGTTCATTGTGCCGAGGCCGTAGGTCACCCAGGCGCCGATTCCGGGATCTCCGCCGAAACGGTTGCCGGTGTTCACGTGGTAACAGGCGGTCGGATGGTTGACGGATTCCACCTGGCAGCCACGGAAGAAGCACATGTCATCAACGTGATGTTTCAGGTGTTTGAATTCGGCCGAAATGTCCGTGCCGTTCTGACCGGCCTTGATGAAATCGAAAGGGCTTTTGACGAAGTAACGCTTGCCGGAGGACATCGCACTTTCCATCTCGCCCGAGCGCTGAAACTCCTGCAGGTGGCGTTTCGTCAATTCGGGCTTGGGGTCAAAGGTGTCGATGTGTGACGGGCCGCCTTCCATGAAAAGAAAGATGCAGCGCTTGGCCTTGGCGGCATGATGCGGCTGGCGTTCGGCGGCCTGCAGCATGGAGCTGAAGGCGACGGTGCCAAGGCCGGCGCCCATGCCATAGAGGAAGTCACGGCGGGAAGGAGTGGCGATCAAGTTCTTGGTGTTCATGCTGGAACTATCCTTTTGGCTCAGAGTTTCCTTCCCACAGAATCAGTTCACCACAGATAAAGAGAATCTGTGGTGAACTGATTCTGTGGGAGTGCTTTCCAAGCATACGGGTCAATCGAGGTAGGCGAATTCGTTGGAGTTGAAGAGGACGAGGCAGACTTGCGCCAATCCCCGGGTGCGGGCGTCGACCTGATGGGGTTGCAGGTCGGGCTGGTATTTCTCGTAGGCGGGCATGTGCTCGATGAAGTCGTAGGGTTCCCCGGTCTTCTCGGCCATCACCGTACGCTTGGCGGCGCTGGCGTAGCGCCTGGGCTTGTAGGTCTTGTTCTTTTCTTCGGCGGTGGCCTGTTGCCAATGTTTGAGACAGGCATCGAGTTCGGCTTTCGTGGGTCCACGACCGAGGGTGAGTTCGAAGGCCCAGTGGATGGCGTGACCGTCCTTCTTGACGAACTTCAACACGCGAGCCGCCATGGCGAGGGAGCGGTCCTGAATCTCTTCGGCATTCAACAGGGTGAGCGCCTGGGGAGCGACGGTGGATGTTTCGCGCAGTTCGCAGGACTTGTCGGGTCCAGGCTGGTTGAAGGTTTCGAAGAAGGGATCGCGCAGGCCGCGGAACTTCTCGGCGTAAAGGCTGCGGCGGTTGCGCATCTGCGGAAACGGATCGGGTTCGTAGACGGAGGCTGTGCCGCCCATGATCTGGCGGGGTTGCACGGCGACTTCCGGATTGATTTCGGGCCGGCTTGGAATGCCGCCGATCTGCCGGTTGAGTTCGCCACTGATCGAAAGCATCGCATCGCGAAATTCCTCGGCGGCAAGTCGACGGGGCTTGAACGCAGCGTAGAGACCGCCGGCGGAATCCTTCGCCACCAACGCTTTCGGATCAGGATGACGCGAGCTGCGGCGATACGCGGTCGACGTCACGATCAACTCGTTGAGCTTCTTCACAGACCAGTCGTTCTTCACAAACCAATCCGCGAGGAAGTCGAGCAGTTCGGGATGGGTGGGCAGCTTGCCGGTGGCGCCAAAGTTGTTGGGATTGCCGGCGAGACCTTTGCCGAAGTGCCACGACCAAATCCGATTCACCATCACTCGGGCGGTGAGTGGATTTTTTTCATTGGAGATCCAATCCGCCAATGCGAGGCGGCGTTTGTTGCCGCCCTCGGGGAAATCGGCCGATCCCATTTGACCGAGATGTTCGGCGGCACTGAGCGGGCCGGGCTTCACAGGATCACCGCGGGTATAGGCGTCGCCGCCGGACAGAATGGTGTTTTTCTCCATGTATCCCTTGGCGCCCCAAGGATTCTTTGGCATGCGCAGACGATTGCCGATGTTGCGCACTTCGATGGTCTTGCCGTTGAAGACGGAATAGGCGATCGGACGGGTCTTGTCATATTCCCAATTGTGCCGGCTGATGTTCTTGCCCATGCGCGCCAGCGATGCCTCGTCCCCGGGATCGAGACCATTGTCACCGACCTTGGCGTCGCCGGTTTCCTTCTTGCGAGCAGCTTTCACCTTGGCTTGGAGTTCGCTCCGCTGTTTCTGATACCCCGCGATCTTGGCCTTGGTCCAATCATTGGCTTCCTTGAACCACGACTTGTTCTCCTGTTTGAGGAACGGCGCGTCGCGCTCGGCAAACTGTGTGGAGGTGAACACCGCCATCATACGGTAGTAATCCCGCGTGGGAATGGGATCGAACTTGTGATCGTGGCACTTGGCACATTGCAGGGCATGACCGAGGAAAGTCTGTCCGACGGAATCGGTGACGTCATCGAGCCACTGCTGGCGTGTCACACGAAAGACGCTCATCCCGGTGTGCTCCCACGGGCCCATGCGCAGGAAGCCGGTGGCGATCAGTTTCTCCGGATCCTTGGCATTGATTTCATCGCCGGCGAGTTGTTCGCGAACGAACCGGTCGTAGGGCTTGTCGTCGTTGAAGGCCCGTACGACGTAATCGCGATAACGCCAGGCATTGGGCCGCGTGTAGTCATTCGCAAAACCAGCCGAGTCCGCATACCGGGCCACGTCGAGCCAGTGTCGTCCGAAATGTTCGCCATAATGTTTGGTCGACATCAGGCGCTTGGCGTAGTCGGTAACCGCCTGCTTGGCATTCTTCTTCATCGCGGCTTCAAACTCGCGGATCGCTTTCGGAAACGGCGGCAGACCGGTGAGACCGAAGCTCAGGCGACGCGCCAGCTCATGCGGTTTGGCGTCGGGTGCGCCTCCAAGTCCGGCTTTCCACAGCTTCTGTTCGATGAACCAATCCACCGGATGAGATCCCTCGGGAACGTTGGCGACCTTGAGCGGTTGCCAGGCCCAGAGGTGTTCGCGTTTGTAGCGACGATCAGTCCAGTCTTTGCTCAGGCCGCCCGAGGTCTTGGCTACCATACCTTCTGCATACTTTTCCTGGATCTCGGCAATGCGCTTGGCACTTGGCCAGGGAGCGCCGGCGTTCATCCAATCGCGCACCCACCAGGTTTGTTCTTCAGTCAGGCTGTCCGCTTCCTTCGGCGGCATTTCAAAATCTTCCTCCGTGCGGGCGACCATTTTGTAGAGCAGACTCTCCTCGCCCTTGCCGGGAATGACCGCGGTGTTTCCGAACTCATCGCCGCCCATCAACAACGCCGAACGCGTGCGCATGTCGAAGCCGCCCTTGATCTTCTTGGGATCCTTGCCGTGACAGGCCAGGCATTTTTCGTTGAAGAGCGGCAGGACTTTGAGGGCGAATAGTTTTTCGGTATCGGTCGGTTCGGCGGCGAGCGCGCTGGCGAAGGCTCCAATCACACCGATTCCGAGAAAAATCTGTCGGAATGTTCTTTGCATCATCATTCGCCCGGCTGCGGGCAGTGGGTCATTCGACATGTTTCTCACGCTTTTGCTTCGTTGTAAATTGCCCAAGAAGCTACCACTTTTGCCCGCACCCGTCTTGCACGGGGAAAGCAGAGCTGTGTAAAAAAGCCGCATGAAATTTTCTGCGGAAAAAGCCGCCTTCTTCCAGTCCCTCGCTCCGGATGACCAACTGCTCGCCTTGTTCGACCTGATCCCCGAGGTGTCTTTCTTCGTAAAGGACACGGACGGCCGATTCATGTCGCTCAGCCTGCACAAGCACGAACACTGTGGCGTGCAGACGGAGGCGGATGCCATCGGCAAGACCGATCACGATTTCTTCTCCAAGCCGCGGGCCGACGCGTATCGTGCGGATGATCTTGCGGTGATGAAGGCCGGCAAGCCGTTGATCAACCGGGTGGAGGCCTCGCCAGAGGTGTTCGATTCCCCGCGCCTGGTGGCGACCAGCAAAATCCCGTTGCGCGATCGCGGGGGCAAGATTGCGGGGATTGCGGGCTTCTCGCGGCCGCTCGACGAAATCAGCGGTGACACCGATCTGAGTCGTTGCTTCGAGAGGGTGATTCAACACATCCATCGCGAGTTCAGCAGTTCCATCACCTCGCAGGAACTCGCCGACATCGCTGCGTTGTCGGTCAGCCAGTTCGAACGGCGGTTCGGTGATTCCTTCGGTGTTTCACCGCGCCAATATCTCCTGCGCATTCGTATTGAAGCTGCGGCTCGTCTGCTCGCCAGCACGGAGCAGACAGTATCCGAAATCGCCATTGCCTGCGGTTTCCATGATCACGCGCACCTCAGCAAGAGCTTTCGCAAGATGGTGCACGTGTCGCCGACGCAATACCGGGCGGCGAACCGGCTAGAGTGATTCCGACAGAGGTTTGGGAACCAATTGTGGCGCACAGCTGAACAAGACAAGATCAGCCATCGTTCATGGCATGGTCGAACTTTGATCAGCGGTCGGCCAAATGCACCTCCTCGAATACATCAGTTGGACCATGGGCGGAATCGGATTGGCGGTGATCCTCTGGGGCGCACTCCTTGGTTTGTCCCGGTTTGTGCGCCCGGAGATCCGGCAGTTCAGGCATACGGTCTTAATGATGGAGCGGGAGGAGTTGCGGCACCTGTTCGGGTACTATCTGCTGCTGGGACTGGAGTTCCTGGTTGTGGCGGACATTGTCCACACGATCCTGACGCCGACCCTGCAGGATCTCGGCGTGCTCGCCGCCATTGTCGGCATTCGGACCTTGGTCAGCTTCTCGATCAACTGGGAGTTGAAGCAGGCGAAGATGAGCTCGGCTTGAGTCTACGTTCCCCGGCGCCGAACGGATTTCCGATGAGAAACGGTCTCGGCGCCGATCACTATGATTTTGGATTGCCGGATTCGGCTGCAGCGAAACAGCCGCGAAGGCCGATCGCACCGACCACAAGACCGAGGATGGTCAGGGCCACGCTGCTGTCGCTGTGTTTCACAAATGCAGCCCCGATAAATACCGCGCACGCGGATGCGATGATGATGGAGGCACCGAGGCTTCTCATTGCTGCGGGCACATTGGCTCAAGGGCCGGGTCGGCGCAAGCGTGTCAGGAACTCCGAATGGCCGCCTCCTCAATCATGGTCGCATTCCGGTTGATGACGTCACACCATTGACTTGGCCAATTCCGGGACCCTCACCAACGTGCTCCAAGTGCGACCTGTTCCGGCGTTGCCAACGCCCAATGCAGGCTCCAACACCTTGCTCCGTTTCAGTTTGACCGCTTCGATCGCGGAGAGGACCGGATTTTCCGGCATCACTCCCAGAAAACTCACCAACAGTTCGCGCGGGTGGCGGATGTCATCGACAAACGGGGTGGCCGCCATGATCCGTTCGAGCTCCCCCACCTCGAGCAGCAAGACGAGCGGTTCGAAACCGAATGCCTTTCCGACCGCGGCACCGATCCGTTTCTCCAACTTGGCGGGAATCCGTGCCGGATACCGGAAGATTGCGTTGCCACTTCCGCAATCGGTCTTCACCGCGCACGCGCCAGGCTCTTCGAGCAGCGCGACCAAGTCCGTCATCGATTCTGCAGAATACTGGTTCGTCCCACTGCAGGTGGCTAATGCCGCCGGGTCTGTCGGCAACCGTTTTTTGTCCGTCAGCGAGGGGGTAACTTGTGAAGGCCCAGCCGACGCTCAGAGTTCTCCGCTTTCGCGGGCGGCTTCGAGGATCTCTTGAATGTCGTCTGCGCCCAGATGGAGGAAGCGGGCTTCGACGGAGTCGGCGAGTTCGTCGACGGATGGGGTGGCGAAACCGCAGACAACGGAGGCGAGTTGGTCGGCAAAGGAGGTGACGATCTTCTTCGTCTGGAATTCCTCTTCATCCGACTCGAGGCGTCCGCATACGGACTGGATGACGAGCGGCATCTGCCATTCGCGACAGATCTGGCGGGCCATCTCGACGTGGAACTGTTCGACGAGGGTCTCAATGGTTTCATCCTTGGCGGTGCGGTCGAGCAGGCGTTGGAGGTCCTGTACGAGATGGAGAATCACGGGTTTGCCCACAGTGAAGAGCAGACCGCAAAGGAAGGCGGATCCGCCGTCGGTGCGGGCGCGCTTGGCGAGGTCGGCGGCGAGACACGCGGTGGCGGAGGCATGACGGCGATAGTCGGTGAGCAGCTCGTAACGTTCGGAACTGCTGTAGATCTCGCTCTGGATTGCGAAGGCGCTGACGAGCTGGACAAAGGTGCGGGTGCCGATGCGGGCAATGGCGGTGTCGAGGCATTGGATGTCCGTCCCACCCCCGTAGGCGGCGCTGGAGGTGACGCGGAGGATGTTTGCGGCGATGGCGGGATCGTGGCCGAGCACGGCGGTGAGTTCGCTGGTCTCGAGGTTCGGATCGCGGGAGAGGGCCAGGGCGAGGGTGGCGGCCGAAGGCATTACGGGAAGTCGGACTTCACCGGTTTCCATGCGATGCAGGACGGTGTTTTCCCACATCGCGTAGTCTTCGTCGATTGCGGCGGCAACGGGTGGTTCTTCGGATATCGCGCTCATCCATCTCTTACATCGGCGCTGAACGCAGACAGTTGAGCGGAGAATTTCAAATGAACGAATCCCGGTCGAAATCCGTCACAAAAAAGCGGTTGCGGGGTGGGTGTTTACTGCCACACTCTGCGCAACCCAATTGTCTGACCAAAAAACACTCCAATTATATACATGAAAAAACTCACTGCTTACGCACTGTCAATCCTCCCGGCTTTTGCGCTGATCTGCGCGGCAAATGCCGAGGACGGCGAAAAAGTCGTCCGTAACAAATCACCCAAGGGCGCCAAGGCCTACATCGTAGGCGTCAAGGACGGGAAGACCGTGAAGAAGAAGTTCAAAGTCATCTTCGGCCTTACCGGAATGGGCGTCTGCCCGGCCGGCCTCACCGCCAGCGGCGTTCCGATCCCGAACACCGGCCACCATCACCTGCTGGTGGACGTGGAAAAGCTCCCGCCTATGAACCAGCCGTTGCCGGCCGACAAGCCGGACACCATCAAGCACTTTGGCAAGGGCCAGACCGAAACGGTGCTCGAACTGTCACCCGGCAAGCACACGCTTCAGCTCATCCTTGGTGACTGGAAGCACGTGCCGCACGATCCGCCGGTAATGTCCAAGAAAATCACCATCACCGTGAAGTAAGGTTCATTACCTCACGTGCAACAACTTCTCACGCGCGGCTTCGAGTACGGAGTCGCGCTTTTTTTGTATGTCGGCCGCGCCGGGGCGGACTTCCACGTGTGGCTCCAACCCCCGCCGTTCAATGATCCGGTCGAGGAATCCTTTGTAGGGTTTCACCGGGAAGGTGACCTTGAACAATCCGTTCTTGAGCGCGTAGGTGTCTTTTCGGGCAGAAGCGCCGGCGGTTGCCGTGCCGAAGAACATGGCGCGTTTCTGGGCGAGGAACCATGAGGCCCACCCTTCACCCGCGCTGATGCAACGGGAATCAATCAGGACGGCGATGGGGCCGAGGTAGCGTGGGCGTTCCGGTTGGACGCGCATGTCCGGAATGAAGTTGACGTGCGACACGCGGGAGTCGAAGCCGCCGCCGCTGTTGCCGCGCACATCGATGATCAGTCCCCTCGCGGTCGAGAGGTCCGTAATGGCGGCGTCGAGTTTCGGAATCAGGTCGCCCTTGATGCGGCGGACATAGATCAATCCGATGTCACCCGGCAGCATGGTCCAGGATACGTTCGCGTTTTCGTTGATGCCCGGATTGGGAACGGGCAGACGCGGGAGGTAACGGTAGTCGCTCGAGGCCTTGAGATTGTAGAGTTTGCGGTTGCCCTGGAAGTCGGCGGCGATGACTTTCAGCGGGAAGTTCCTGATCGGTTGCCGGGCAAACCAGCGGGCCGCGTGATAATCCAGATATTGCTCACTCGAATAGCCCAAGTAGCGCTTCACCTGCTTCTTAGTGTCGGCAATGGCCTCGGCCACGGGTTTGCCGTTGATCGAGACGATGGTCATGCCGACGAGCAGACCGTGTTCGGCGGCGGAGCTGAGTGAGGCAATGTGGTAGATCACCGCGTCGCCATGCTTGTCCAGCAGGCAGGCGAAGCCCGCGTCCCAGCGCGCCAAGGGCGGCGCCGGTGGATTGATCGATCCTTTGCCAACGTAGGCGTGACTGTCTTCCAACCGCGCCACCAGCTCCTGGCAGAGATGGCCGAACTGCACGTCGTTGGTGACTCCCGCCACGCGGGGACCCAGCTCCCGGCCGACCGCGGCCCAATCGATGCCCTTCAGTCTGAAGTTGGGATAGTGCTTGCCGAGGTGGAGATAAAGATCCTCGAATGCCTGCGCGTAGGTGATGTCCGATCGCTTGGCGGCGGGCTTTTCTCCGCGCAATGCGGCGTAAAGGCGATCGCGCACGGAACGCAGATCCGGATCGGGTGGCTTGCGCCACAGGTTGAACGCCCACGAATCGCCTGCCGGGATCATAGCCTTCTCCGACTCGGTCAGTTCAAAGGGTGATTCCAGCGAAATCGGGTCCGCCGCGCCGAATCCCGCCGCGCGGGCCTGACTGTCCCCACGCAATGAATAGTCCCGGCTTCCCGGATCGCGAAAGCCGGGATCGAAGTGTTTGGTGCCCGCATGGGATTTCAGGTTCACGATTTGCGGCACGCGGACGTTGGCGTTGGGCGGACGGATCAGCCGCATCCAATTGGTGCGGTTGTTGGAGAAGAGATTCTCGCGCAGATCGAATTCGCCGGGTTTCTGACGGTCGATGGGCTTCGCCGCGGACACACCGGATTGAATCGCGGTGTCATGACCGAAAAATATGTTTCGCGTCAGGACCGGTTTCGCCGAGCCGATGCTGATGACGCCGTAACGACCATTGTTGACGAAAGTGTTGTCGATGAAGTGGTCGCGATTGCCGCCCCACGCAGAGGCGCCGCCGTATTCGTTTCGCAGGATGAGGTTGTTGCTGATGACGAGGCTGGTGCTGCCGAGGTAAAAGGCCGTGCGCGCGTTGTCAAAAACTGCGTTGCCGCTGATGACCGTGTTCGTGCCGCCGGGGCGCAGACCGAAAAAAGCGGATCCGAAAAGCCGGCTGGAATCGACACGGGCGGACTGCATTCCATGGAAGATTGCGATGTGCGACCGGTAGTTGTGGCGCAGGTCGCAACCCACAACCCGGATGCGGCCGCTGCGAGCCTGGATGCCGCGTCCCCAATTCCCCGCGATGAGGCAATTGGTCAAGGTCACATCGCTGTTGCCGTGGGTCAGCAAGCCGTCTTCGACCGATCCGACAATTGCCACTCCCTCCAACCGGGCAGTCGAGTTGGTGATCTGCGCGAGCTGTTGGATCACGTGCGGATTGATGCTCCGGGGGCCGGCCCAGTGGAATCCGATGTTGGAGACGGTCACTCCCTTGGCGTCCGCAATCCGCAAGGGCTGATTGACCGGAAGTTTCATCAGGGACCGCGCCTTCTGCTTGCGTTCCTCCGGAGTCATCGCTTCCAGCCCGCGGATGATGCGGTCCCACATTGCCTCGACGGTTGATTCGGTGTTGCCCGGTAATTCCACGATGGTGCGATTCCATCCGGCGCCTTTCAAAGTGATCGGCCTGCTGATCGTGATGTCCTCCCGCCAGGTGCCGGCGGCCACCTCAACGACGGTGCCCGGTCCCGCCGTCGCGATCGCGGCCTGGATGGACTTGAAATCAGCGTCGCCGGAATGGGCGACCCGCAACACGGTTGCCGCAGGACCCTTCGTGACGATCCCGAAGACCAACAAGACGATTGCCAGATGCTTCATGTGACCATTCCCAACGCCGGCCCGCGCCGGACAAGGGACGCTGAAGCATCAGGCCCGGGATCGGCAAAATCAATATCCCGTCTTACGACTGGTTTCCCCTAGTCGCCCCTGCTAATTTCCGGCGAGCCATGAATCACAACGATTACGCGTCGCAGATCTCCCGCATGGCCGAGGAGCAGGCGCAGATGTGTGGCGAAACGCACGGCGTGCAACTCGACTTCTCACCCGCCAGCCTGGAACGTCTCGACAACTTCATCACCGGAAGCGAACCCGGCAGCGCGCCGCCGGATTCCACTGTGACCGGCTACGGCATGTATGTGGGCGAGACGATCCGTCGCACGTTAGGCGCTCATTGGTCCGAAGACGCGCAGTTTGGCGTGCATCTGAAGCAGGTGGGTGATGTGAACGTGCGGGCGATGCCGGTCAATTGGGTGAAGCTTGCCTACGAAAAGGGCGCGGAAGAATCTATCTTCGCAAAGTTTCAGCAGCTGGCCAAACAGATCACCGGTGACGCGGTGCCCGAGGCGGCCGTGCCCTTCGCCGGCTCCCGCGCGCGCTCGGCGGATACGGATCTGGAGGAAATCCTGATCCAGTCTCCCGCCATCATCTATTACATGGTCGCCGCGGCGGACGGCGATGTGGATGATCATGAGTGGATCGAATTCCAGGAGATGATGGATGACTACCATGATTTCAGTTCGGAACTGTTCCGGCGCGCGGTCACGGCGATGTTGCCGAGGTTGAACATGTACTTCGGCTACCTAGCATCACCGGACTTCCGACCGCGTGAAGCCCTGGAGTCCATCCGTGATACGCTGGCATTGAACTATCCCGAGAATGACGCGCGGGAGTTCAAGAACGAGCTCGTCGATCTCGGCCGCAAGATCGCGGAAGCGTCCGGTGGCTTCCTCGGATTCGGTGACAAGGTGAGCGATGAAGAGATCACCGTGCTCACGGAGATCACCTCCGTTCTGGGCGCCCGGGGTCGGGTGGACTGATTGGTCATTCAGTTCCGACTCCGAAGTCGCCGTTTATGGGCGCGGCGAATGTGCCGATACCTTTGACGCGCGGCTTCCCAAGAAGTTGCCCGCCCATTGGGAATCTGTTAAACCCGTTGCACTGTGGAAATCCAATACAAGTTCAAACTGGATGGAGGAGAGGAATACGCGTTCTTGGTTGATACGCAGCGTGGTTCGGAAGAATCGCTCAACACGACCAACTTCCCGTTTTGGACGAAGCTGGACTTCCACAAATGCATCAACTGTCCGCTGAGCGAGACCGAACATGGCTTCTGCCCGGCGGCTCTGGATACCAAACGGATTACGGAGACCTTCAAGCAAATGGTTTCGACCGAGTCGGTGACCGTGGAAGTCTCCACCCCGGACCGCACCTATTTGAAACAGACCGACTCGCAGACGGGTCTGCGGGCCCTCTTCGGCCTGGTGATGGCCACCAGCGGCTGCCCCGTTTTGGGCCGCTTTCGGGGCATGGCCAACACCCATCTGCCGTTTGCCACCATGGAGGAGACGATCCTGCGGGTGGTGGGCTCCTATCTCATCCAACAGTACCAACAGTACATCCGCAACATGGACGGCGAACAGCCGGATTGGAAACTCGATGGCTTGAACGCTTTTTACGCGGAGTTGCAGGAGGTCAACCGCTGTTTCAAGGGTCGCATCGATGCGGCGTCCGAAAAGGATGCGAACATGAACGCGCTCGGTTCGCTGGTTTACCTCGCAATGGGAGTTTCCTTCTCTCTGGAGGATCAGTTGAGCGATCTGCGCGAGATGGTTTTCGGGTCCTGAATTCCCGATTTCGGCCCGCTCCGGTCAGCGCAGGTGCCCCTTTTCCAAAGCCACAAAAAACCCGAAGTTTTTTGTGGAAATGTCTTTTTCCTTTGATAGATTCGGCCCCCCTTCGGCGTAACCGGTGAAGTTATTCACCATCCAGATTGATTCCGACGGGGTTGTAAAACGGTTCAAATCGTGACTGCGAAAAAGAAAACTACGGCTAAGAAGAAGGCTGCGACCAAGAAGACGGCGACCAAAAAGACCGCCGCCACGAAGAAGGCCGCGACCAAGGCTGCGGCGCCGGCCGCCAAGAAGAAAGCTCCGGTCAAGCGGAAGCCCCGCAAGCCCAAGTCCGTGGGACCGGCCGACCTGTCGTCGATTCTGGGAATTTCTCCCGCCCAAAAGAAGAAGAAGAAGGTCGGCTACACCCCCGACGGTCAGGTGAAGATCAAGGCGGAGTGGCAGAAGTATTACGACACGCTGCTGGAACTGCACGAGCGCCTCATTGAGCAGATGCACGGTTTGGCCAAGGATTCCGCCGAGGAAATGGAGAGCTACAGCCTCCACATGGGTGATTCAGGCACGGATAATTTTGATCGCGATTTCGCTCTCAGCCTCCTGTCTTCCGATCAGGACGCGATCTACGAGATCGAAGAGGCCCTTAAGCGCATCGAAAAAGGTGCTTACGGGGTCTGCGAGATCACTGGAAAGAACATCCCGAAAGCGCGGCTCACCGCGATTCCGTGGACCCGTTTCACCGTCGAAGCCCAGGCGCAACTTGAGCGCGATGGCGCCCTCAAGTCCCGCCGCCTCGGTTCGCTCGGTTCAGTGGATTCCAAAGGTTCGGGCTCGATCGACTCCGACGACTCCGACGACGTAGCAGAGAAAGTAAAAGAGAAAGCCTGATTTCATGCCCCGCGAAATAGTCACCATTGAATGCACGGAAGCCAAAAAGGAAGGCAAGCCCGTGTCCCGCTACCAGACCACCCGCAACAAGAAGACGCAGCAGGAAAAGGTCGAGAAGAAGAAGTTCAACCCCTTCCTCCGTCGCCACACGCTTCACCGCGAAATCAAGTAAGAAGCCATGCCTCGCAAGAACAAGAAAGACAAGGGCCGCAATTCGAGCAACGAACCACGCTACCAGCGCCCGAAGCCGAAGATCGACTTCACCATCGACGCGCTCGACTACCGCAACACGAACCTGCTCCGCCAGTTCGTGACCGACAACGGCCGCATCCTCCCGCGCAAATACACCGGTCTGCCCGCTCCTTATCAGCGTCGCATGACCACCGCCATCAAGCGCGCGCGCCAGATGCTGCTCATGAAGTAAGCGGCGGCGTCCGCCGACACTTTCAAGCCCATTCAACCAATGGGCTTTTTTGTTGGCAGTTTTTGCAAATGATTTGCAACAAGGAAACTTCCTGAATCATGGATTATCTGGCCCTGATCCTCGCCATTTTGCTTGGCGTTGGCACGGTGTTCGGTTTCAAGCTGAACGAGGCCCGGCACATCCGGGTGATGACTTCGTTTGCCGGCGGATTCCTTATCACCTTGACCGTGCTGCATCTGATTCCGGAGCTTTACCTCACCGACCTGCACGGAGGTCATGATCACGGACACAACCATGGCCACGATCATGATCATGGAAACCAACGCGTTCCTTCACACCTTTTTCTGGGTGCCCTGATCTTGGTCGGATTCTTCATTCAGGTTGCGTTGGACACCATATCGCTGGGTGTGGAACACGGTCACACGCACTCCCACTCCCATCACGATCACCATGATCACAGCGGTCCGTGCCGATTTCCTTGGGGTGTGATGATAGGGCTCTGCCTGCACGCCTTTGTCGAAGCATTGGCGCTGGGGGATCATCAACATCATCACGATCATGAATCCCGCAGCTTCCTGCTATGGAGTATCGTCATCCACAAATACCCGGCCGCCGTGGCGCTCCTTGGCATGCTGCTGCAATCGGGAATGAAGAAATCCCGCGCCCTGCTCTGCCTCGGGATCTTCGGAGCCATGGCTCCGCTCGGCTTGCTGATCTCCAGTCAGACCTATCTTTCCAATTACTCCCGCGAGCTGACCGCCTTTGTAGTCGGAATATTTCTGCACATTTCGACGACGATTCTGTTTGAAAGTAGCGACAGTCACCGCTTTAACGGTGTGAAGGCGATGGCGATCGCGGTAGGTGTCGGTTTGGGTGTTGCCGCGGTCGTCGTGCACTGAAATGGTGTAGCCGACAGATTGCGAACAGCTTGGCCAAGCACTCACACAAATCTCCATCGGAAGCGGAACTCACGGAACAACTGCGTGGGAGCGTTCAACGCATCACCGGTCAACGCAAGGCGATCCTCGAAGTGCTACGTGAACATCCCCACCCGCTGACCAACAAACAGATCCACGCGGCCCTGCCCGGTCGCAAGTGTGATCTCGCCACCATCTATCGGTCCACCAAGCTGTTGGTTGAAGCCGGCCTCGTCGAACGCTTCGATTTTGGCGACGGCGTCGCCCGCTTCGAACTCGCCGGCCATCACTCCACCGATCATCACCACCATCTCATCTGCACGAACTGTGATCGGGTCGTGGAGATCGAAGAATGCTTTGTCGAGGAACTGCAGAAGCGGTTGGCCAACGAGCACGGCTTCTCGGAAATCACCCATCGTCTCGAGTTCTTCGGTACCTGTCCTGACTGCGCCGGCGGGAAGAGAAAGAAGAAGCGGTCGCGCTTGTCCTGCGGTTGTTAGTCCTCATTGTCAGATCATAGCGGGAGATACGAAATCTTCCGGCTCGGATACCGCAAGAATCGGTATTATTTGTGAATTTGGCATCCGGAAAGATGTGACGAAGTGGTTTCGATACGGTGATCAAGAATCGGTTTCCACCACGGACATGGGGCCGTGGGTCAACACCCGAGCGGTAGCTGCTTTTGACATCTGGTATCTACACACAAGGTTGGAAACTTGCTTCAGTCAGTTCCGATCGTTTCCAAGAACGCGCCTGCCGCTTTCGAGTTTTCCGATGCCCTTCTCGTGATCCATCCGAGCTCCCGGTTCAGCTTCGGTTTTCTGACCGGTCGAACCGCCAATGACTTGTTGATCGAAGCCAACGCCAGCTCGGGCAGGACGGCGATACCCAGACCTGCCGCCACCAATGCCCGCACCGTTTCGAGTTCACCTGATTCGCAGGCGACGCGCGGCTCGAACCCGCTCGACCGACACGCATTGGTCACGACTTCGCGCGCTTTCCCCATGTAGAGCACGAAAGACTCACAGCTGAGCCGCGCAAGATCGATCGCCGTCTTGCCGGCCATCTCATGTCCGGAGTGCATCATCAGGACGAAATTCTCGGAAAGAACCGTCCGACAATTGAAGCGTTGTTCATCGACCGGCAACTGCACAAAGCCAATGTCTGCAACTGCCGAATCCACCAACGCACACACCTCATCTGATCGGCCTTCCTTGATCACCAGTTCGACATTCGGATAGCTCCTGCGAAACGATTGTACGTGCGACGGAAGCCAATGACCGCTCATCGACGGAATGGCGGCCAATACCAGCCGGCCGACTTTCAGATTTGTCGCATCGGCCACCGCTTGCTTGGCCGCCTCCGCATCCAGCACCAACGCCCGTGCCCGAGGAAGAAAGATCTCTCCGGCCCGGGTCAGCACGGTTTGGCGGCGACCGCGGATCAGGAGTTCGGTGCCCAATTCCTGTTCCAGGTTCTTGACCTGTTGACTCAACGCCGGTTGGGCAAGATTGAGGCGTTCAGCGGCCCGCGTAAAATTCTGTTGGTCGGCCACCTCCACGAAGTATCGCAGTTGAAACAGTTCCATAGCAGGTTCTTATCGTAACGATATTTACTTAATCATTTCGTTATTACTGATTCAAGGGCAGGGTGCTCGCGTTACCGCCGGAATGAACACCGATACCCATGTCCGAAGCATTCAAACTCACCCGTATTCCTTCGCTCAAGACCGTGGAGGCTTTTCGTACGCATGTGGATTCGCTCGGGATCGAACTCCCGTGTGATGACACGATCCAATCGGGTGGCGATTCTCCGATCTCACGGCCCATCACCACGCACACGGTCAACGGCAAGACCATCGGCAACCGCATCGCGATCCATCCGATGGAAGGCTGGGATGGTAGTCGAACCGGCGGCGTCACGGATCTGATGCGCCGTCGTTGGCAACGCTTCGGCGAGAGTGGCGCCAAGCTGATCTGCGGAGCTGAAGCCATGGCTGTGCGAGCCGACGGTCGGGCAAATCCGAATCAGCTGATCATCTGCGAAGAGAATCGAGACGGTCTGGCGGAACTGGTTGGGATCCTCAAGCGGGCGCATCTTGAGAAGTATGGGACGACTGAGGATCTCGTGATCGGATTTCAGCTCACTCACTCGGGACGTTTCTGTCGTCCGAATGACAACGCGGTCTACGAAGCGCGCGTCGCGTATCGGCATCCCATTCTCGACGCCAAGTTCAAGGTCGGGAGTGATGAGCAGGTATTCACCGACGAGGAGATCGAGGAACTGATCCAGTGCTACATCAAGGCTGCCGCCATAGCGAGGGAAGTCGGCGCCGATTTCGTGGACATCAAACACTGCCATGGCTATCTGCTGCACGAATTCCTTGGCGCATACACCCGTCCCGGTGAATTCGGCGGCAGTTTCGAGAACCGAACTCGGATCATTCGAGAGGTGGTTTCCGGTATTCGAAACAGCGGTAACGATATAGATTTTGCTGTTCGCCTCAGTTGCTTCGACAAAGTGCCCCATCGACCGGATCCAGAGTTGTCCCGGCCTGGCAAGCTGGG
This sequence comes from Verrucomicrobiales bacterium, assembly GCA_038154405.1. GTDB lineage: Bacteria > Verrucomicrobiota > Verrucomicrobiia > Limisphaerales > JAYPXF01. Next base: position 10,883 of record JAYPXF010000009.1, on the reverse strand, counting down.
CCCGGGCATTCCCGAGCCGTACCATAATTCACTTCCATACAGGTATGGCTTTGGCGTGAACCAAGCTGATCCTACTCAGATCGATGTTTCCGAGGTGAAAGAGTTCGTGAAGCTCTGCTCCGAACTTGGGGTGAAGATTCTTAACACATCGGCGGGCTCTCCCTATTATACTCCCCACCTGCAACGTCCGGCCGCCTATCCTCCGAGCGACGGATACCAGCCGGCGTATGACCCGCTGGTGGATGTCGAGCGACAGGTCCAAGTCGTTCGCCAACTTAAACTGGCGGTCGGCGACGGCATGGTCTTTGTCGGGTCCGGCTACTCCTACCTCCAAGAGTACCTTCCACACGTGTCACAATACGTCCTTCGCGAAGGATGGGCCGACATGATCGGCCTCGGGCGGGTCGTTCTCAGCTACCCGGACATCCTCGCCGATGCCGCTAGCAAAGGCGAACTCACCAACAAACTCATTTGTCGCACCTTCAGCGACTGTACTTCAGCACCCCGAAATGGAATCAAGAGCGGCTGTTATCCCTTGGACAAGTTTTACTCTGCCATGTCTGAGGCCAAACAGCTCAAGGATATCAAGAAGACGATGGGCAAATGAGGTGACCGTCTCAGTAGCTTCGATTGCCAATCGAAGCAGGCAGCGATAGACAGACCGGTTTTCTGATGAACCTCTTTCCTTTCGAGACTGAGGATAATCGCACTGTTTCTGCTTGTTTCGCGTTTAATTCTTAGAGGAATAGAGGTAAACAAGGCGCTCAAATATGAATTGGGATCGTTTCAAATCCAACTACACCGAATACCCGTCGATCGGGATGGCGCTGGACATTAGTCGAATGAATTTCGACGACGGCTTCTTTGCCGATATGGGGCCCAAAATGTCCGCGGTGTTCGAGGCCATGTCCAAGCTCGAAGCCGGAGAAATCGCCAACCCGGACGAAGGCCGCATGGTAGGTCACTATTGGTTGCGGAATTCCGCCTTGGCACCCAATCCCGACATCGCCAAGGAGATCGAGGATGCCTTGACGTCGATCAAGGAGTTCGTCGCGGCGATAAAAGCTGGAAAAATAGCTGCAACCAACGGCGCGTTTCAGAATGTGTTGGTAGTTGGAATCGGAGGATCTGCGCTCGGGCCTCAATTCGTCGCCAAAGCTCTGGGTCAACCCGCCAACGATCTGCTCACTCCCTACTTCTTCGACAACACGGATCCCGATGGAATGGACCAAGTGCTGGACGAAATCGGAGATGCCTTGGACAAAACTTTGGTGGTGGTGATCTCGAAATCGGGTGGGACCAAGGAAACCCGCAACGGGATGTTGGAGGCAAAAGCAGCCTTTGAAAAACGCGGAATCGATTTCGCCAAACATGCAGTGGCTGTGACCGGTGCCGGCAGTCAGCTCGATCAGGTTGCTGATTCCGGTGGTTGGGTTCGCCGCTTACCGTGGTGGTTTTGGGTGGGTGGGCGCACCAGTGAATTGTGTGCGGTGGGTCTGCTCCCCGCGGCACTGCAAGGCATCGATATTGACGGCATGCTCAAGGGTGCGGCTGAGTGTGACAATATTACCCGTCACGCGGACATATCCAAGAACCCAGCTGCGCAACTCGCATTGATGTGGCATTACGCCGCTGAAGGCAAGGGATCCAAAGACATGGTGATCCTGCCGTACAAAGATCGCTTGGAACTGTTCTCGCGCTATCTGCAGCAACTCGTCATGGAATCGTTGGGCAAGGAACTTGATCTCGACGGTAAGGTGGTGAACCAAGGGATCGCGGTCTATGGCAACAAGGGATCAACCGACCAGCATGCCTATGTGCAGCAGCTGCGCGAAGGGGTTCTGAATTTTTTCGCAACGTTCATCGAAGTCTTGAAGGATCGGAGTGGTGGAAGCCTTGAGGTTGAAACGGGCGTGACCTCAGGAGACTACCTGGCTGGATTCTATCTGGGTACGCGTGAGGCGTTGTATGAAAAAGGTCGCGAGTCCATCACCATCACGATCGAAGAGGTGACCCCGTTCAGCGTAGGAATGCTGATCGCCCTGTTTGAACGCGCCGTAGGATTCTACGCCAGCTTGGTGAATATCAACGCTTATCATCAGCCCGGTGTTGAAGCCGGAAAGAAGGCGGCGGGAGCGGTCATAGATCTTCAGGGAAAGGTTGTGGATTACCTGTCAAAAAATATTGGTTGCGGCTACACGGTTGAGCAGATTTCCCAAGGGATTCGAGAAAACGAGAGCATTGAATGGGTCTTCAAGGTCTGTGAACATCTTTGCTCAAATCCGGCGAAAAAGGTGATTCGGTCCGGTGATGGGACGCTGGAAACCCGGGAATACAAAATAGAAGGCTGACGACCACAGACGGTTGTTGACAAGCCCATCCACTTTGTAGTTGAGATAGGGAGGCAGGTTCATCCGGACCTGCCTCCGTTGTTTTTCAACCCAGAATGCGCATAAGATTGCAGCGAGCATTGACGAAGATTGTAGTTACCCGGGCACTGATCGCTCGTCCCAGACTCGTGCCCACGTGTGCAGATTTTTGGGGTCAATCGCTCATCTGATTCTCCGCCGTGTTCGTATATCCCAAACAATATGATGTGCTCGTCATCGGTGCCGGACATGCCGGTGTCGAAGCAGCGCTTGCAGCAGCCCGCATGGGTTGCGAGACACTACTGTTGACGACGAATCTGGACACGATCGGCCAGATGTCCTGCAATCCGGCCATTGGTGGTCTAGCGAAAGGACACTTGGCTCGAGAGATCGACGCCTTGGGTGGCGAAATGGGCAAGAACACCGATATGTCGGGTCTGCAGTTTCGGATGTTGAACACTCGAAAGGGCCCTTCGGTATGGGCTCCACGGGCGCAGTGTGACAAGAAAGCTTATCAATTCCGGCTGAAATGGATTTGTGAACGGCAGGAACACTTGGACTGTAAACAAGGTCAAACCACCAAGCTGGTGGTCGAGAACGATCATGTTCGTGGAGTGGAAACCACGATGGAAGTCCGATACCTAGCCAAGACGGTGGTTATTACGACTGGGACTTTTCTGCGTGGCTTGATGCACGTGGGGCAGAATCAGCAGTCCGGAGGTCGCGCTGGGGAAGCTGCCGCCATGGGCTTGTCAGGATCCCTAGCTGAGATTGGATTGGAGCTGGGGCGACTGAAGACAGGCACGCCACCTCGATTGAGTAAACGTTCAATCGATTTCACCAAGTGTGAGGAACAGCCGGGAGACGAGAATGTTCCGTATTTTTCATATTGGAAAGATGACTTGTTCCACGTGGAACACTCTGGTGTCACGCCGACGGATCTAAAGAATTCAGACGGTAGTTATCCGCCAGGCTCGATTCTGGATCGAATTCACGGACAACTGCCGTGCCACATAACGTGGACCACTGCCGATACCGCCTGCATCATCAATGACAACCTTCACAAATCCCCCATGTATGCAGGGGTTATTGAGGGCGTTGGGCCTCGCTATTGTCCATCAATTGAAGACAAAATCGTCCGATTTCCTGAGAAGGAGCGGCAGCAGATCTTTCTGGAGCCGGAGGGCATTGGAACGGATGAGTATTATGTAAACGGCTTTTCCACGTGTCTACCGTACGACGTACAGATTCAAATGGTCCGGACCATCGCCGGATGTGAGAACGCGGAGATCCTTCGAGCGGCCTATGCGGTGGAATATGACTTTGTCCACCCAACGCAATTGACCGCGTTTCTGGAAACCAAGGTCTGCGAGAATCTTTTCTTGGCTGGTCAGATAAATGGGACTTCTGGATATGAGGAAGCAGGCGCACAGGGGTTGGTTGCTGGGATTAACGCGGCACAGCGGGTGAAAGGCAAATCTCCCTTCGTTTTGGGGCGCGATGAGGCCTATGTCGGGGTTTTGATTGATGATTTGGTAACAAAAGGCACTGTTGAGCCCTATCGTATGTTTACGTCGCGTGCGGAGTATCGCCTGCTTCTGCGACAAGACAATGCGGACCTCCGTTTGTCAGAAAAAGGGTATCAGATTGAATTGCTCCCAAGGCGGAATTTCGATCGATTTGTTGAAAAGCGAGACGCCATTCAGAAGGAGATTGAAATGTTCCACGTGGAACGTATCGAGGGTGAGACTTTAGCTAAGCGACTGAAACGTCCGGATGTTCGCTATGAGAATCTGCCTTTGGAGGAGCGCGGGCTCTCAGAAGAGGTGAAGACTCAGGTGGAAATCGCCATCAAGTATGAAGGGTACATTGATCGGCAACTTGCTGAGATCTCCAAGTTCAAGTCTATGGAGGAGAAGCAAATCCCTGGCTGGCTGAATTATGACGCACTACCGAATCTGCGACCTGAAGCTAGAGTGAAGCTCAAGGAGATTCAACCTGAGACGGTTGGTCAGGCTGCTCGCATCTCTGGAGTCTCACCGTCTGACATTAGTGTGATTATGGTCTGGATGAAACGTGGGCCTGATTCGCAGGCTGACCTCTCTAATGACTAGTTGGGCTAAAGTTGGATTCCAGGCGGGAAGTGGTTGGTTTGATTCGATGATTCCGGTTGTCGTGCCCGTGTTGAGTTAGATTATGGTAAGTGTCCAATGTTCCATGTGGAACATTGTCTTCGAAATTCCTTGTTTCTGATTTCCGTTGAATTTGGCTCACAGATTCGTTTTGAACGCATCTTTCGCTGTCGGAGCTAGATTGGGCTAATTGGTCTCGAAATGGCTTTCAGAACTCAATTCTAGGCCACGTTCTTTGAGGAGATGACTTCAAGAACGCAGATTTGGGGTGAATTCGCCAATTCTGGGTAGGTTGAGTTCTCAATGAGCGGCTTCAGTTCTTCTTGGTCTCATCGGCGATTCTGAATTGATTGTAGGCTGCTGAATGGACATTTGCCTTTGAAACCTTCGTTGCCCTGCTACTCTTGCTGCTGGTAGAAATGCCGTTCTCTCAGTTCGAAATCCATCGTTGGAATTGCTGTCGTCTCTTTTGGGCAGTCGCAATATTGACTGGATACGCATCAGGATCTCCGTTGGCGCATTCTCAGGATCGCCCAAGAATTCTGTCTGATCGACTCGTTGCTGAGCTGGTCGACGAGATTGGTGGGAAGAATCTGTCCGTGGGTTTTCGGACCAAAGAACTCGCAGCGCTTCGTTCAATCGCATCTTCCTCGACCCCGTTGGGTCCGGAGTTCGGAATAACTCTGTTATCCATTGCGCCGGATCGATGGATGGAGAAGGACTTCAGAATCCAAAAAAGAGTAGTGAAGGTTTCTGATTCCGAATCGGTTTCAGATTATATGTCCTTGGAAGCGGATCGTAGCGAGATTCTTTTGGGAGCGGAGATGGCCGGGCTCCGAAGAGTTCTCCATCGGAGTCTGGCTGATCTGACTCTGTGGCGTGAAGAAAACCGGATCATCAGTGAAGATCTGGCATGGCTGAGTACGATGATCAGTCTCAAAGAAGATCGCTTCAAGATTCGCCAACCCAAGCATAATGAACTGATGGCCCTTCAGAACGGCCGAAGCCTGAATGAAGCGCTTCTACTGAATGTGTCGAATCGAATCAATCTTGCCGAATTTCGAGTCCATCGCTTGCTCAATCAGGAGAGCAATCAAATTACGCGGACGGTGATACTTCCTCGTCCATTTGGGCTGGTGGATTTTAGTACAAATCTGGTTTTGGCGGCAGCAGAGGGTTCATTTGAAATCTTATTGCTGTTAAACGGCCTGGATTTGGCTGCTATCGAGCTGAACGGCGACAAATCGCCTAAATCTAGTGCCAGAATGAAAGAAGCACTTCAACTACGCGTGGCTGACGCCCGATCCCGATTGGCTGAACGGGTAATGACTCTGTCCATTGAAATCGCCAATCGGGGACGGTTGATCGGGGCGTATCGTGACGAAATCCAGCTACGAGGTCAGGAGTCGGTGGCTTCCGCAATGTCGCTTTGGGAGGTAAATCGGGGTTCGCTTGATGAGGTCTTAAGGGAACGTCGCAAACTGATCGCTGACCAGCTCGAGCTGGTCCGACAGACGATTCAACAACAGAAGGCACTGGCAGATCTTCTCTATCTCTGCGGAAGAAGAACTCTCTTGGATCTGCACAAACGCACTCGGGAGATCAGCAGCAGACCTCAGAGCGGGGAAAAGAAGGACAAATCGAAATGAGAACTAGCATACCTGTTGTGATTGTCGGTCTGATTTGTCTGGCATTGGGCTGGACGATTGGTTTGAAGAGTCACGATCACGGATCGGCTCGCGGGGAGCGAAAAGCACTCTTCTATCAGAGCCCGATGCATCCTTGGGTGAAGTCACCGGAACCTGGAGTCTGCACGGTCTGTGGAATGGCCTTGGTGCCGGTGTATGCCGATGCGGATGCAGGTGCCGAGATAAACACGATTCGTCTCTCGACCAACGCATTTGTTGTTGCGGGGATTCAGACGGCTGTTGCGACCAACAGAGTGCTGCATCGCAATCTCCGTGTTGCAGGTAAAATCATGGAGGCTGAATCCCAAACGAGACGCCTTTCAGCTTATATCGACGGACGGATCGAAAAACTCCATGTCAATTTCAAAGGGGCCGCGGTGGAGGAAGGCGAACTGTTGGCAACGGTCTACAGTCCGACGCTCCGGGAGGCCGAGCGGGAATATGTGCTGCTCTATCGTCAAAGCCAGATGAATCACTCGACCAAGATTACGGCGGAGCATGGCCGTTTGTTGGCGGCCATGCGACAGCGTCTGGTCCAATACGGTCTGCTCGAGAAGCAGATTGATGCATTGCCCAATAAGCCGGATCGGGTGTCCACTTCGGACATCTATTCTCCGCTGGACGGAGTTGTCCGAATTCAGAATGTCTACGAGGGCCAATATGTAGATGAAGGCGATCTGCTGTTTGAAATCGTGGATTTCTACAATCTTTGGTTCCGGTTTGACGTGTATGAAGACGTATTGGAATCGGTAAAAGAAGGACAGCGAATCGAAATCGAAGTGGCCGGCAAAACAGGGTTTAAGACGAGCTCAGTTATCAGTTTTGTTAATCCGAATCTTAACTACGGAACTCGGAGTGCGGAGGTTAGGGCTGAATTGAGGAATCCGGCACTACGAGTCCGCGGTGTCAAACAGCGGCCGTTCAAGCTGGATGTTTATGCTGAAGGAACGATTCAAATCCCGTTAGGAGCGATTGTTTCGGTGCCCCGAAGCTCCGTTATCGATACAGTTAATGAAGGCGCATATGTTTTTGTTGCAATTGGGCAGGACTCGTTTGCCAAGCGCCAAGTAACGGTCGCGGCCCGTGGGAGAGATTATTGCGGTTTATCCTCTGGGCTAAAGGCGGGAGATACTGTGGTGGCAAATGGGGCGGCGTTGTTGGATAGCGAGATTCGTCTTTGAGATTCTGCATCTGTGATTGATCGCTGTATTGATTGGGCTCTGAAGAATCGCCTGCTGGTGGTGTGCGGGACAGTGTTGCTCTGCCTGTTCGGGCTGCGAGCGGTCCATACGGCGCCGGTGGATGTGATTCCGGATCTGAGCGAGAATCAGGTCATTGTGATGGCCGAGTGGGAAGGGCAGAGTCCGCAGGAGGTGGAGGACCAGTTGACTTTTCCCTTGGTGACCCAGTTGCAGGGATTGACTGGAATCGTCGAGGTGCGGGCCTCCTCAATGTTCGGCTTCACCTTGATCACCTTGATCTTCGAGGAAGGGATGGACAACTACTTCGCGCGGGATCGGGTGTTGGAGCGGATGAATCAGATGGGCAATCTGCTTCCGGCCGGCGTCAATCCTCGGCTCGGGCCTGACGCCAACGGACTTGGCTGGATCTATCAGTATTACCTGGAGGTTGACCCGGAACTTGCGCCTGGCGGCGGATACGATCTCGGACGGCTGCGGTCGACGCAGGATTGGTACATCCGATACCACCTGGCGTCCGTGCCAGGGGTGGCGGAAGTTGCGGCCATTGGCGGATTTGAGCCGCAATATCAGGTCGAAGTTTCGTCATTCAAACTGCGCTCGGTCGGTATTCCACTGGCACAAGTTGCCAAGGCAGTATGCGATGCCAACGTCAACACCGGAGGAAAGGTGGTTGAGGAGAACGGGCTCGAATTCGTGGTGCGCGGGGTTGGACTGTTGAATCCGACCAATGTGATCGCCGAACTGGAACAGATCGCGATTGGCATTCAGAACGACACGCCGATCTACCTGAAGGACGTGGCGCGGATCCAACGGGGAGGTGCGTTTCGGCGAGGCACGTTGGATGTCGATGGCAAGGAAGTGGTCGGTGGCATTGTGGTGATGCGGACCGGACAGAACGCCCGTGAGGTGACTGCCGCCATTCAAGAAAAGATTGCCTCCATCAGCCCGGGATTGCCGGCCGGCGTGAGCATTGAGTCGTTTTATGATCGGAGCGAACTGATCGACGCGACTGTGGCCACCTTGAAGGATGCGCTTTGGAAGGAGATGCTCTTGGTGATCTTGGTGCACGTGTTGTTCCTCTGGCATTTCCGCAGCGTTCTCATCGTCACCATCCCGTTGCCGCTTTCCATTCTGGGAGCGTTCGGCTTGATGAAGGTTGCTGGTGTGACGAGCAACGTGATGTCGTTGGGTGGGATTGCGATTGCCATCGGTGTTTTGGTGGATGCGGGTATCGTCATGACCGAGAACGTCCTGCGGCGTGCGGAAACACGTGGGTCGCAGGAATGGCTGGGGCTGGTGAGAAGTGCCTGCCTGCAGGTGGGGCGTCCGATTCTGTTTGCGATGTTGATCATCGTGGTCGCGTTTCTTCCGGTTTTCTCGTTGACCGGAGAGGAAGGGAAGCTCTTCCGGCCGTTGGCGTTCACAAAGACCTTCGCCATGCTGGCGTCGTTGGTGGCGGCCGTGTTCCTGGTGCCGGTGTTGTGCGCCTACCTTGCCAAAGGCCATGTCACACCCGAGGAACGACATCTGACGATGGGGCCGCTCGTGCGGATCTATACGTCGGTGTTGGACTGGGCACTGCGGAAGCCGTGGCTGGTCGTCAACGGTGCTTTGCTGATCCTGGTCGGAACCACCGTGCTGGCGGTTGGATTGCCGGCTGGTTGGAACCGGTGGCTGGCGGGCAACAACTTTCCGCGTTTGGCAAGCGTGACCCGCGGATTGGGATCTGAGTTCATGCCGGCGTTGAATGAAGGGAGCCTGTTGTTCATGCCGGTGCTTTCGCCGGGTGTCTCGCTCAACGAAGTGAAGCGGGTCCTGGCTTGGCAGGACCGCGTGATTCGTGAATTGCCGGAGGTTGAGTCTGTCGCCGGCAAACTTGGACGGGCAGACACGGCTACTGATCCGGCGCCCATCGAAATGATCGAGACGACCGTTCTGCTCAAGCCTGAGTATCTGCGAACCAACAGATCCGTGCTGGGCATTCCCATCCCCTGGACCGTGCGCAATCCGGAATGGCGACCCGGCACAACGCGGGAATCTCTGGTTGCGGAGTTGACCGAAAAGCTTTCCTTGGTGCCGGGTTATGTAGCCGGTTTTCTGCAACCGATTGAGAACCGCGTGCTGATGCTCAATACCGGTGTGCGCGGGCAGGTCGGCGTGAAGGTGCTGGGTGCTGACTTGAACGAAGTGCAGTCCGTCGCGGATCGGATCAAGGAACTTGTCGACAAGATACCCGGCGCGATCGGAGTGGCCGCCAGTCGTCTGCAGGGACAGCCTTATGTGGAGGCGAAGGTAGATCGACGGGCGATCGCTTCGCACGGTCTGTCTGTCGCCAAAGTGATGGAAGCCGTGGAGCTCGGCATCGGCGGGCGCGAAGTGTCGACGATCATCAACGGCCGCGAACGGATTTCTTTGCAGGTGCGATTGCAACGCGGCGAGAGAACGGACGTTGAGCAGCTGCGCAACGTGTTGGTGGCAACGCCGACCGGCGCGCACATTCCACTGGGCATGCTTGCGGAGGTAAAACGGACCCGCGGGGCAAATGTCATCGAGAGTGAGAACGGCCAGCTGCGGGCCTACGTCCAGATGAACGTGCGCGATCGCGACCTGGTCGGTTTCGTTGACGAACTCAAGCGCCGGGTCACCGAAACGATCGAACCGAATCTGCCGGCCGGAACGAGCATTGCCTATAGCGGGCAGTTCGAAGACCTGTTGCGTGCCCGCCAGACGCTGCTGCTCATTGTGCCGGCGTCGCTGCTGTTGATCTTCATGTTGTTGTTGATGCTCTATCGTTCAGTACAGGAAGCGGCACATGTCCTGTTGGCGGTGCCGTTTGCGCTGAGCGGCGGTCTTTATCTGCAGTTTCTGTTGGGATACCCGTTCAGCGTGGCGGCCTGGGTTGGGTACATTGCGTTATTTGGAACGACAATCCAGACCGCGATTCTGATGGTGGTGTATCTGAATCAGGCGGTGGATGAACGGCGCGAACAACGCGGATCCAATTTCGATCACAATGATCTGATCACGGCGGTGAAGGACGGGGCGCGATTGCGTTTGCGACCAAAACTGATGACCGTGGTGACCATCGGGGCGAGCCTCCTGCCGATCATGTTTGCCGCGCGTCCGGGAGCCGAGGTGATGAAGCCGTTGGCGGCGCCGATCATCGGCGGAATGGCCAGCAGCCTGTTGCATATCCTGATTGTGACGCCGGTGATCTTTCTGTGGCTGCGCGGTCGTGAGGTGCAGGCGGCGCATGGTGGCCGGAAGTAGGCGCAAATACTTCGCCTGCCCGCACATTTCGTTTGCCAGCCTCGCGAAAGGTCTGTAACACACTGCGCCTGTCGGAGCGTAGCTCAGCTTGGTAGAGCGCCAGCTTTGGGAGCTGGATGTCGCTGGTTCGAATCCGGTCGCTCCGACCACTTCCCCTCTGTTCTGCCGAGAAATCTAATCAGGTTTGGGACAAAGTCGAATCATCCCGAATTATCTCGAATC
>JAYPXF010000008.1:47344-54451 GCA_038154405.1 Verrucomicrobiales bacterium | reverse complement strand
CTTAGCCCAAAAATATCTTTCACTCGCGGTGGCTAGCGGGCATTCTCGCACTTTATGTTAGGGCAGGCCGAAGGGGAATTTGGCTACAAGATCTGGGCCGTGGACGATGTTGTCTATGGGCCGGTGGATATGCCGACTCTGGTTTCATGGGTCAAGGACGAGCGTGTCGTTGCGGATACTTGGATATTTGATCTGCAGAACGACTGTTGGACCAAGGCCGGTGACATGACCGAAATGCGGGCGATTTTTGGCGGCATTGCAGCACGATCGACCGGCAAAAAGGACGCCACACCGCTCGTAGAGGGAATCAAGCCGGGGATGTTGCGCCGGGTGAAGATTCTGGGGGAGATGTCCGATCAGGAAATCGGTCGGTTCGCCCAATTCATGGAGGTTCAGAATGCCCAGCAGTTTCACACCGTGGTGAAGCAGGGTGAACGGGGCGACGCGATGTTCTGTATTCTCGACGGCGAGGTGCGGGTGCGGCAGATGATCAGCGGCAAGGAGACCGTCTTGGCGACCCTGCGTGCCGGTGAATTTTTCGGGGATATTTCGCTCTTTGATCATGGCCCGCGATCGGCGGACGTCGTGGCGAATCTCAATTCCACTCTGCTCAAAATTTCGGTCGAGAAGTTCAAGAACCTGACCAAGGAAGCCCCGGAACTGGCCACTCCGTTTCTGACGGCGGTCTGCAAGACCTTGGTTGCCCGTATTCGGGCTGACAACAAGCGTCTGCGTGACTCCATCAGCTTCTCCCGCGCAGCCCGCTGAGCTGCCTTCTCAATCCTCCTGATCTGACTCAAGGATTCTTGCCAAGGCCTCGAAGAGCTCGGCCCGGTCATCCAGATGTATGCGCACGCCCCGTGCGTCCACGATGCCGAAGCCCTCGCCGTAAGCCGGACCATTGGCGACACACAGATTGGTGGAATTCTCGTCTGCCTGGTGCCGGGCTTTCGCTAGGATATCCATGCGATCACCGTCCACCTCATATTTCCATCCCACAATCATCGAATTGGGAAACCAGGTTCGGAGCCGGGCGATGAGTTTTGGCGTGGGGATCAATTCCGCCTGCAGTGAAGGCGCACGGGAGGTGATCTTGCCGGCGGTCAGTTCACTTCTGTTGCCATCCGTGTCGATTTCCCAGATTCTGCCAAAACGAAAGTCGCTGACCGCGCTGGCATGGAATACGGAATCGAATCCTTCACCACGGGCTTCTTCCAACTGTTTGGCCAGATCGTCCGTGGTCGAGAAACGCAGGAGTTCAGCTTTGGTGTTTTCGGAATTCCAGGTGGCTTGTTGTCCGAGCAGCAAACGAACCTTGTGCCCGCGCCTGACCAGGTAATCCGACAGCTCGATGCCCAACCGTCCAGTCGAGAAATTGGTGAGCCGGCGGACATCGTCCAGCGGTTCGATCGTGGGGCCGGCGGTCACGAGGCAGCGCATGGGAACAGTCTGATGATTCCCGGGATGCTTGTCCACTGCGGGTGAATTCGGCACGATGCCCGCGTGAGTCGCTACATTGGCATTGATCTGGGCACGACGAATTCCGCGGTTGCAGCGGTGGATTCCGGGATCCCCTACGTGGTGGCGGATGCAGACGGGGACCGGCTCACGTCGTCCGTGGTTCACTATCCGGATGCGGATGGAAAGCCGTGGGTTGGACGGAAGGCGAGAAACGTGATGGCCGCCAACCCGCGGGCGACCGTTTCGTCGATCAAGCGATACATGGGGCGTCGATTTGGCGAGATCGGAAAGGACGTGGAGAAGCCGCATTACCCTCTCGAGCCGGACGATGAAGGTTGGGCTTGTGCCCGAGTGGGTGAACGGCGATTGCGGCCGGAAGAGGTATCTGCGGAAATCCTGAAGGCATTGCGAACGGTGGCGGAGCGGGATCTTGAAAGTGAAGTGACCAAGGCGGTCATCACCGTGCCGGCCTATTTCAATGATGCGCAGCGCAACGCGACGAAGCGGGCCGGGGAACGGGCGGGGCTGGAGGTCGAGCGGATCATCAACGAACCGACGGCGGCGGCGCTGGCCTACGGGCTGGACAAGTTGAAGGAGAAGTCGCGAATTGCGGTCTACGATCTGGGCGGCGGAACCTTTGATCTTTCGATCCTGGAACTGAATGAAGGGGTATTCCAGGTGTTGTCGACCAACGGCAACACGCGGTTGGGGGGCGACGACATCGACGAGGCGGTCGCGCGACATCTGGAGGCGGAGATTGCCAGGCAGAAGGGGCCGGAGGCATTGGACGAGGTCGGTCGAGCCCGGGTGCGCAAGGTGGCGGAAAAGGCGAAGATAGAACTTTCGAGTGAAACGGAGACAAAGGTCGTGCTGCCGTTTCTGGTTGGACAGTTCAGCTTCGAACACACGCTGACCCGCGATCAATTGGAAGGCCTGGCAACTCGGGTGGTGGATCGCACGCGACAGAACTGCATCCGTTCGCTCGCTGACGCGAAGATGGAACCGGAAGATCTCGATCAGGTGATACTGGTGGGCGGCCAAACTCGGATGCCCTTGGTGCGTCGGAAGGTGACGGAATGGTTTCGTTGTTCCGAGTTTGACGAAACGCGCGGCGACCTGAGAGTTGGCGAAGAGTTTCATGCCGGTGACGGGCCCGCATTGAATACCTCACAGAATCCGGATGAGGCCGTGGCTCTCGGTGCCGCGATTCAGGGCGAGATTCTTGCCGGTGGATTCACGGACATGCTGTTGCTGGATGTGACGCCGCTGTCATTGGGCATCGAGACGTTCGGCGGTTTGATGAACGTGATCATTCCGCGGAACTCGACCATCCCGGTGAAGGCGGGAGAAGTGTTCACCACGGCCGTCGACAATCAACGGGAGATGCTCATCCACGTATTGCAAGGCGAGCGGGAGAAATCGGCGGACAACTGGAGCCTCGGTCGCTTTACGATTGAATTTGAGAAGGCGGCCCGAGCCGTTCCGCGGGTCGGGGTCCAGTTTGAGATCGATGCCAATGGAATCCTGCACGTGCTCGCGCGTGACATCAAAACCGGCCGCGAGAAGATCGTGGATCTGAAGTCGGCGGTGGATGTGGAGGACGCCGACGTTCAGCAGATGGTCGAGGAGTCGGTGGAACACGCATTTGACGATCTTTTGGCTCGTCGTTGGATCGAGGCGAAGCTGAAGGCGAAGACGGTCTTGGAGGCGGCGGAGAGCGGATTGAGGGAATGTGGTGCTGACGTGCCCGCTGACACTCGTACGGCGGTGGAATCGGCCATCGCCGACATTCAGGCTGCTTTGGCCGCGGAAGATTCGGAATCGGAAGTGGGGCCGTTGGAGCAGCTTAAGTCCGCCCATCAGAAACTCGATGAGGTCTCGCAGCCGTTGGCGGAGATCCTCATGGAACGCGCAATGGACGAGATGCTCAAACGACGGGGTGTGATCTGAGCTGCCGCTCCGGACCTCGTCAGCGCTCGATTGGCACCAGCGCCGGATCTCCCCAGAGAATGTAGAGCAGGTTGTTGGCGGGGTCTCTGCGTTCAGCTTTCTTGGGGGGCGGCTCCGGATAGTAGTCCGGAATTTGTCGGTCACCGATCAACGCGTTCATCAGTCGCTGGTAGGCCTCGCCGGTGGACATTCCCGCCAGCACGTGTTCCGCCATGGGGAACACTTTCGGGAATCCTCCGCACAGTCCCATGTGGCCGAGCATCATCACGGCGCCATTGTCGATTGCGTGAAACGCAAATCGCTTGTGCCCCTGCTTCGCGGTCAGATCGATCCGGTCGGCCCGGTAGGGCGATGCGGACATGCAGGAGCCGCAGAAGACCAGTTCATCGGAGAAATCAATCTTCGCAAATGCCTCGGCCCTGGCTCCGACGATTCTCTCGGGTGTGCCATGTCCGAACATGAAGAGGACGTTGTTCCCGTTCAATGCTTCGGTGGCCGGTTGGGAAAGATGGCTGAAGGTGTGACGCGCCGAGGTCGGTAGCATGGCAATGTTTCTTCCGGCAGCGTCCAGCTCGGGGACGTCCTTCCTCTCCGTGTGCGACTTACGCGTGGTGACGATGATTGCCGGTGATTCCTTGCCCTGATCGGCAAACATGCGCTGCATGACTTTGGCCTTCTGATAGCTTCGATAGCGGCGGGAGTCATCGTCCTCGATCGCCCCGATGGAGACAGGCTTGATTCTGTTTTCCGTGATCGGTTTGAAAGCGATGGTGCGATCTACAAGTTTCGCCAGCTCTTGAGGATCGCTGGCGATGAGATATCCGGGAAACGCATCCAGCTGCGGGTCTTCGTCCAGTCCCGCGAGCAGCCTGAGCATGCACAGGTGCATGTTTTCACGGTAACTGCGAAGGCGCGGCGCAATGGCCACATACTGCGGTTTCAGTTTCTGCAACGCGGTTCTCAAATTCTCGTATTCGACGTCCTGCTTGAACAATCCACCGAGATCGGACAAGGAGAGGACCGATCCATTCCGATGCTTCGCCAGTCGCTTCAGCGCTTGCCGGGCAACTTCGGATTCGTGATCGGTCAGGATCACATACGCTTTTCCAAGCGTACTGTGAGGTGCTGTCTGCGTGATTCCGGTCGAAGGTCCGAAGGCGCCGGGGCTTGGCGGATTTCGCAGTTGCTCGACGGTGGGGATGATCAATGAACGGGCTGCCAGCCGGTCGTGCTGCGAGGGACTTGGGACTTTAGTGTTCGCGAGTTCATCCCAGATCTTTTTCTGCTGCGTGGTCAGCAGTCGTAAGGCTTCCTGCTGGGACGAGCGGCGCAGGGCGTCGAGTCTTGCCGTCAGATCCGGTTGACCGCTTTCCGCTTGCCTGAGGCGGTTGTATTGGCTGACCGTCTCGCGGACGATCGCCGTGATCTTCGCCCGTTGTTCGGTGTTGAGGGACAGCTTGCCGGCATTCTGCAGCAGCGCCTGTGCACCCTTACCGACGGCGGCCGGAGAACTGGTCGCGGATACGAGCAGGGCGCCGGCCAAAAGAATCCATGCAGGAATGACATTCATAAGATCTCAGCTTCGTTCGGCCCAGGCTTGCGTTTCTTGGTTTGCCTTGCGGATCAGGTTGATCGATTCGGTGTCCGGTTCTTCCTGTTCGCTCAAGAGTCCCTTGTTGCGGGTCCGATTTCGGAGAAAAGCACCGCAGAGATGGGCACCGACACAACCGGGGTTCTTGCGGAGGCCGGCCAATTGATCCGCCCACCACTGGCCGTTGACCCGAAGCTTCCTGGTGTTAGGAATCTTGATGGATTTCGAACCGTCCGCCCAAAGAACAGGTATGCCGCTTTCCCGATGCCATTTGTCCAGCTGTCCGACCGGGTCGCGGAAATCCTGGAAACTCAATACGTCGACATACCTTCGGGCTCCCTCGAACACGCTCATGGTCAACGGGGCGTTGGCCTCGTAGCGATCACCAAGGATGAGATGATTCCTGTCATACCGGCGGATCGCGTCGTGTTGGACTCGATAATATTGCGCGGCGAGACGCTGGAGTTCGCGATGGCCGGCATCGGTTTCCAGTTTGCGGGGATCAAAGATCGGGCCTTTCCACCTGTTGATCGGGCGAACGTGCAGCCAGGTCGGGCAGTCAATGTAGAAGTAACCGATCAACTTGGGATCGTTTGCCAGCGGCACGCAATGTTCGCGGGCGACGTGGTCGCACCAGTTGATGAACCCGGGCGAAAAGAAGTCCGGATTGCGCACTTCAGCTTCCCACTGATGAAAATCTGCGAACGGGAGCTGATGACAGTAGGGCATGTCCAGCCACTGATATTCCTCGAACGTGAAACGCCGGGAATGACGGTGGTTCAGAACGTCGCGGGTGACCACTTCCTGGTTCCAGCCGATGCAGTTGAATCCCCAGTCCTTGAGGTTTGGCGCCACGGATTCCTTGAGCCAACGCTCCATGGAATTGCCATACTTGTGCTGCCAGATGTGGATGTTTTCGGCATAGCGAAGCGAAGCCGGATCGATGTGGTTCAAGCCGACCGAAAAGTGTTTCTTTCCCTGTGGATCGATGAACCACCAACGGCCGTCGGTCTTCTTCACCTGGAAGAATCCCTCTTGGTCCACGGTGGCGGCGCGGGATGGCAGCGACAACAGGCCGATGGCGGTTGTCCCGATGAATTGACGTCGGTTACTTCGGTGCATAGCGCAGAAACTCGCTGAAGATCTTTCGCTTGGCGGCGGCGGTCTTGATTCGGGCATCCAGATCAGCGCGGCGGCTCGAATCGGCCCTCAGGCGCAGGTGCGAGATCATCTGAATGGCGATCGGGTCGCGGGCGGACATGATTTCACTCCAGATCTGATCCATCTTCGTTCCGGCCTTCTGCAGCTTCTCGATGGCGGTCGCGCGAGGATTTGAATAGATCCCGTCGAGGTCGGCATCAAGATAGATCGGATTCGTGGCGGCAAAGGTATAATTCTGCTCGGTTGCCCACGCGGGATTCTTTACACCGGGACCCAGGACGACGCAGACCAGCCAACCGTCGTCGACGAGGCGCGGCAGATCGAACGTCAGCAGGAGATCGGTCGCTGTCCCCGGTTTGACTGAGGGAACGAGCTGCTCGGCCACGGCTTCTCCATTGAGATAGACAATCGCGCGTTGTGGTCGAATCCACGACGGCGCCTGTACCCGCAGTTTCACCGCAGGTTTGCCGGTCAGCCGCACTTGTTTGCCGTGTGGTTGGCCGTTCACGGTGGCGGTGGCGATGATGCCCATGGAGATGCTGGTATCTCCTGCGAGGAATGCCTTGCAGGCCTCGTTGACGTCTATCCGTGCCGGATCATCAGTGCTGCTGCGGACATAGGTTCTTCCCTGGCCCACGATGTTGCCCACCGTGTGGGAATCGGATGAGCCGACCGCGGTGATCTGTTCGCCGTTGTTGAGCAGGGCAAACCAGTCGCGGCAGATGAAAAGCGGATCCGGTTGCAGGGTTCCGGAGTTGATGAGTTCGAGGGCATCGAATGTAAACGGTCCACCTTTGGCGCGATCACCCGATGCGCGGTTGAGTCCGAATCGTCCGAACGGGCCGCGCGCAATGTCCGGCCAGCGGGGGTGATTCAGGATCACGACCTTCGCTCCCTTGGCTCGAATGCCGTCCACCAGCTTCACCCAATCCTCCTCCTTGTAG
>JAYPXF010000008.1:44556-47334 GCA_038154405.1 Verrucomicrobiales bacterium | reverse complement strand
GTCTTTTCCGGGTGGCAGGGGGAATGAATTGAAATGCCCGTTCTTGGTCGTGACTTCGTTTCCCGTGACGGAGGTGAAATGTTCACTCAATCCCAGCTTGGACTGGTAGGGCCGGAAATCGGTCTGGTGGTTGTGATCGGTGGCGATGGCCAGTTCCACACCCTCCGCGGCCAGTGTGACCATGCGTTCCTCCACGGATGAGTCGCCGTGTCCGCTGAACGTGAGTGTATGAATGTGGGTGTCCGCAGCAACGTAGCCGGTGGTCTCCAGTTCGCGCTTCAGTTGGAACTGCAATGATGGCGCACCTCCGGCGGTCAGATTCAGCGACTTTTCTTGAAGACTCCATTCAGTGCCGCGCGAGGCATACACGCGGTAACTGCCTGATGGTAGCTCGCATTTGGTGGGCGTGCCGAGGGTGTATACGATCCCGCGCCGCACGGCGGTCTTCGGACTTTCCGCATAGAAGACCTCGATGAGTCCATTGGTCTGATCGGCAAAGGTGATCTTGGCGGGCAGGAACTTCCCGTTGGTGGGATCGGTAACAGAGACCGTCACCGGGTGAAGATTAAGCATCTGCCGGATCGATGCGTCGTAGATCCGGGCATTGCCGACCGTGATGTCGTCCTGCGTCCTGCGACCGAAGATGTGGAGCACGTTTTCGCCGTCTTTCAAAATTCCGGCAGGCAATTCATACAGGTATTCGCGGCGCTCCTTTTTGCGCTCGAGTTGGCCGATGGCTTTCCCGTTCAGTTTGATGTCCCAACGATTGTCGACGTCGCGGTGGGTGAGGCCCAGTGTCCGATCCTCGCTGGTTGTCTTGAACTGAAATCGGATGCGCAAGTCAAAGCCGCCGGGCCCGGCTGGGGCTTCCTTCCATTGTTTCACGACGTCGTTGCCCAGGTGGTGATTCTTCTCGTCGATGGTGGTGAAGGAAGCGGCGCGGGTATTCCATGCGGCTGTGATCAACAGGGAGATGGTAAGTAGCTTTCGAAACATGATTCAGATGTAGCATTCCACGACGTGTTCTTCCTTGGCGGACATGCGGAGGTCACCGTCGGCGGCGATCTCGTCGCTGGCGAGAATTTCGGCCACGCGCTTGGCTTGGCCGTGAAGTTCCGGAACGGCGAGGCTTTCCCACAGGGTCCCACGCATCAACGGGCCCATGGCAAACAGCAGTTTTGATCTCTCGCCCTCGGCATTGGTCACGGCGAAATTCGGTCCGATGTCGATGCCCATGTCCATTTCGTCGGGACGGACCAAGCCCTTGTCGAGCAGGCTGCGGTAGATGGGGGATCTCGGTGTTCGCGAAGCTCGTACGCGGGCCTGTGCAATTGATCACCATGCCACTCTCAATTGTCTGCTCCTTGCCGTCTTCCGCCTGGATCTTTATGGCAATGCAGTCGTCGCCGGCGGCATCGAGTCGCTGGATGCCGCCGCGTTCAACGACCACCTTGCCGGCAGTGACGGCTTCGGTCAGTCGCTGGTGAATGTGTTGGGCGATACGGTGATGGATCACATTCCAATCGGCGGCGTAATCCCGGACGAAGCGGCGTTTTTCATCAAGGGAGAATTCCTGCCAGATGCGCTGGGTATGCGGGCGAAGCCGATCGACCACGATGCCGGGATTCGCTCCGAGCCGACGCAGTTTTTCACAATGCGTCTTGAGCAGTTCAGCCATCCGGTCGAGGCCGAGTTTCTCCGGTTGGTCGGGCAAAAAATTGGGATACTCGATGCCGCGAAAATGAGACTGCGGCAGTTTGCCATTGCGGGAGATGCAGACGATCCGACCCGGCCAGTTCATTTCGGTCAGGGTGAGGAACACGTCGACCATGCTGAGCCCGGTGCCGAGCACAGCAATGTCCTCGTTCCCGTCGGGAAGATTCTCAAACCAATCACCCCAGGGATTGCCGAAGTAGCCGGGATGATCCGCAAGTTGCTCGATGCCCGGAAGTGCTCCCGGCGGTTGGTTGCCGGTGGCCAGGAGCACTCGGTCGGCGATCACCGTTTCTCCATCGCGCAGGTTCACCCGGGCCCTGCCGTCGTCCACGAGTTCGATGCCGATCGCTGCATCCGCGATGCTCTCGATGGTGGCGGGATGATGGGCGTCCACCGGTTGCATGTAGGCGAACAGGAGACTGCGCAGATATTCACCATATACCGGGCGCGGCGCGAACATCTCGCGGAGCTGAGCCTCGGGAATGTCCGCATAGTCCACGCGGGTGCGCAGCCAGGAGACAAAATGGTCCGGATGATCCGGGAAGGCCGACATGTTGCGCGCGGCAACGTTCAGAACATGCTCCGATCGGGTGGTGCCATAGGCCACGCCACGACCCAAGGGGCGACGGTGGTTCACAATCACCACGCGCAGGGGTTCGTTGGCCAGACGGACGATGTTGACGGCTGAGAGTGTGCCGCTGAATCCGCCCCCGATGATGGCGATGGTTTTCATGGTGCTTGCTGATCTCCTGATCAGACGTTGCCCACACTCGGAATCTGGAATCCCTTGTTGTTCGGATCTTTCAGCAGAGTGTTGGCCTTGGCGGCGAGACTGCCGGTGTGGCGTTCGGTCTCCGGGTCGAAATCCAGCCAGGGGCCGACGATGTATTCGTTGCCGTCTTCCGGCATGCCGACACCGTTGGCCATGATGTCGTGGAGTCGGCCAAAGTGTTCGGCGGCGTCTGCGTTGTCGCCGAAGCGCCCGGCTTTCTGGTTGAACGGGACTTTCTTGCCAAGGCGATAGGAGTTGTTCATCAGGTGACCGAGCACGCAGCCGTAGTG
>JAYPXF010000008.1:40756-44546 GCA_038154405.1 Verrucomicrobiales bacterium | reverse complement strand
ATTACCGTTGGCGAGTTCCGGTCGGCCCTCGCGGCAGGCTGTGGCAAAGGCGCCCCAGTTGCCGCCGGGTGTCACATTGCCAGGTTCGTAGGAGATCTTTTCGGCGGTGTCACTGTCTTTGCTGTAGTAATTGCCACGAACGATACGGCCCCCGTCTTCAAAGTAATACTCGTTCTCCACCTGACGCTCGTAGCCCTCGTAGCCGATGTTGCGGACATTGAAGAAGCAGTACTGGCCGTTCGGATATTCGCCGATGCCGAACATGGTGTTCGGAGTTTCGCCCTGATCGTTCCATTTGAATCGACCACCGATGGCCATCACGCGGGTGGGGTGGGTGAGTTGCTTGTCCAAGGCCCAGCGCGCGACGTCCAGTTGATGCGTGCCCTGGTTGTTGAGGTCGCCGTTGCCGGTCTTCCAGAACCAGTGCCAGTTGTAGTGCACGTAGTTGCCGTGGAACTGATCGATCTGCGCCGGACCGCGCCAGAGATTCCAATCCAGATTGGAAGGCGGAGCTCCGGCGGCTTTGAAACCGATGGTGCCGCGTGGTTTGCAACAATACCCGTAGGACACTTTCAAGCGACCGAACTTGCCGGCCTGAATTGCCTCGGTAAGCCCCGCGATGCTGGCGCTGCTGCGCCGCTGGGTGCCGTGCTGGATGACCACGCCGTATTTCTTCTGTGCCTCGACGCAGATGCGGCCTTCCTCGACGTCATGACTCATCGGCTTTTCGACGTAGACATGCTTGCCTGCCTGCGCCGCCCAGATGGTGATGAGCGAATGCCAGTGGTTCGGCGTGGCGACGGAGATGGCATCCAGATTCGGATCTTCCAACGCCTTGCGAATGTCCGCCAATCCCTTGGTGGTGAATCTGCCTTGCAAACGGCGCTTGATGGAATCCAGTGAGCGGTCAATCACCCGACTGTCGGGGTCCACGATATAAGCGATTTCGGCGTTGGGTTGATCGAGCCAGCCGGAGATGTGTCCCTTGCCGCGGCTGTTGGCACCAACTACCGCAACTCGCAGGCGATTGTTTGCGCCAAGCACCGATGCCGAAGTCCGCGTGCCCGCAATGGTGAAGAGGGAAACACCGGCAGCCGACTGCCGAAGAAAACCACGACGATTTGGGTGAGTCATGGGAGGGGTTTAACGCGGGTTTGGGAAGGCGGCAATCCTTATGACAGGAAGGAAAGGTGGGCTCGCGAGAACTCTCCCCTCACCAAATCGTTGACAGCTCACGCCAAGACCCGATGCACTGCTCCTTCAAGAGAATCTCCTCCCCCAGTGCCAGTAGTCCAAACCCAGGTGGGGAGAGCGTACCTGCGGGCCCACTTCAGAGTCCCGAAGGGACGAATCGAATCAATACCTCCGTTTCTGTTGCGTCTGAATTTGGCCGGGTGAACCCATGCAACCTGAAGGTCATTTTCCTTCAGTCACAGTCACGATCGCCTCAGACCATTCGCGGAGTTTGATATCTTGCGAGAACACATCCGCAGTGATGATGTGCGGGCCGGGGCGGGCGCCGGCGGAGACTTTGACCCGGACGGGGACGACGGCTTGAGCGCGGGCGGTGACGGTGGTCTTGAGATTGCCGGATTCGAGGGTGAAACCGTCGGGTAGGTTTGGCTTCAGCGACATCTCCCGTGTCTTGGGTGAGTGATTGTAGAATCGAAATTCGAAGTCGATGGTTCGGCCGGGTTGGCTGTCGACGCCGTAGGGATAGAACCACGCCCATTGTTCATCGATGCCGTAGTTGGGGTCGTCCCAGGGACACAGCTCCCGGAGCATGGTGATGCGTTCGCGGTAGCCGTCCTCGAGATACTTCATTTCGGCGGGTGTGTATTTGAAGATGTAGGGCACGTGCTCGTTCATCAGGAAGATCTCGCCGTGTTTCTTTTCCAGTTCGCGGATGATAGAAAAGCAGCGCAGATAGCCGGTATCTTCGTGCAGCAGATTGCGGTTGAGCACGCAGTAGTCATCCATACCGGAAGGAGTGAAGGCGTCGCCGACAAAGAAAATGGATTTTTCGCCCGGACGACGGACGAGCAGGGCGCCGTGCAACAGGGTTTGGCCGGGAAAGAAGCGGAAGGTCAGTTCGTATTCGTGCCACTTGAGTTTGGCACCGTCTTTCATGCCGATGACTTCCTTCACCGGATTCTTCGTGCCGGCGGGCATGTGCCATGCACCCGGGTTCTCGAGGATGTCCTCGTATTCCTCGGTGGAGTAGACCGGACAACCAAATTCTTCGGCTGCGGCCTGCACGAAGTGGGTATGGTCGCCGTGGTAATGGGTGACGAATAGGCCTTCAACCTGTTTCACCAAACCTTGCTTCATGAGGTCCTTTACGAAGTCGATGTAGCGCTGGCTTCCGCAGTCGAGCATGAAGGCCGAACCGTTCTCCGAAAGAATGATGCGGGTCGTGCCGGTGTTGAGCACCCATTCCGGCAACTCTTCGTGATGAGAGTAGGGCATGAGTTTGAAGTCGGCACCGGAACCAAGGATACGTTCGGCGCAGGCCTTCATGCGGTCCTCCTTGAAATACCAGAACAGCGCGTTGGTCGAGAGGTAGTTGCGGTAGAGATTCTTTACGCGCTTGGTCAGGCGTGTGATCGCCCTCTGCACATCACGGATCACCGGACCGCGGGCGGGAATGATCAGGTCCGGCTTGGCGGCAGCGACCTTCTGCAGACTCTCCAAGAGTTGCGCTAGGCGGGATCCGTAGCCGTGGTAACCGCCGATTCGGGCGGCCGGAATCCGATCCTGAAAACTGTATAGATCGAAGATCTGCCCGTCGCCGTAGATAAGGTCTCCGGTGAAAGCCACCTTCTTTCCGTCAATCTTCGCCACGTAGCTGACCGCATCACGCGTGAAGCCCGGGGTATCAATGATGTCGAATCGAAGCCCGTTCCAAGCCAGCGTTTCGCCGCCTTTGACCGTCTTGGCGACCGGCCACTTCTTGGTGATCATCTTGGTCGTCTGCTGCTGTGCATCCACCAGACGGATCTTGATGAAATCATTCCATTGCTTCTCGGGATTCTCGAAATACTGACGTTCCTTCTCCGGGACGACCGCGTCCGCACCGTTGTCGACCTGTTTACGTCCCGCCCACACGACGTCGCGTCGGTGATGGGTGAAGAACACGGCGGTGACCTTGGCCGGTTTCGGTCGCGGATCGCCGTAGATCGCAAGCGTGGTTTTCTTCTGCCTGATCAACACGCCGTTCACCGCATCGGGAATCAGCGTAAGGTTGGCGGAGAGCTTCTGCGGTGCCGCGGTGGTTTCAACTGCGAGCAAGGCCAGCAGCGTGAAGATGGTAAGGGAACGTTTCATGCGAATCAGGGAGGAGTTGCGGTTTATTCCGGACGACCGTTGGCGGCGGGCTGTTCACCCTTGATGAGATGGACGGCCTGGCGGGCTAGGCGTTTGCCGAACAGAACGTAGCCATCCTTGGTGTAGTGCAGATCGTTGCTGGGCTCGCCTTTCTTGACCTTGTTGTTGCAGTCGTCGGTATCCGCCCATGAACCGCGCGGATCGTCCTTGGCCACTTTCACGTGAATGTCGCGAACCTGATCCCAGCTTTTCTGCCACTTGTCACCCGGCGAATGATCGCTGATGCGGCCGATCACGAAATTCAAGTCCGGTCGTTTGAGATCACGGCGCAGGTTGGAGATGAGCTTTTTCAACGCGGCTTCGTAGGCCGGTTCCATGCCGGACTTGGCGTCACGTTCACCCTGCATCCAGCAGAACGAGACCGACGTATACTTCGTCTTGTCATAGTTGAGCTTCTTCAACT
>JAYPXF010000008.1:38642-40746 GCA_038154405.1 Verrucomicrobiales bacterium | reverse complement strand
GTGAGTCCGACCTGCTCAGCAATATCGTCCCATTCCGCGACCCAAAGGCGGATTGGCTGGCCGCCGCGGGAAACCTTGATGTGATCGATCTCGGCATCCGGAAGCAGCTTGGCGGCTTCGGGCAGGAAACTGTTGTCCGGATTGAGTCCTTGCATGTTGGACTGACCGGACAGGATGAACAGGTGGACGGGCTTGTCGGCTGCGGAAGCAAACTGGAGGACGGAGAAGATGGCGATAAGAGCCGAGGCACGTTTGAAAAGGTTCATGATCTCGAGAATCTACTGGAAAGCGCGTTTGCGTCAGTCCTAAATATTCACGTCAATCGAAAAGCCATTTTGCTTGTGCTGCTGACGCCGGTCATGGTGTTGCTGCCGTTGGTCGCGGCGGAAAAGAAGAATACCGGAAACAAAAGCAAGACGCCGACCGTGGCGGAGACAAAGAAAGCCCAGGCCGCCGCGTCCAAGAAAGTGACGGAAGCCAGGAAGGCATTGAAGGCGGCCGAGCAAAAGGTGATCGCCACCCGGACGCGCGTCAGCAAAAAACATCTTTCCGAGTCAGGGTTGAACGAGGCGCGAATCGCATTGCAGCGGGCGGTGGTCGAATACAAGGCGGCAAAGGAGGCCCTGCAGACCGTGATTCGCGAACGGACGGACTATCTGGAAGCCAAAGTCGCGGCGAAGCGTGCGAGCGCGGATCTGCGAGCGCTCAATTCGAAGGCCAAGATGCCGGCTGATCGGAAGCGCGCGAAGCGTTCCGAGTTGTCGGCTGTCGTTCGTCGGCCGCTGGAGATTGAGAAGGAGGCCTTGGCGGGCAATGAGCGACTTTCGGCGTTGGGACTGGAACTGAACAAGACGACCGGTGCGGAGCAGGCGGCTCGCAGGCTGTTGGCGCGATTGATTGCCGGTGACGCGGAATTGAAGAAAGCGATCAGCAATCACGGAAAGGCGAAGGAGACATTGGCGGATGCCGAAGAAGAACTGATCAAGGCGCAGAAACAGGTGGCCGCATCGACCCGCGCGGCCGCCCAGGCGAAGCGTCAGCAGCAGACGAAGAACAAGCAGAACCATTCCAAGAACAGCAAGCGGAAGAAGGGCAAAAGGAAGGGCGGTGCGAAGATAAGAAAGTAAGGAGAGAAAGCTTCAAGCTTCAGAATCCAATCTCCAATTGAATACGCTGCGAGTTTTACGCCATATTAGATTCTGAAGCCTGGTGATTGAGGTTGGGCGCATTCGGGAGTTGTCCCACGGTATTGAAGAGGCGGATCGGCAACCCTATCAAATCCGCAATCACTTGGCTCTCCGTCCCAATCTCCCGCTGCGCTCGAAGCAGAGCTTTGACAACAGACGTTCCCCAGCAGGAGTTTGGGAACGGGGAAAAACCGTCTCTTGGTTGTGGGGGCAATTCCCGAATGCGCCCCGTGATGTTTCTTGGAAAAGCCCGTGCTTTGACACCGCAGATGTTTCGTGCATCATCGTCGCAACCACCCGCTCCAATGGCCAAGCGCATTGAAATTGACTCTCCCGCGAACCCGGTTGCCGCCAATCGCCGCATCCTGATCGTGGATGACAACCCGAGCATTCATGAGGATTTTCGCAAGATTCTCGGTCCCGTTCCGGATCGCAATGAAGCTTTGGAACAGGCGGAGACGAATCTCTTTGGACGCGAGAATGTGTCAGCGGCGGATGCCAAGTATGAGTTGAGCTTCGCTTCCAACGGTGAGGCTGCGATCGACAAGGTGGCGGAGGCGGAGAACAGCGGCAACGAATTCGCGCTTGCTTTTGTGGACGTGCGCATGGCGCCCGGAATCGACGGCGTGGAGACCACGGTGAAGCTGATGGAATTGTCGCAGGATCTGCAGATCGTGATCTGTACTGCGTATTCCGATTATTCGTGGTCGGACATGCAGGAGAAGATCGGCGAGTCGGATCGCGTGCTGATTCTAAAGAAACCGTTCGACAATATCGAGGTGCTGCAATGCGCCAGCACGTTGACCGAGAAATGGCGGCTGCAGAAGGAGTCCAGTCAACGGATCGAAGGCCTGACCAATTTTATTCGCAAACAAGGCGACTCGGAAGCGACGGTGACGTGATCCTGTGGACGGCAT
>JAYPXF010000008.1:34623-38632 GCA_038154405.1 Verrucomicrobiales bacterium | reverse complement strand
TCGATGCCTGATTGAGGATGGTTTTCGATTTCAAGTGACTTGGAACCGATGGAGCGGTTCCCTCCAGAGATTTCAATATGCCGCCTGTAGGATTACGTTCGGATAGGCTTTCCAGTCCACTTTGCCGATGAATGCTTCCACGTAGAAGAGATTTAGATTCGTCAGGTTTGGCAATCCCTTCAAGATCCGGTCCAGCCTTGGGTTGTCCACGTGTGAATTCAACAGGCCGAGGGTTCGCAGATTGGTGAGACCCACAAAACTAGGAACGCCGACATCGGTGATGTGTTCGCCCAGATACAGATCGGTAAGGGAATGCATGCCGGACAAATTGGTGAGATACGGATCGGTGATCTTCGTGTAGAATATGTCGAGATACTCAAGGCGCGGCAACTTGCGGATCTCTTTAAGGATGGAACCGGTGACGGACGTGTGCGCGAAACTGAGGAACTCCAGTCGCTTCATTTCTTCGATGAATTTCAGGTCCCCGTCCTCAAGTTTGGAATGATCAAGATCGAGTTCCTTGAGTCCTTTTCGGTCCGCCAGTTTGCCGACGCTTGGGACGTGGGTGGCGGTTCCCCCCCAGGTAGAGTGACTCCAGTTGATGGGCGCGGGCAATGATCTCGAAGTGAGCAGCGGTGAGTGGTGTCCCCGTGATGTCCAGGGTTCGCAGACGAGGATGTGGACAGATGATTTGCAGATTGTTGGTGCTGAGCTCGCCGCCGACAATGCGCACGTAATCGAGCACCTTCGGGGAGCATTTTTTCAACACGGCCTCCGTCTTGGTTAGCCCGTGATCCTTTGCGTGCTTCTTGAAGGAGGCGATTGTCTGATTGGGTTCACGTCGGATGCCCCGGCTCTCCAGTCCCTTGGTTACCTGCAGGACTTCCGCTTCGCTGCTGGCGGGTGAATGCTCCCGGAGGAACGCCGTTATGATCGCCAACGCGACAAACATCACCGCAATCGCAACCAGCCAACCGCGGCGCGATCCGCTATTTTCCTCCGGTTTCAATGTAGGCCAACAAGTCGAGGATTTCGGGTTTGGTGAGGGAATTCAGCAGGCCCTCCGGCATGGATGAAACGGATGAAAACCGGCGCTTCACGATCGAACTCTTACCCAGTTCGACAACTGCCTTGGGATTGAGGGGATTGGTGGAAATCCGCAGGACGGCCTTGCGGTAATCCCCGGCCATGACGACCCGTCCGGTGTACTCTTCGCCTTCCTGCGTCGTCACCGTCACACTGCGATACTTCTCCGAAATCACTTTGCTCGGATTGATGATGGATTCCATCAGATCACGTCGGGAGAAACGTGCTGACACCGAAGTGAGATCCGGACCGAGGACGCGTCCCGTGGTGCCTAGCTGATGGCAGAGAATGCACGACGCGGCGGTGTACATTTCCTTGCCGCGTTTCAGGTTCGGCTGGTGATTGACCAACTCATCACCGAAGTCGGTAAGATTCCATTCCCGCACGAACTTGCGATTCTGCGAAACTGTGGCGAGCAGTTCTTTCAATTGGTCAGGCTGTTCCAAGAGAACCTGGTATGCCTTGCGATCAGTTGTCGGTAGAGATGCGATCGCATCGGTTTGAATCTGTTTGAGAAACTTCGGCAGGCCGGCTCCCCCGCGGAAATCCTTGGTGCGACGGAAGGCCAGGAAATAGCGTTTGCGCAATTCATCCGTCCACCCGGTCTTCTGATTGCGAAGGTGGAAGAGGTAGTGAATCAGATCTTTCTGGTTCTCCGTGGTGGAGATGAGGTCGAGCGTCTTCGCGACATAACCGTAAGAGTTCATGCCGGCCAGCACGGAACACAGCGCAAGATCCACTTCCCGGTGTCCGGTCGGGTATGCGCCAGCGAGCTTTTTTTGCAAGACGTTCAAGCTGATCTCAATTGCCGGCTTTTCCCCCTTCCTGAGTTGGTAGATTTCCAGGATCCGAATCAGTTCGAGACGCTGTTCGTCGTTCAGTGCGTTCCAATCGAGTCGGTTCAGGTTTTCGGGCACAGGGATCAACAGCGGAATGGCAGCCAGGCGGGAAACGGCGGTGAGATAGGTCAATTCCGCCGCTTCGTCCGTCGCGGTGGACTTCGATCCGGCTACGTCAAGTCTTGCGCTCTTTTCGACCGAGGTGCGCGCGGCGTATCGGACCCATGGATCGGTATGTCCCAAGGTTGCTTGGGCGAGGGATGAGTCCAGTAGAACGTGTCTTCGGAGGTTGCGGTTGTTTTTTCCGAAGCGTGTGCGGCGCTGCATCTGTTTTGTCGATTCGCTGCTCGGGGCACGTTTTCCAGTGAAGCGAACGCGGTACAGTCCGGATTGTGTTCCCCGTCCGCCGGTGACGAAATACATCGCGCCGTCAGGACCGAAGTCGAGATCAGTGACGTTGGCCGGCTTGCCTTGGAGGAAGCGTTCCGTTCTGCCCTGATAACCCGCGCCGCGCGGTGTCATGTGAATCGCCAAGATGCGGCCATAGGTCCAGTCGAGGATGTAGAGCGCCTCCTGCCA
Source organism: Verrucomicrobiales bacterium (assembly GCA_038154405.1). Lineage (GTDB taxonomy): Bacteria > Verrucomicrobiota > Verrucomicrobiia > Limisphaerales > JAYPXF01. The sequence continues at coordinate 36,128 of JAYPXF010000008.1, read as the reverse complement.
TTGCCTGGGAAAGTTGCTCTTGGTTCCGAACTTCACCGCCGTCGGGGAACTCTTGCCGATACGCAGTGTGGTCGGTGGTTGGTCTGCGTGATCGGCGTAGTAGGGCGGCCAACGACCGGTCACCCGGCGCCAGCCGTAGTCAGCCCCCTCGACCAGTTGACGTAGATGGGTGGGCCGATACCAAGGTGCGCCCATGTCGTGTTCGGCATCGGCGTCGAAGGTGAACATCTCACCATCCGGATTGAAATGAATGCCGTAGGGATTGCGCAGGCCTTTGCAGACCAGTTCCCATTCCTTGCCGTCCTTGTCCGTGCGGATCACGTGACCTTGGGGGAGATCATCTCCGGGCAGGAAGTGTGGAATTCTCGGGGTGAGGTCAGTGAAAGTCTTGGGTGTGGCGACCGAGTCACCAGCGATCAGATAGATCTTCCCATCTGGTCCGAGCGTGATGTCGTTTCGTCCGTGTCCTCCGGTCGCAGTTCTCTCGCCGAGCAGCGTCACTTCGTCGAAGTGACCATCGCCGTTTGTGTCGCGAAGTCGGAAAAGGCCACCGGTCCGGTCGCGGGGATTCTTGCGCAGGTTGTGGCTGTTGGAATTCACGTAGAGACTGCCATGCGCAAACAGGACACCACGTATTTCCGGCAGATCCTCGTTGATCACTTCGATCTTCGTTGCTTTCCCGTTCTTCAAGGTCAGTCGGATCAGTCCCGATTTCTCCCGTGCGATGATGAGGCGACCTTGCGGGTCGAAGTCCATGCTGATCCACGAATCTTCGTTCTTCCCGGCCGATCGGATCAGATCGATTTCGAACCCGGGCAGCAATGTGAACGCGGAAGCGGCGGTGCTTTGCTGAACACCCTTGGCCTCGCGCCACTGTTCATAGTTCTCAAACGCATCCACGGCTTCCAGTTGTCCGCTGAAGTCCCAGAAACGCCGGTCAACAGGACCGTAGCTCCGGGCGGTCGACCAGGATTCATCGGTCGAAAACGTTCGCATCGAGCCGTCGGCTCGTTCGATTCTCAATGTCCCTGCGAAGGCTGAGGGTCCGTCCAGATTCTTCGTTTTGATCAGCAGACGGTTTGCTTGCTTCTGGAGAGCGGGTGTCAGATCGAAAGTCTTGGATTGTTGGTAGGCATGAAGAACGCCGATCGTGCTGTGGTTCAACCGGATGTCCACCTCGCCAAAATCCGCGACGACGGTGAACTTGGCGGAACGGATGCCAATGCCCAGATCCTTGGTGGTCGAAGTGGAGTTTCCGGCGGGCCAGATCCATTCTGGCTGTGCGCCAGTCGTGGAATTCGCCATGACTATCCACGTGAACACGAACAATTGGAGGAAGAGTTTCTGCATGGGGCTTACTGACAGAATGTCTGGTGTGTCAGATGATGTAACAAGTTAAATAGTGAAGCGGATTATTCCATACCCCCAGTCGGGGTATTGAAGCGTACCCGCGAGCCCACTTCAAAGCCCTGCTAGGGCGACAACGAAAACTCGATTCTACTCTC
>JAYPXF010000008.1:30249-34613 GCA_038154405.1 Verrucomicrobiales bacterium | reverse complement strand
GGCAAGAGTCCGGTCTGCATGACAAATCTGAAGTCGCCAAGTCTGCTTTGTTCAGCCATTGCAATGTTGTTCATGGGGTGTGGTGAGAGGCCCGTCGAAGTTGCTTCATCGCAGATCGTGGTCGCGTCGTCACCGAGCACGGCCACTGATGCAGTCTCTCCCCGAACCAACACCGGCAAACCGCTGCTCATGCATTACATGCCGTGGTACGAAACTCCCTCGGTGCGCAAGAAATGGGGGAGTCATTGGCGGGGGCATGGTGGTGAACATGATCCGTCCAAGAAAAACGCAGACGGTCTGCCCGATATTTGGTCGCACTATCATCCGCTGATCGGTCTGTACGACTCCACAGATCCGGATGTGTTGGAGTGCCATCTCTTGCAGATGAAACTGGCCGGGGTCGATGGTGTGATCGTTGATTGGTATGGCATCGCGAGGTATGCGGACTATCCGCCGATTCACGAGGCGACCAGGGCGATGTTGGCCGCGACGGCGAAGTTCGGGATGAAGTTCGCCGCCTGCTACGAAGATCGATCCGTGGACTTGTTGGTGCAGCGCAACAAGCTCAAGCAGGAGGACGTTCCTGATCACCTTACGGAGATGTTCGAATGGGTTGAAACAGAATGGTTCACCCAGTCCAATTACTTTCGGTTGGACGATCGACCGCTGTTGCTGAACTTCGGTCCCATGTTCGTGAAGGATACGAACGTTTGGATGAAGGCGATGTCAGCCCTGCCGGAAAAGCCGGCGCTCTTTGGTTTGCACCATCTGTGGAAACACACCGGTGGCGATGGTGGATTCACGTGGGTGCATCAGGCGCCGTGGGATGGTCCGCAAGACCCCGAGATCATTCGCAAACGGATCGGCGAAGCTTTCACCTACTTCTCCAAGGATCATGCCCGACATCTGAGTTCCGCGTATCCGGGATACCACGACATGTACGAGAAGAGTCATGGAAAACTCGATCATGCCGACGGCGAGACTCTGCGGATGACGCTGGAGGTGGCGTTGGAAGGACCTTGGCCATTGGTGCAGTTGGTGACTTGGAACGATTACGGTGAAGGGACCATGATCGAACCAACACATGAATTTGGATATCGATTTCTGGAAGTGGTTCAGGAGGTCAGGAAAAAGGAAACAGGTGCTTCATTTGTCTTTACGTCCGAGGATCTGCGATTGCCCGCGCAGTTGCTGAAGTTGCGGCAGAAAGGCGTTGTCGAACGCCCACAGCTGGATGCCATCAGTGAATTGCTGCGAGACGGGAATTGTGAGAAAGCACGGGAACGATTGGCTGAACTGGACAAGTAGGGATTCGATCGCCTGGGGCGATGTTGAGGGCATCGCATCCGTCGATGCCGATTGGAGTTTGTGGTTTGTCCATCGAGCGGAACCGACGGAGCGGTTCCCTTCAATTTGTGGGACGCGGAATCGGCTTGTGTCGATGACGGTACGCTCGCATTTTTCCTGCCCGTTACGATGCGTAATCTTTTCTTAAAATGTTTGGGGCTGCTGTGTGCGGTCATCTTCACGTTTGCGAGTGCTGGAGCGGCCGACAAGAAGGCGGATCGGAAAAAGCGCCGGGAAGGGAAGGTTCAGGAATCCAAGAAGCCGGCACCGGTTTTTGTGCAGAAGGGGGGCAAATCCAACCTGCGCAAGGTCAAAGACGCCAAGAATGTGAATACCGGCAAGGCCGACCCGTTCAAAGATCCGGAATTGGAGAAATACGCGATCTTCGAACAGACGGCGCCATTTCCGAAGTTGACCAAACCGGTTGATACTCGGCTTCCACTGAAGCTGAATAAGGGGGATCACATCTGTTTCGTCGGCAACACTCTCTTCGACCGGGACGGACAGTTTGCTCATTTCGAAACCTTTGTGCAGCAGTCTCATCCGGGCATGGAACTTCGCGTGCGCAATCTGTCGTGGTCGGCGGACGAGGTGGATCTGCAGCCGCGCCCTGACAATTTCGGATCGATTGATCAGCACCTCACCGTGCAGCAGGCCGACGTCATCTTCGCCGCGTTCGGCTACAATGAATCCTTCGCCGGTCCCGATGGTGTGGATGATTTCAAAGATCGCCTGTCAAAGCTGGTTACCGCGATGAAGGGCAGTGCTTACAATGGAAAGACGGGGCCACGGATTGTGCTGGTGTCTCCAATCGCGAACGAAAATGTGAAAGGGGTGAAGGCCGCGGATCTGAACAACGCCAACATCGCCGCCTACACCAAGGCCACGGCGGAGGTGGCCATGAAACTGAAGGTCGGTTTCGTGAACGTGTTCGATGCCACCCGCAAGGCAATGGCGAATCCGCACACCGATATCACCTTCAACGGTGCGCATATGGATGCCGAGGGATATCGCGTGTTCGGTGAAGCTTTGTTCGAAGGGACGTTCAAGAAAACGGCGCCGGAACTGGATGAGCGGATTCGCGAGGAGCTCGTCGACAAGAATCGTCAATGGTTTTACCGCTATCGTCCGCTCAATACCTTTTACTACACCGGTGGGCGCAACAAACGCTACGGCTATCTCGATTTCCTCCCGGCCATGCGCAATTTTGATCTCATGGTGGAAAACCGCGAAGGACGCGCCTGGGAAATGGCCAAAGGGAATCCGGTCTCCGCCGTTGCCGATGATTCCAATGTGCCGCCGTTGCCGCCGAGCGCGCAGAGTCGCGGTGCCAACGAATGGCTCAGCCCGGCGGATGAGCGCAAAGCCTTCGAAGTGGATCCTCGATTTGAGGTCACCCTTTTCGCCTCGGAAGAAGAGTTCCCGGAGATAGCTTGCCCGATTCAGATTCGCTGGGATTCAAAGGGTAGGATGTGGGTGGCCTGTTCGACGACTTATCCGCACGTCTATCCGGGGAATGAACCGAACGACAAGATCGTGATTCTCGAAGACACCGACGGTGACGGGAAGGCTGACAAGAGCTCGGTCTTTGCGGATGACGTTAACATTCCGTTGAGCATCGAGCTTGGCAACGACGGAGTTTATGTCTCCGAGGAGCCGCATATCACGTTTTTGAAGGACACGGACGGCGATGGGAAAGCGGATTTCCGCCGGAAGATCTATACCGGCTTCGGTACGGAAGATTCTCATCATGCGCTGCACGACTTTGTGTGGACGCCGGACGGCGATCTGCTTTTTCGTGAATCCATCTTTCACAACAGCCAGGTGGAGACTCCTTATGGTCCCATTCGCGCGAAGAACAGCGCGTGGTTCCGCTATCGCCCGTCGACACACCGGCTCGTTACGTTTGGAGCGTATCCGAACACCAATCCATGGGGCGTTACCTACGACGACTGGGGGAATCACGTTGCCAGTCATCCGATCTTTGCTTCGGCTTTTCATGCGACGAATCCGGCTTATCCGAAGCAACATCCTCGGGCCGCGGGCATTCCGGCCTATTCGGGGACAGCGGGGCACGAATTCGTTGATTTTCCGAACTGGCCCAAAGAAATGCAGGGCGGTTTCGTGAAGGTTCGCTACAAACCGAACAACCGGGTGGAGTTTCACAACTGGGTCGAGAACGACGATCACTTTGCGGAGAAATACGTTACGGACATCATCTTCTCGAAGAATCTGAGCTTCATTCCGGTGGACCTGCGCTTCGGGCCGCGAGGGGCGATGTATGTCTGCGACTGGTATAATCCGATCAAAGGGCACGCGCAATACTCGCTGCGTGATGAACGACGCGACCGCAAGTCGGGTCGCATCTGGCGGATCTTCCCGAAGGGTGCGAAGCCGGCGGACCCGCCGAAGATCCATGGTGCCTCCACCGCTTCGTTGGTCGGCATCCTGAAACGTCCGGAATACCGCTACCGCTATCGGGCCAAGCGTGAACTTCGTCGCCGCGATCCCAAGGACGTGAAGAAGGCGGTCGACAGCATGGTGAAGAAACTGAATCCGAAAGATCCGCGTTTTCGCCATCATCAGATCGAGGCGATCTGGGCTTATCGCAACATCGATGCGGTGAACACCAAACTGCTGCTGGAGGTGTTGAATTGTGACAATCACCTCGCCCGTGCGGCTGCCACGCGTCAGCTGCGCCACTGGCATACGGAACTCAAGGATCCGATTGGTGAACTGAGAAAGCGTGCGAATGACAAGGACGGCAAGGTTCGATTGGAGGCGGCGATTGCCGCGACTTACATCGGCAGCAAAGAGGCGTTGAATGCGGTGTTGGAAGTGACGAAGCATCCTTCGGACACCCATCTCAAGTATGCCGTGGCCACCAGCCTGGGTGCGGAATCGATGGCGCGTCATTGGCGGGGCAATGATGCTTATCTCGCGGAGCATCCGGAGATCGAACAATTCATGAAGGCCTTCGTCCGCCAGAGCAAACGCAAAGCGGGTTCGACCACGCG
>JAYPXF010000008.1:19041-30239 GCA_038154405.1 Verrucomicrobiales bacterium | reverse complement strand
ACGATTTCATGCGTGCCGGAGCGAATGCTCTTCACGGTCAAACGCTTTGAAGTGAAAGCCGGTCAACCGGTGAAACTCATCTTCGAAAACCCCGACGTGACGCAGCACAATCTCGTGATCGTCGAGCCCGGTGCCACGATGGAGATCGGCATGGCCGGTAACATGATGGCAGCGCAGAAGGATGGCGTTAAGAAGCACTTCATTCCGGAGAGCAAGAAGATCCTGCATCACACCAAACTCCTTACCCAGGACACGTCGGAGGTTCTTCGCTTCAAGGCCCCCACCAAACCCGGCACTTATCCTTATCTCTGCACTTATCCCGGTCACTGGGTGATCATGCAGGGGGTCATGGTGGTGAAATGAGTTACGAATTGAAAGACTTTCAGGCGCAGATCATCGAGCGCAGTCATGAAGTTCCCGTGGTGGTGGATTTCTGGGCGCCGTGGTGCGGGCCATGCAAGCAGTTGGGGCCGGTCATTGAAGATCTGGCATCCAAGGCGGAGGGCCGTTGGGAACTGGTGAAGGTGAACACCGAGGACCATCCGCAGGTGGCGCTGGAATATGAAGTGACGGGCATTCCAGATGTCCGGATGTTTCGCAAGGGCGAGGTTGTTGGTGCCTTTCAGGGTTTTCAACCACCGGCGGAAATAGAGGCGTGGCTCGCGAAACACCTTCCATCCGGGCGGGAAGGGGACATCACGGCCGCCTACGCGTTGGCCGATGCGGGGCAGACCGAACAGGCGGTGGCCAAGGTGTGTGAAGTATTGGAGTCCGAACCAGGCAACGAGTCCGCACGCTTCTTGGCGGCGGAATGGTCTTTGCGGTTTGATCCCGCGAAGACGAAGGAACTGCTGGCAGAGATACAGGATGATTCAGAGATTGCCGATCAGAGCAAGGCGCTGCGGGCATTGGCTGAGTTTGTTGCCCAGGCAGACCAGTTGGCGGCGCAAGGAGAGGGGAAGAGTGGCGAGGCTTTTGCCAATGGACTGGCTGGACTGAGGGCCGGTGACGTTGAACGCTGGATCGATCAATGGATTGAAACGATCGAGAGGAAGAAGGATTTCGCGGATGGCGGATTGGTCGATGCGGTGAAAGCGGTGTTTCGATATTTCGGAGCCAGGCATCCGGTGGTCGACGCAAATTATCGCCGGTTCACCAGCTCCCTCTACTAGCGCCAGCATTCAACCACTCTGGTGAGGGGAGCGTACTCGCAAGCCCATTTCAGAGTCCCGCAGGGACGAAATACAATCTCCGACTATCCCGTCAGGATGATGATCAGGGCTCGCGGGTAAGCTCTCCCGACTGAAGCAGTTGAACGCTCACGCTACGACTTGGTGTCGGTCATGTTCGCCGGGCGGGTGAACAATCGGATCGCCTCACCGATGCGGCCGTCTTCGCCCATGATCAGCACCTCGTCTCCTGCATGGAATGCTTCGGTCGGTTCCGGATTGACGATCTTCTTCGTGCCACGACGAATGACCGCGATGGTGGCTCCGGTCTTGGTGCGAACATGCAAATCACCGATTTCCTTGCCGACGGCAGGGCTGTCTTCAGCAACCGTTTCGACAGCCAATTCCACCTCATGCAGCAGTGATGGCAATTCCTTCACAGCGGCGGGAGGGTGTTCGCTGTGGGCGATCTCGCGGGAAAGTGTTTCGCGAATTGCCGCCTGGGCTTTGGAGTAGATGCGAATGAAGAAGGCCTTGAGCATGATGGCCATGGTGATGGCCAGGATCGCCATGGCGATGAGGACCTTCCACGGCGGCAGCAGTGCGGAGCTGAAGAGGAGAATGAAGAGGGCGATGAAGGTGATGCCGGTGAAGAGAATGGTGTTCGACAGCATTGCACGCGAAGAGAGTTTCTGCTTGGGCGCCGTGCCGGATGGGATTGCAATTTCCGATACCAACATGCTGAGCGCTTCGAGTTTGCGCAGAGCGGCGATCATGATGGGCAGGCTGACGACTGTGGCCGCCATCCACATGGCGGCCGGTTTGCCGCCGAGCCAGGCGGGCAGGTCTTCGAGCCACGGGATCAGTGCCTTGCTCATGTAGATCGCCGCGAGATACACCGCGCCAAGCAGGGCGACGTTGATGCCGATCTGGAGGATGATCTTGCGCACCATCTTTTGTATGGCCGTGCTTTCGCGCTGATGCCAGACGCGGTGAATCCATTTGGTGTAGTCCCGCTGGTAATTGAGCAGGACTTTGGGTGCAAACCTGTCGTGCAGCGCGACAAAGGATTCCGAGTAACGAATGAAATACGGGGTCGTCAACGAAGTGATCGCGGAGACGGTGATGGCAATCGGGTACAGGAATGAACTCGTGGCCCCGAGAGATACGCCGAGCGCGGCAATGATGAAGGAGAACTCACCAATCTGGGACAGACCCAATCCCGCGCGGATGGCCACGGCGCGATCGTAGCCGGCCACAAAACTTCCGAACGAACAGGCGATGATCTTCCCGAAGATGATGGCGAGGGAGATGATGATCACGGGCCAGAGGAATTCCTTGATCAGGCCGGGATCGATCAGGAGGCCGATGGCGACGAAAAAGACCGCGCTGAACATGTCACGAACGGGTGTGACAATGCGGTCAATACGATGTCCTTCGTCGGATTCCGAGATCAATGCGCCCGCGACGAAGGCGCCGAGACCCACACTGAATTTCAGTTCCTCCGCGAGCAGTGCCAGGCCGAAGCAAAGTCCCAAGACGGTGATGAGCAGGGTTTCGTCGCTCTTGAAACGGCCGACAAAGTTCATCAATCGCGGGATGACGAGCAGACCCAACACGATCAGGGCGACCAGGAACACGACCAGACGTGTTCCGATTCCCAAGACTGACGACAGCTGAAGTTCTCCGGAGGTGGAGATTCCGGAGAGGGTTGCGATCAGCAAGATGGCAATGATGTCCTCGGCAATGAGGATCCCAAAAATGACTTCAGCAAACTTTTGGTGAGTCTTCTTTTGCTCGGCCAGCGTCTTCGCGATGATCGTTGTGGAGGAGATCATCATGATCGTGCCCAGATACACGCAGTCCATGTTCTTCCATCCGAACCAGGAACCAATCTGGTAACCGAGGAAGAACATCAATCCGGTTTCCAGCGGGGCGACGATGAAGGCGGTGAAACCGATCTTCCGGATCTTGCGGAAGTTGAATTCCAGCCCGATGTGGAAGAGCAGGAACACGACGCCGATTTCCGCCAGGGTCTGCACACTTTCCTGCGACGAGATCAGGGGATGCGGCAGGACGTTGGGTCCGATCAACACGCCGGCGATGATGTAACCGAGGACGACCGGTTGCTTGAACTTGCGGAAGACGACAGTCACCACGCCGGCCATCAACATGACCACCGCGAGATCCTGCAGAAAGTGAACTTTATCTGCTGCGTGCTCCACGGAGGAAACGATAGGTCGGCAGAACGGAATCGGGAAGCCTTTAGCGGTGTAGGTTTTGGGGAATGCGATCAGGAGCGGGAATTTGGATTGGGAAGACGACGGCGAATGCGGTAGGTTGGCGGCGGTCCTGGAAGGGTGGAGGGTCGCTGCCGGTTCGCCGGCAGAGGAAAGTCCGAACACCGTAGGACGCGGCGCCGCGTAACCCGCGAGGGATACATGCGGGAGGAAAGTTGAAAGGCTTTTCGACGGAAAGTGCTGAAGAAACTTAGACCGCCTGCTTGCAGGTAAGGGTGAGAAGGTGCGGTAAGAGCGCACCGCTCGAAGCGAGAGCGACGAGGCGTGGTAAACCCCGCCGGGTGCAAGGCCAAATAGGGGACGATGGGATTGTCCGTCCCGTCCCGGGTATCGGCCGCTCAGTCAAATGATCCTTGCTTCTTCGGGAGTACAGAATTCGGCTTACATCCCTTCCAGGGCCGCTTTTGAAACTCCGAGCTCCGAACTTCAAACTGTGGCCGGTCACCCGACCGAGCCACCAATATGACCGAAGGTCTCCATCATCTGTTTTTCTGGAGACCTGCGGTCCGCCCATAGTGCGGGTGTTTAATGAAGCTTGGAGTTTGAGGCTTGGAGCTTTCCTCGCCTGCAACTAACTTTCGCGGCCGTGCAACCGATCGCATTCCAATTGGGTAACTTCTCCGTTCATTGGTACGGCGTGTTCGTGGCGATCGGTTTCATGCTGGGAATCTGGACCGCCGGGCTCCGTGGTGAACGGGACAAGCTCGATCCGGCACAGATCATGGATCTGACGCTGTGGATTTTCGGCGGTGCATTCGTCGGCGCGCGCATTCTGTATGTGATCACTTTTTGGAGTGAGGAGTTTTCCGGGCAACCCTTTTGGAAGATGTTTGCGCTGCGGAGCGGCTTCGTTTTCTACGGAGGACTGGTAGGGGCATCGGTTACCGCCATCGCCTACACTCGGTGGAAGAAGCTTCCAACCTGGAAACTGGCGGATGCATTGGGACCGAGCGTGGCTTTGGGTCACGGTTTTGGTCGGCTGGGTTGCCTGATGACGGGGTGTTGTTTCGGGCGGGCCTGCGAGCTGCCATGGGCGATCAAGTTTCCGTACGGGCACGCGACGCATCCGAATCTGGTGCATCCGGTACAGATCTACGAGGCATTGCTGAACTTCTCGCTCTATGGCCTGCTGGCGCTGGCGCACCGGAAGAAGAGATTTGACGGGCAGGTGTTTGCGTTCTACCTGCTCGGTTACGCGGTGGTGCGGGCGACGGTGGAACTGTTTCGCGGCGACTATCCGGAAGGGCAGATGACCGGATGGGCCACGCCGGCCCACTTGGTGAGTGTGGTGATTCTGGCTGCGGGAATCGGGCTCTACGTTTGGCGAAGCAAGGCTGGGCAAGCAGCGGTCAAGGATTGAGCGCTTCGACCTGCCGGGAGAGCTGGTTCAACTCCCTTTCCGAAAAATCTTTCTGGTAATCCCTTTCCATCAGCCACCAATGCTCGGTGAACTCGGCTGACTGGCCGGGCTTGATGACATTCATCGGGCCGATCGGTTCGAGTTCAACGGCGTCGACCTTTTCTGATTTCGGATACCAGATGGAAATGGTGAGTCCGGCGACCTCGTTGTAGGAGCGGTCGGGATAGGTTTGATACTTCTTCACGAACATGAGGTCGTGCTTCATCTGGTAGGCGAACCAACCGGTCATGGAATCGAATCCGAGCTTGGGGAACTTTGGCACGTCCTTAACCAAGAGATAGTCTCCAACGTGGGTTATGTTGGGATCGGATGGGCGGGCATTGATCAGGCCGCGCCCCTCGTACATCACGTAGCGCAGTGGATGACGCGCCTGTTCCGACAGTGGCACGATCGCGACCCCACCGTGCTTGGCAAAAGTGCGGCTCCAATGACACCAGTGCCTGGTCTGCTTGGTGATGTTCATGATGATCTGCCGACAGGATAGATGAGACCCGGTCTCTGCGAGCGTGAATTCGCGGATCAACTGCGTTCCGGTGGCTGTGTCCGGTTGGCTCACCAGGCGAACGAACCGGGGTTTGGAGATCTGAAACTCCCACCCGCCACTCCACAACACATCCCGTTTCGGAACTAAATACTCCGGGCCGATGTCGAATCGTCCGGCGGTGACCAGCTTGCGCTTGGCTGATTTCCAGTCGGCTTCCTCCGGGCTGAGATACAGGGCTTCACGATCGTTGAACCGGTAGCTCAGAACACGTCCCCCGACTTGATGGCCAAGTACGACCCGGGTGGATTCGTTGAACAATTCCACGCAGTTCCGATAGTTGAGCAGATTGACCGTTCGCACTCCCGCGGGCCATTTGGCCGCTTGGAGGGTGCCGGTGATCAGCAGGGTGCCGGCAAGAATGGCAAGGGAAGGTTTCACGTCGGCAGTGTTATGGTTGAACGCGTCACGGCAAGCCCTTTAAGCGATTGAATTGCATGGCGCGCTGACTGAATATCTCGGCGCGAGCCAACAGCTTGAACGGGACGGTGTCACCGGGGCGGTGGCGCTGCAGGTGCGGCACTGGGGCACCATCATCCTGCTATGCTGGGCGGTGGTTGCAAACATGTGGCTCACCGGAGGATTGATAAATCACGCCGGGCGACAAAGAATGCTCATACAGGAGTTGGGTTATCAGATCTCAGAAATGATAACCCTGAGGGATCCCGAGCTGGCGGAGATGATACGGCGAATTCGGGACACGGCAGATCAGTTGGAGCGTGTTCATCTGTGGCTGATCAATGGAGATGCAGAATAGGGCTTAAGGGCTGCGGCCTCGCCCGAAATCCGGACCCTGCATATGCAGGCACGTCATCACCTGAAGATCCGGGTTGGATCCATCGCGATGCACGCACGGGAGTTTGCCCGGATATCTGACGAAAGCATGTCGCTCGGGCATCCGTCGGCCCAGTGGCTGTTGAGTGAAAGGGAAGCGAATCTCCTGGCCATTCCGGTGATTTTCATCAGTGCGCTCTCGGAGACGGAGGACAAGATCAAGGCCTTCCGCGCGGGAGGCTATGACTACGTGACCAAACCGTTCGAGTTTGAAGAAGTGGAGACGCGGGTGTCGACGCAGCTGCGATTGCGCCAGTTGCAGCTGGAACTGGAATCGAAGAACTCGGAGTTGGAGGAGAATTACGGGAAGCTCCGATCGCTGGAGGCGATGCGTGACAGCCTGATGCACATGATCATTCACGACATTCGTGCGCCGATGTCGGTGGTGAAGGGCAACCTTGAACTGATTGGAATGGCGTTGGCCGATACCGAGGTGCATGAAGAGGTGCGGATGCCGTTGCTGGATGCGGAACTCGCTTCATCCGATGCCATCGATATGGTCAGCAACCTCCTGGGCATAAATCGCATGGAGGAAGGACAGATGCCGATGAATCCCGGTCAGCATCCGGCTGCCGAGATGGCTGAACATTGCCGACGGCTACTGTCCGTGAAGGCGCAGGACAAGCGTATCAAATTGAGCGTGTTTTCGGGGGGGGGGGGAAGCTGCCGCTGCGATCGGGAACTGGTTCAGCGGGTATTGACCAATCTGGGCGGCAACGCCCTGAAGTTCACGCCGGATGAGGGGGAAGTGAGTATCAGTCTGAGAGTGCGCGAGGATTTCACTGAAGGTGAGGTGACCGATACCGGGCCGGGAATACCTCCGGACGATTGCGATACGGTGTTCGAGAAATTCGGGCAGGTTGCGGCGCATCAGGACCGTAAGGTTTACTCCACGGGGCTGGGGCTCACGTTTTGCAAGCTGGCAGTCGAATCACATGGCGGTGAAATAGGGCTCGAAAGTGAAGTGGGGAAGGGTAGCCGGTTCTGGTTTCGGATTCCGGCCGGATCCGTTTGAAGCTGCGGCAGTTCGCTCAGGCGCCCCAGCGTTCGCGAACGGCTTGGCGGAGTTGGTCGAGCTCCACCTGAAGATGGGCGAATTGTTCAGGAGCTCCGCTCAAGTCGCCTGACTTGCCGGTGAGTTCGAGCGCAAATGCGGCGGCGCGGGCGCGTATGGCACCGAACATCGCAGATGAGGACTTCAAGGTGTGGGCGGATCTTTCGAGAAGTTCGGCGTCCGTTTCCGCCAAGGCCTTCTTGAGGTTGCTCGTCATGGTGTCGCATTCTTCAAAGAAGATTCCAACCATGTCGCGCAGGATTTCCTCGCTGCCTTGCACGTGGGTCAATGCCACCTCCGGATCGATGATGGGTTCGGACTCGTCAGTGTCGGTGCTGGCGGCTGCGGCCGCCGCAGGTTCGTCGCGTTGCGATTTGACGGAAGCGGTGGTGTCCGAGAGTTTCTTCTTCTTTTCGGCGGTGGACAGTTCGCGGGTGGCTCCGCTTTGTTCGACCACGCGATAGAGGTCGAGAGCGCGGATCGGTTTTGCGAGGTAGCCGTCCATGCCGGCGGCCAGGCATTTTTCCCGGTCGCCTTTCATGGCGTTGGCAGTGAGGGCGATGATCGGAATGTGGCCGCCTTCCTTTTCCTCGCGCTTCCGGATGCCGGCAGTGGCCTGATAGCCATCAAGCAACGGCATGTGAATGTCCATCAGGATCAGGTCAAACCGGGCCGGATCGAAGGCATCCACTGCTTCCTGTCCGTTTGGGGCGACGGTCACCTCATGGCCGCGTTGGGTGAGCAGGTCGGTGGCGACGCGTTGGTTCACCAGTCCGTCCTCGGCCAACAATATCCGCATGGGCGTCACCTCGCCATCGGGAGGCATGTCGTCGTCCGGCGTTTCGGTGACGGTCGTGGTGCCGGTGAGTCGCGTGATGGCGTTGAAGAGATCGGACTGCTTGACCGGTTTGGTCATCACACGGGCGAAGCCGCATTCCCGGGCGCGTTCCGCCTCGTTGGAAAAGTTGGCGGACGATAGCAGAATCATGATCATCCGGTCCCAGTTCTCATTCTGCCGAATCGTTCGTGCGAGTTCGAACCCATCCATCTCGGGCATCATGCCGTCGAGTATGGCCAGCCGGTAGGGCTGATCGTCGGCAAGACTCTGTTCGAGCGCCCTAAGTGCCTCGTCGCCGCTTTCAACGGAGGTCGGCGCCATGTCCCAGCTGCGCAACATCTCATCGAGAATCGTGCGATTGGTGTGATTGTCGTCTACCACGAGGACGGGGAGATTCTGGTGAATGGCCGGCCGATCGAATTCGAGACTGCTGGCGTCCTTGTGCCGCCCGAACACGGTGGTGAAATGGAACGTGCTGCCTTTCTCCAACTCGCTCTCGACCCAGATCTGGCCGTCCATGAGCTGCACAAGGCTGTTGGTGATGGCCAGACCGAGTCCGGTGCCTCCGAATTGCCGGGTCGTGGAGGCGTCCGCCTGGGTGAACTCTTCGAAGATCGTGTCACATTTTTCCGCGGAGATTCCGACCCCGGTGTCCACAACCTGAAAATGCAGACGCACCTCGTGATCGTCCTGGGATTTGGTCCTGACATCAACCAGAACCTCGCCCTCGTGGGTGAATTTGATGGCGTTGCCGACCAGGTTCACGATGATCTGTCGCAGGCGACCCGGATCGCCCATCAGCCGATCGGGGATTTCCGGCGGAATATGAAAGGCCAGCTCGAGATTCTTCTCGTTGGCCTGGCCGGCCATGATCTTCAGCGTGTCCGCCAGGCTGTCCCGCAGGCCGAAGGGAATGATCTCAAGATCCAGTTTGCCGGCTTCGATCTTGGAAAAGTCCAGAATGTCGTTCAACAGGCGCATGAGCGTATCCGCCGAGCGGTTCACCATGTTGAGGTAATCCAGTTGCTGCGGCTCCAGGTCCGTCTTCAGCAACAGTTCGGTGACCCCGATGATGCCGTTCATCGGGGTCCGGATCTCGTGACTCATGTTAGCGAGGAACTCGCTCTTGGCTTTGTTGGCGGCTTCCACGCGTGCGTTGGCCTGCAGCAGATCGGCGTTGGCTTGTCGTAATTCGCCTTCCGCGGCGATCAGTTCCGTGATGTCGCGGCTGAGGCCGAACGTGCCGATGATCTCCCCGTTCGTATCGCGCAGGGGCATTTTGGAAGATGAAACCCAGGTGACCCTCCCGTCAGAATGGGTTTCCTTTTCCACGATGCCGAATTTGGCTTCGCCGGATTCGATGATCTGCTGCTCGTCCTCGAACGCGGGTTGGGCGTGTTCCTTGGTGAAGAAGTCGAAGTCCGTCTTCCCGACCAGCGCCTCCGGAACATCCAGGTGGAAGTGGGTGGACATGCCGCGGTTGACGCGGATGAAACGGCTCTGCAGATCCTTGAAATAGATCTTGTCGGGCAGTCCGTCCATCAACGCGCTGAGCAGAACCTGCTCCTTGGTCAGGGCCTTCAGTGTCTGCCGATATTCCAGTGCGCGTTGGATGGTTCGCTCGATCAGATGCGGCGTGCTGTTCTGCTTGAGCAGGTAATCGTGAGCGCCGCGTCCGGTCAGTTCGCGGGCGAGGTCATCATCGGCGATTCCGGTGAAGATGATGATCGGCGTCGAACCGCTCAGCGGCTTGATGGCGTCGAACGTGGCCGGGCCTTGGCTGTCCGGGAGGTTCAGGTCCAGCAGAATGATGTTGAACCGCGATCTTGCCAGCGTTTGGGTTGCCTCACCAAGGGTGTGGAACACGGTCAGGTCGAACCTGGAGTCGCTGACGATCTTCTCTATGGTCTCGCGGGAAACCCCGTCATATTAGACCAAAATCAAACGGGGCCGGGCGCGGTTGTTGTAAATTGTGGTCTCGTCAGACAAGGGAAATATGGGTTGGGCTTCACGCGATTCTTGCCTGCGTCCGGCCACAAGTCGAATTGGATTTTGCGATCAGTGGGGAAGCTGACGTGGAATGGTCAGCGAAATTCCCGGCTACAGTTGTGCCTGTGCGGAGACCTGATTGTCCACAATCCAGAGCTGGCCGAGTTCCTTCATCAGATTCATCCAATCGCTGAAGGTGTCCGGCTTTACCTGATAGTTGTGGACGCCGGGATTGAAACAATGCAGCACGTCCGCATCAGACTTGGATGAGTTGATGACGACGACGGGCATGGCCCTGGTCCGTCTGTCCTCGCGAATCCGCCGGAGGACAGCGCGACCATCAACGCGGGGCAGATCCAGATCAAGGACGAGAAAATCGGGCGTGGGGCTGGTCTCCGGATGTAGGTAGATGCCTCGGCGAAACACATAATCGAGTGTCTCCTCGCCGTCTTCGACGAAGTTCAACCACGGGGAAAGTGCACCCGGGCAAGCGCCTTCTTGATGAAGGAGCGGTCATCCGGGTCGCTTTCTGCGATCAAGGCGGTGCTGGCCTGCGATTGTCGGTTCATGTGTCGCCGGGTTGCGTCGGGCGATGAGGAAGTGTGATGCGGAACAATGCTCCGTTTCACAGATGCCCGATGGCGTCGATGTCGCCATTGAGATGGCGCAGGATTCGTTTGCTAATCGCCGGTCCGAGTCCGACGCGTTCGCTGCGGCTGTTGTCCAGCTTGATAAAGGGCTTGAAAACGCGCCGCTGATCGACGGCGGAGAATCCCTTGCCCTTGTCCCGCACGTAAACGCGGCTCCAATTCGCATGCTCGTAGCTGGCGGTGGACAGGTCTTTCTCGGAGAAGTCGGGTTTAATCGGAAGATCCGCTTTTCCCGGGCGAGTTCCCCCCTGGTCTCGATGGTGGGCATGCCGAAATTCTTCCGGTGTCGGATGGCATCGCCGATGAGTTCCCGCACCACGATGTGGATCTATTTCTGGTGTCCGGTGTCCGTGGCATGTGTCCCCGGCGTACGTGGGTCTTGGCCTCGCACAGAGCATTGGAG
>JAYPXF010000008.1:0-18987 GCA_038154405.1 Verrucomicrobiales bacterium | reverse complement strand
CGGAATCCAAATTCTTCCAGATCATGGATGACGGTCTCGAGATGCCGGATGTGTGCGAGAAGGTCGGACTTGCTCGTATCGGCGTCGATGTGTGCCCGCCATTGGCCGTCCGCGCCTCCCGACGGGACTGCCGCTCCACACTGCGGACAGTTCGCCGTGTCACCGGCGCGCGCGCTCAAGATTCCGGGACCCCGTTCTTTCCATTGGCGGTTCGACCGCATCCGGATTCCGGTTTAGGCGATCGGGGCGACCTGCGGGGACTATCGCAGAGGGTCAGGGACAGATTAACCAGGGCTCCACTTCATTCCTTGTAAGTCGTTGGGATCAGGCGCGATAGCGTTTGCGGTATTGCAGCGGTGTGATGCCGACCGTACGGCTGAATCGTTTGGTGAAGTGGCTCTGGTCGTAGAAACCGGTGTCAATGGAGATTCGCCCAACTGAGAGATCGGTCGTGCTCAACAAACGTTGGGCCTCCTGAACACGGCGCGATAGGATGTATTCCATCGGTGACAGGCGGAGGAGCTGGCGAAAGCGCCGATTGAACTGGGCGACCGACAAGCCGGCCACCGCGGCGAGGTCCCCGGCGGTGATTTCCTCAAGATAATTCCCG
The DNA here is from genome assembly GCA_038154405.1 of Verrucomicrobiales bacterium. Taxonomy (GTDB): domain Bacteria; phylum Verrucomicrobiota; class Verrucomicrobiia; order Limisphaerales; family JAYPXF01. Next base: position 18,377 of record JAYPXF010000008.1, on the reverse strand, counting down.
TCAATGTAAGCGATCACCTGACGCAGTTCGCCGAAGAAAGTCTGCCGGGCTTCCGGTGTGTGAATCGGATGCATCAGGCCGACGAGGCCAATGATCCTGTTCCCCCGTTCGAACAACGGGGTCTTGCTGGAAATATACCAGCGGGGCGTGCCGCGAATGTGGGGAACCAACCAGATTTCGTTGCTGACCGGATTGGCGTCGTCCATCACACGCCGGTCCTCGCTCTCGTAGGCTTCCGCGAGGAGGGGGGGAAAGAAATCACGGGCCTGGCGACCGATCAACTCCGTTTCGACGGCCAGCCCGTAGGTCTCCAATGTTCCCGCATTGGCACGTACGTAACGGCTTTCCCGGTCCTTCACGAACAGCGACGCGCCCGGGACATTGGCCATCATCTCGATCAAGGGGAGGAGTTGAGGATTTCGCGCAAAAAAGGCGTCTTGAAACTCTTTCGCGTTCCGGGATTGCATGAGCGAATTATACAAATTTTGGAATCCGGCTTACAAGACCTCTCGCCAGAGCTGAAATAGTGTCGAATAGTTCCAATTGATTCAGACGCGACTGCATCGCGTCCATTGTCCAATCCACGAAGCGTATGATTGATTTCCTGGCTGAAGAAAACGCCCCGATTTGCGGGGGAAGTCACCTGAAGCGGCGCGAGTTCTTGCAGGTGGGTGCACTTGGCGCAGTGGGGCTGTCCCTGCCGCAATACCAGGCCGCGAAGAATGCCCATGTGAAGGCCGGCAACGACAACAAGGCCTGCATCATGATCTTCAATCTGGGTGGGCCGAGCCACCTGGATCTATGGGACATGAAACCGGACGCGCCGAAAGAGATTCGCGGGCCGTTCAAGCCGATCCGGACGAAGACCGACGAATTCGAGTTGTCCGAAATTCTGCCGATGCACGCCAAGATTGCGGACAAGTTTTCGCTCGTGCGATCGGTCTATCACTCCGGCGCGGCGGTGCATGATGCCGGTTGGCAGATGTTGCAGACGGGCCGGCGTTTCAGTGGTGGCATTCTCTCGCCCCATGCCGGTTCGGTGACGAGTTACCTGAAGGGGCGCAAGTCGGATCTGCCACCCTTCGCGGTGTTGCCGCAATTGATGGGGCGAGGAGGCGGCAATCTGCCGAACGGACAGGCCGGCGGATTCCTGGGCAAGGCGCATGATCCGTTCGCGTTGATGGCTGATCCGTCGAAGCCGAATTTCAAGGTGCCGGATCTTCTGCCGCCTGATCAGATTGCCGGCCATCGTCTCGATCGTCGTCGCAAGATGCGCGACATCGTTGACCAGACGGTGAAGAATTTTGAGGAGACCGAGGATGCGCGCCTGTTGGACGACAATTTTCATGCGGCGTTTCGCATGATGACCAGTGAACAGGCGCGCAGTGCCTTTGATCTTTCGATGGAACCGCAAAAAGTTCGTGAGCGCTACGGCATGAATCGCTTTGGGCAATGTGCATTGCTCGCCCGCCGCCTGGTGGAGAACGGGGTGCGCTTCGTGACGATCAACACGTTTCTCACGGTGTTCGGCGAGACAACCTGGGACATCCACGGTTCGAAGCCGTTCACTTCGATCGACGGCATGAAGAACATTGTGGCTCCGATGTATGACCAGGCGTACTCAGCCCTGATCGAGGATCTGGACCAGCGCGGCCTGCTCGATGATACGATGGTCACCTGCCTGAGTGAGTTCGGTCGAACGCCGAAGGTGAATCCCGCCGGTGGTCGCGATCATTGGCCGCAGTGTTTCACGGTTACTTTTGCGGGCGGCGGCGTGAAGGGCGGTCGCGCGATCGGCAAGAGCGATCCCATCGGCGGTTTCCCTGCGGAGCGTCCGGTTGATCCGGGTGACATCGTGGCGACCATCTTCAAGAGTCTCGGCTTCGATCACACCAGCCATCTGCCTGGACCGGCAGGACGCCCGTTCCCGCTCGTCGACTTCGGCAAGGAACCCATCAAGGAACTCTTCGCTTAAATGATACGCAGCATTCTCATCGGCTTGGCGCTCCTGTTCGGCGCCGGCGCACACGCAGAACTGGCCCTGTTGCCAGCCAAGGTGAAACTCTCCGGGACCAAATCACATCAACAGTTGCTGGCTGTGGATTTGCGGGAAGGCGCATCTGTCGGATCCGTCGGATCGGTCCGATACGCCTCGGGCAACCCGAAGATTGCGGAGGTGGACAAGGCCGGCCGAATCAGCCCAAAGGCAAACGGCAAGGCCATCATCATTGCCAGACTGGGCAAGCAGACCGCCAAGACAACGGTGACCGTAACCGGCATGGACGCCAAGCACGCGTGGAGCTTCCGCAATCACGTTTTGCCAGTGCTCTCGAAACAGGGTTGCAACATGGGCGCCTGCCATGGTGCGTTGGCCGGCAAGGGCGGGTTCCGCTTGAGCCTTCGCGGGTATGACCCGGAAGGCGATCACTACAACATCACCCGTGACGCGCGCGGTCGCCGAATCGAATTGGCGGCGCCAGCCCGCAGCCTTCTGCTCACCAAGCCGACCGTCGCCGTGAAGCACAAGGGTGGACGCCGATTGGATGTGGCGTCGGCAGACTACGAATTGCTCGCAGAATGGATTGTGTACGGTGCCAAACCGCCCAAAAGCGATGACGCCACCCTCGAACGCTTGGAGGTGTTTCCGAAACAGATGATTCTCAAGCGCGGTGCAAAGCATCGATTGTCCGTTCGCGCGGTTTACTCCGACGGCCGCGAAGAAGATGTCACCCGTTGGGCCAAGTTTGGATCCACTGACGCGACGGTTGCCGAGGTGGACGAGAGAACGGGGGAGCTGAACGTCATCGGTTACGGCGAAGGGGCGATCACCGTGTGGTTCTCCACCCAGGTAGTCATTGCCCGCGTCATCGCGCCGTATGAAAACAAACTGCCGAAGGAGCTGTTCGCAAAAGCGGCGCGAGCGAACTTCATCGACGAGCTTGTTCTGAACCAACTGCAGCGATTGAACCTGAAGCCTTCGTCGCGCTCGAATGATCCCGAGTTTCTGCGCCGGGTTTACCTGGACACCATCGGTAAGATGCCGACCACGGCCGAAACGCGGGCGTTTCTTGCCGACAAATCGGCGGACAAACGGAAGCGCCTCATCGACTCCTTGCTGGCTCGCGCGGAATTCGTCGACTACTGGACCTATCGTTGGGCGGATGTGTTCCTGATCAACGGCCGCCTGCTGCGACCCGACGCGGTGAAGGCCTACTACGCATGGTTGCGGAAACAGGTCGAGGCGAACACGCCTTGGGACGAGCTTGCCCGTCAGGTGGTCACCGCCAAGGGCGACTCAACCAGTGAAGGCGAAGTAAACTTCTACTCCGTACATCAGGATCCAGAGTCGATGGCGGAAAACGTGAGTCAGGCTTTCCTCAGTCTTTCGATCGGCTGCGCGAAGTGCCACAACCACCCGTTGGAGAAGTGGACCAACGACCAGTATTACTCCTTTGCCAACCTCTTCGCCCGCGTGCGCGCCAAGGGGTGGGGCGGAGATTCACGCAGCGGTGACGGCAAGCGTACGCTCTATGTGATGGCGAAGGGCGATCTCATTCAACCCCGCACGGGCAAGCCGCAACCACCAGCGCCGCTCGACGGAGAACCCATTGCCACCGATTCAACAAGGGACCGCCGGGAGTTGCTCGCGGAATGGCTGACTTCGCCGGACAATCCTTATTTCACCAAGGCCGTCGCCAATCGCGTCTGGGCCGCCTTCTTTGGCATTGGGTTGGTCAACCAGATCGACGACATGCGCGTTTCCAATCCGCCGAGCAATCCGCAGCTGATGGACGCGTTGGCCGATCATCTGATCAAACACGACTACGACCTGAAGTCGTTGATACGGGTGATCCTGAACAGCGAGACCTATCAGCGTTCCAGTGAGTCCCTTCCGGAAAACAAGGATGACCGGAAGCATTTCTCCCGCTACTTCCCACGCCGGTTGATGGCCGAAATCCTGCATGACGCCATTGCGGGCATCACGGGGGTGGCTACCGAGTTCAAGGAACTGGCATTGACCGATGGCAGCAAGCAGAAGACCGATGCCTATCCGAAAGGCACGCGGGCGTTGCAGTTGGCTGATTCGTCGGTCGCCTCGTATTTCCTCAAGACCTTCGGCCGCAACGAACGCGTGATCACCTGCGAATGCGAACGTTCGGAAACCCCGAGCATGGTTCAGGTGCTGCATCTGTCCAATGGCGACACGCTCAACGACAAGCTGAAGAGCAAGGACAGCCATGTCACCGGTCTGCTCGCCGCAGAGCCGGACACGGCCAAATTGGTCGACGAAATCTATCTGCAATGCCTGGCTCGTTTTCCGAATTACCGCGAAAAGAAATCCCTGCTTGCCGTGTTCAAGGAAGCTTCTGCCAAGGAAAAACGTCAGGTGGTGGAAGATCTCTACTGGGCTCTGATGACCAGCCGCGAATTCCTGTTTCAACACTGATGAAGAATCCATCTGTCCAACTTGTCCGATCGTTCGGACTCGCCCTCTTGCTGACGCTGGGCGGTTCGGCTTTCGCTGCGCCTGATTTCCACAGCGACGTTGCTCCGATTCTCCGTGAGTATTGCGCCGGCTGTCACAACAACGACGATCTGGACGGCGAATTGTCGGTTGAGACCTTCGGCGCACTGATGAAAGGCGGGGAAAGCGGCAAGGCCGTCGTCGCCGGCAAGGCCGGCGACAGCCTCTTCATCAAGGTGTTGACCGGTGATTCAAAACCCAAGATGCCGCCGAAGCGTGAGCCTCAACTGCTGCCCGAGGCGATTGCCGTGCTGCAAGACTGGGTCAACTCCGGGGCCAAGGGTCCGAACAAGGATACGTCGATTCTCAGCACCTTGACCGTTCCGGAGATGGCGGCGGCCAAGGGTGTCGGTTCTCCCATTACTGCAATGGCATCTTCGCCGGACTGCACGCTGGTGGCCATCGCCCGTTATGCCGGCGTGGTTCTGCGCCACACCAAATCCCGCAAGATCGTCCGCCGATTCACCGATCACCCCGGCAAGGTGAATGCCGTGCATTTTTCCGCTGACGGCAACTGGTTGGTCACCGCTTCGGGTATCACCGGGCATTCGGGTGTTGCGACGATTTGGGATGTGAAGTCCGGTCGCAGGATACGCACATTCGGTGCCGGGCACAGCGACGTGCTGTACGACGCCGAATTGACGCCGGATGGAAAGACGCTGGTGACTGCCGGCTACGATCGATTCATACGGACGTGGAATGTTGCGGATGGAGGATCGATTCGCAGCATCGAGGCGCACAATGGGGCGGTTTTTGACCTGGCTTTGAGCCCGGATGGAAAGATTCTCGCCAGCGCTGCGGCTGACGAAACCGTTAAGTTGTGGAAGCTGGCTGACGGTCGTCGTTTGGATACGCTGAATCAGCCGGAGGCCGAACAGTTCGCCGTCACTTTCAGTCATGATGGCAAATTCGTCGTGGCCGGTGGTGCCGACAAACAGATCCGGGTCTGGCGCGTCGTCAGTCGCGACAAGCCGCGCATCAATCCTCTGTTTGTCGCACGCTTCGCCCATGAGGACGACGTCACCGATCTGGAGATCAGTCGAGACGGAAGTACATTGGTTTCCGCGTCGGCGGATCGCACGGTCAAGACCTGGCGCCTACCTCGACTTGAGTCCGGTCAGATCATTGGCCCGCAGCCCGACGTCGTCACCACGCTGGCCCTGGAGAATGACGAGCGCACGCTCTACCTTGGACGGATTGACGGTTCGTGGAATCAGTTGAGAATTCGGAAGATTGGTGAATCCGCCGTCAAACGGTTGGCGGGTATGGTGGAACCTGTGGTCGTTCAGGATTCCAAGCTGACGGAATTGACGGAGAAGGAGCCAAACAATTCCCCCAAACAGGCTGGATCGGTGACCGTGCCGGCCAGAATTGCAGGCGTGATTCACGGCAAAGGCGGAGACACGGACCTGTATCGTTTCACCGCCAGGAAAGGGGAGCAATGGGTGCTCGAAATCAATGCCGCCCGCAACAAGTCGCCATTGGATTCGCACCTCGAAGTCCTGGACAGCAACGGTAATCCCGTTGAGCGCGTGCGCCTGCAGGCCATGCGCGACACCTGGTTGACATTCCGTGGCAAGGACTCGAAGACGGTCATGGATTTCCGTCTGTTCAAGTGGCGTGAAATGTCGCTGAACCAGTTGCTCTACGTGAACGGCGAGGTCGTGAAGTTGTGGCATTACCCGCGCGGACCTGACAGCGGCTATATCGTCTATCCGGGCAGCGGCACCCGCTGGGGGTATTATGACACCACGCCGATGTCGCATCCCCTCGGCCAGAATTCCTTTATCGTCGAACCGTTGGCGAAAGGGGCCGAGCCGCTTCCCAACGGCCTGCCGGTCTTCACGATCAACTACGAGAACGACGACGAAAGCAGTCGGGCCATCGGCAGCGATTCCAAACTCTCGTTCACCGCCCCGCGTGACGGTCAGTATCTGGTACAGGTGAAGGACATCCGCGGGTTTGAAGGTAAGGATTTCAAATACACGCTGACCATTCGTCCGCGCAAACCGGACTTCAAGGTGACCATGGGCGGCATTGCGAATGGCAAGGTTCCCATGGGAAGCGGACGTGAGTTCGTGGTGAATCTCGCCCGTCACGATGATTATGACGGACCCGTCATCGTGGAGATAAAGGATGTGCCCAAGGGCTTCAAGGTGACCTCACCCATCACGATTGAGGCAGGGCAAACGCGCGCCTTCGGAGCCATCTATGCGGCAACCAATGCGCCGACTTCTAAGGTCACGGAAGCGAAGGTGACAGCATACGCCATGATTCGCGGGAAAAAGGTGACTCACAAGGTCAACAACCTGGTGAACATCAAACCGGCGCCGCTGCCGAAGTTGTTGGCGACCGTGTTGCCGGCCGAAGGCGATCTGCCCGAGGATGTTTCGTTCGAGAAACCGTTGGAATTGACGATCGCCCCCGGGGAAACCATTTCGGCGCGATTGAAGATTGTGCGGCGCGATTTCAAGGCGCGCGTGGGCGCCGGCAAGCACGACGCCGGGCGCAATCTTCCCCACGGTGTCTATGTCGACAACATCGGCCTCAACGGCCTGTTGATCGTCGAAGGTCAAAGCGAGCGCGAGTTCTTCATCACCGCGGACAAGTGGGTTCCCGAAACGAGCCGCCTGTTCCACATCAAGCTGGACCCGGAGAAAGGTCTGGTGAGCCCGCCGGTGATGCTTCACGTAAAGCATCCTTCCCAAGTGGCTGCGAAGTAAACGCCATGTAGCGGAAGTCGTAAGACTTTCGTGGATTGTGGTCGCCCTGGTTCGAAAGTCTCACGACTTCCGCTACGGGTTTGAGATCCGATCAGAATGAAGATGGACGAAAGCGGGATTTGATCCAGGAATAGATGGTGGCGCCGATCTGCTTGTAACCGGTTTCGTTCGGATGCACGCCGTTGTTGGGGGGATAGCCGTCGGTGGTGTCGAGATTGAGCTCGGTCGGAATGAGATGAATGCCCGGCTTGTCCTTGAAATGCTCAATCTGTCGCTCCACGAGGCGATGCTGGATCCGGTGCCAACCCCAGCGCGTGTATCGTTTTCCGTAGTTTGCTTCAAAGGCCGCATCCCGACTGTTGCCGGGCGTGGTGAGGCAGATGCCGATGTCGGAACGAGGCGCGGCTTGGCGCAGGTCCTTCAGCAACAGGTCCGCTTCGCGAAACATCCAGTCGATCTTCGGGTCGATCGTATCCGGTGAATCCGGCTTGGCGCTGAAACAGTCATTGATGCCAAGCATGATGATGAACAGGTCCGGCCGTTTGCCACCGGTGTATTCCTTGAAGTAGCGGACGAAGTCGACCTTGGGCGTGCCGTTCTCATCCGGGAATACGAAGGGGCTGCTGTTGGTCTTTCCCGGGAACGGGCGCTTCGGTTCGAATTTTGTGCGAAAGCGCGCCCAGCTCCAACCGCCGTAGCCTTCGTGGTTCACTCCAACTTTCGCGCGGGACGGATGATGTGTGCCGAACATCTGCCAGGTCGGATTGTCCGGTTGGCTGAGCAGGCGGGCGATTTCATTGGGGTAGTGCGAGGCGTGGGTGAGGCTGTCGCCGATGATCATCAGCTTGATGTTCACGCCTTTGCCTTCCTTTCGAGGGCTGACAATCACGGTCGACTCCGCCGATTCGAGTCTCTTGCCTGCGGCATCGAACACGGTCAGTCGGAAACGATGGCGACCGGTTTGATCTGCGCTCGCATTGAGCGTCCATCGGTCCGTCCTGCTCGAACCGATCGGGCATTCACATTTGAATGTCAGGCCCTTCGCCGTTGCCGCTTCTGCGAGGATCGCGTTTCCGAAGAAGACGTTCATTTCCACGCCGGGGACGGCGTAGATCGCAGGCGGCAGCGTGAGGTGAACCGGTTCATCCGAACGTGCGGCAACGCTCAGCAGGCAGATTGCGAGGATGCGGAACAACATCCCGCGAGCTCGGATCCGACCGGTGACAAGCGGGCGATGAATCAGGCGACGGCCTTTTCAGCGAGCTTGAGAATCGGGATGACGCGTTCTTCGAGCTGTGCCTTGGATAGTTTCAAGAGGTCTTCCAAGGCGATCGCCTGGGACACGTCGAGATTGCCGGAACGCGTGCGTCGGAGTTGGCTCAGGTGGGCGCCGCAGCCGATCTTCCGGCCCAGGTCATGTACCAGTGAACGGACGTAGGTGCCCTTGGTGCAGGTGACGGAGAATCTTCCGACCGGTTCCTTGTATTCGGTGTATTGATACTTGTAGATGTGGATGAACTTGGGTTCGCGTTCCACTTCCTTGCCTTTGCGGGCGAGCTTGTAGAGGGGGACGCCATCCTTCTTGACGGCGGACACCATCGGCGGGACCTGCATCTGATCGCCGCGGAATTCCTTGGCGGATTCATTGAGCTGGTCGAGCGTCAACGGGGGGACGGGGAGACTCTCGGTGGTCTCGCCGTCGGAATCGTAACTGTCCGTGCTTTCGCCAAAGGTGGCTTCGCCATCGTAGACCTTGTCGTTGGCCATCAGTTTGTTGGACAACTTGGTGGCCTTGCCGAGAACGAGGATGAGCAGGCCGGTGGCATTCGGATCAAGCGTGCCACAGTGACCAACCTTCTTGAGTTTGAATTGACCGCGTACCTTGGCGACCACGTCGTGGGAGGTCCACTCGCGTGGTTTGTCAATGAGCAGGGCGCCATCCAACGGACCAAAGGTCGGGGGCGGGTTGTTGTAGTTCTTGGGTTTGGGCAAAGGAGTGGAGGGTTACTTGTTCTTGCCGTTCTTTTCCTTCTTCTCACGCAGGGCGTCGACCGCTTTGCGGCATTCGCGGATCACGCGACGCTGCACGGACATGGGCTTGCCCTGGACGCGGGCGCCTGCGGCGGCGTGATGTCCACCACCACCGAACTCGGCGGCGATCTTGTTGACCAGCAGCTTCTTGTTCTTGGAACGCAGGCTGATACGGACCAGATCCGGTTCGATCTCTTCGAACACGACGGCCAAGGTGACCGGTTCGATGTCGCGCAGATGATCGATGAGGCCTTCACTGTCGGCGCGACTGGCGCCGGAACGGGTGAAGTGTTCCTTCTTCAACCAGAAGTAGGCGATCTCGTTGTCGTGCGTGAGTTTGAAATTGTTGAAGAGGTAGCGCAGCAGCCGGATGCGGGAGAGGGGATAGGACTGGTAAACCTCGGCGCAGATCTTGTTCAGGTTGGCGCCGCTTTCGACCAGTTGCGCGGCGGTCTGGTAGGTCTCCGGCGTCGTTGTGGGATACATGAAGGATCCCGTGTCGGTGGACACCGCGGTGTAGAGGCAGTCGGCGATGGCTGACGTGATCTGCCAGCCGGCGGTTTGCATCAGTTCGAAAATGAGTTCGCCGGTGGATGGCTTGCGGCTGTTGACCCAGTTGATGTCGCCGTAGCGGGTGTTGCCGGTGTGGTGGTCGATGTTCAGGAAGACCTTCCGGGTCCCGATGCACTCGGCGGTTTCTCCGAGGCGGTCAAAGGCGGCGCAGTCGGTGGCGATGACGCAGTCAAAGGATTGTCCGGGTTCGGGCTTCTGCATCATGCCGCCGGGGACCATGAACTGTAGCTTGGTGGGGACTTTATCCTGATTCCAGCAGACGACTTTCTTGCCTTGAGCCTTGAGGGCCAGGGCAAGTCCCACCTGTGAGCCGATGCAATCGCCGTCCGGGCGGATGTGTCCGACCACACAGAAGGTCTCGTGTTTCGCAATTTCGGCGAGCACCTGTTCCTTTGCTTTTTCGATCGTGGCGCTCATTCCTGGTCGGACTGTTCCTGTTCGAGTTCCTCGAGAATCTCGATCACGCGGTTGCCACGTTCAACAGATTCATCGAGACGAAAGCGCAGGACCGGGGTGTTCTTGAGGGTGATCTGTTTGGCCATCTCCTGTTGAACCATCTTGCGGTCGTTGCCGATGCGGTTCAGGGCCCGCTTCTTCTGTTCCTCGTTGCCAACGACGCCGATGTAGACGGTGGCGAGGGTAAGGTCGGGGGAGACGTTGACGTCATTGACCGTCATCAATCCCATTTCCCCGGGGGGATAATGGCGGCGGACGATTTCGCTAAGTGTGCGCTTGAGCAGCTCGCGCACGCGCTGCATGCGGATTCCAGCCATGAAGGGATCAGAGTGATTGTTTGACGTGTTCGATCGTGTAGCACTCGATCATGTCGCCCTCGACGAAATCGTCGAAGCCGTCGACCCGAATACCGCATTCGAGACCGGATTTGATCTCGTTGACCTCTTCCTGGTAGCGGCGCAGCGTGGATGTAATGCCTTCGTAGACGAGTTCCTCGCGCCGGACGACGCGGACCTTGCCGCGGCTGATGCGGCCGCTCTTGACGAAACAACCGGCGACCGTGCCGCCCTTGGAAAGATCGAAGAGCTGACGCACCTCGGCCTGGCCGGTGGTGACTTCCTTCTCAACCGGAGGCAGCAGGCCGGCCATGGCGTCCTTCACCTCGTCGATGAGTTCGTAGATTATCGCGTAGAGCTTGATCTGCACGCCTTCGCGCTTGGCGATGTTGGCCACACCCGTGTCGATCCGGGTGTGAAAGCCGAGAATGATGCCATTGGAGGCGGAGGACAGCAGTACATCGGATTCGGTGATGGTGCCGACCGCGTTGTGGATGACCTCGAGTTCGATCTTGTCGGACTCGATCTTCTTGAGCGCGTCGACAATCGCCTCGACCGAACCCTGCGTGTCGGCCTTGACGACGACCTTGAGGGCGAGTGCCTGATTGGCATCGGTCTTTTGGAAAATGTCGTTGAGCGTGAACTTGGGACGACGCTCTTCCTGTTCTTTGGCCTTGGCGACCTGGGCCCGTTCTTCGGTGAGGGAACGGGCTTCCTTGTCCTTCTTGACGACGCTGAATTCGTCGCCGGCCTCAGGCACACCGTTCAGTCCAAGAACACGGACGGCGTAGGATGGCCCGGCCTTCTTCAGGCGTTCACCTTCTTCGTTGACCAGGGCGCGAACGCGACCGTAATGCACTCCGCAGATGATGATGTCGCCGACCTTGAGAGTGCCCTTGCGAACGAGAACAGTGGCCGTCGGTCCACCGGGTTGGAGACCGGACTCAATGACGTTTCCGACCGCCTGGCGGTTCGGGTTGGCCTTCAGTTCCAGCAGTTCAGCCTGCAGTAAAATCATCTCGATCAGCTTGGGCACGTTGTCGCCCGTGAGTGCGGAGACTTCGACAAAGATGGTGTCGCCACCCCAATCATCGGGTGTGAGTCCTTGCTCCTGCAGCTGCTGACGGCACTTCATGGCGTTGGCTGCGGGATGGTCGCACTTGTTGATGGCGACAATGATCGGAACCTCGGCGGCCTTGGCGTGATTCAAGGCTTCCATGGTCTGCGGCTTCACGCCGTCGTCCGCTCCGACCACCAGGATGACGATGTCCGTCACGTCGGCACCGCGGGCGCGCATGGCGCTGAAGGCGGCGTGACCGGGGGTGTCGAGGAAAGTGAGTTCGAGAATTTCCTTTTTCCGCTCAGGGTGGGGGAAACTGATGGTGTAAGCACCGATGTGCTGCGTGATGCCGCCGGCCTCGCCCTTGACCACGTTGGCGTTGCGGATGGTGTCGAGGAGGGTGGTCTTGCCGTGGTCGACGTGACCCATGATGGTGACCACGGGAGGACGCGGCTGAAGGTCTTCATTCTTGTCCTCGACATCGAGCTTGATCTCCTTCTTGACCGCGCGGACGCCTTCGCCTTTGGCGCGTTTCTCCAGTTCAAACTTGAATCCGTGCTTGGCCGCAAGCTGCTCGGCAACCGGCTCGTCGATGGCCTGATTGACGTTCGCGAAAATGCCCAAGGCCATGAGGTCGGCGATGAGCTGGAATGGTTTGCGATTCATCTTCTCGGCCAGGTCGCGGACTATGATCGGCGGTTTCATGATCACCGACTTGGCATCCTTGGCGACGGTAAACTTGGGCTGGGCCTTCTTCTTGGCGGCCGGCTGTTGAGCGGGTCCGGCTTCCTTCTTGGCAGCCTTCTTTTTTTCCTGACGAGCCGGACGACGCGGCTGGAAGCCGGACAGATCGATGCGGCCTACCAGTTTGCCGACGTTGGATTCCGGTTCGGGTTCCGGCTCCGGTTCCGGCGATGCCTCTTTGACTTCGGCTTCGGGAACGTCGGCGGTCTCTTCCGCGACTTCGGCAGGTTGTTCTTCCGCTACCGGTGCCTCTGCGGTTTCGGCGACCACAGGTTCTTCGGCAGGCTGCTCGGATTCAGGTTCTTCCGCTTCCGGAGGGGTTTCGGCCTCCTCCTCCTTGATGATCTTGACGACCGGTTCTTCCGCCTTCGGAGCTTCCTCTTCGGCGGGTTTCTCCTCCTCCTTGTTCAACCCGAGCTTCTTCTGGATCTCCAATTCGAGATACTCCGCGGTGATCTTGTCGAGGGAGCTTGACGCGACCTTGGCGTTCTCGATGCCCATTTCACGGGCGTGCACCAGCACTTCCTTGCTGGGGATCTCCAGTTTGCGGGCGATGTCGTATATGCGTACGGGCATGGATAAATATTACGGTCACTCCCGTTGACGTCGGGATTTTGCCAAAATCAGCTGGCGGTATTCTCGGTCAACGCCTGATTGCGCTGCTCGAGATGCGCCTTTACGGCACCGAGGATCGCGCCGGCCTGATCGCCGATGCCCTCGATGTCCACAAGGTCGTTTTCCTCGACCTGCATGAAATCGTCCAACGCGTGGAAACCGGACAGGACCAACGTCCGAGCCACTTCTTCGGAGAGGCCTTCCACCTCGGCAAAGGCTCTCACGGTTTCGGTGATCTTGTCTTCAAAGGTCTGCGCTTCGGTCTGCTGCGCATCGATGTTCACCTGCCAGCCCGTGAGACGGGAGGCGAGACGGGCGTTTTGGCCACGTTTACCAATGGCGAGCGAAAGCTGGTCCTCAGCGACCAGAATTTTGACGGCCTTGTTCTCCTCGTCGATCTGGAAAGTTTCCAGCTTCGCCGGCGCAAGGGCATTGGTCAGGTAGGTCTGGATGTCCGGATCCCACTTGATTATGTCCATCTTCTCGTTGTTCAGCTCGCGCACGATGTTTTTCACGCGCTGGCCGCGCAGACCGACGCAGGCACCAACGGGATCGACTTTGTCGTCCGTGCTGAACACGGCGAGTTTCGTGCGAAATCCTGGTTCGCGAGCGACGCTTTTAATGACGACTGTTCCGTTGGCGATTTCGGAGACTTCCAAGGTGAACAGTTTGATCACGAAATCCATTGCAGCGCGGGAAAGAATGATTTCCGGACCGTAGTTGGTGTTCTCCACGGCTTTCACATAGCAGCGGATCCGTTCACCCGGCTGATATTCCTCAGTGGGAACGCGTTCACGGTTCGGGAGCAGGGCCTCATAGCGGCCTAGGTCGATCACGACATCAGAGCGCTCGAAGCGACGGACCACTCCGCTAACGATATCGCCGGTGCGATCCTTGAACTCATCGTAGATAAGAGCCTTCTCTGCCTTGCGGACATGCATTAGCAGGGATTGTTTGGCATATTGCGCGGCAATCCGGCCGAAATTCTCGGGAGTGACTTCCTTTTCGATCTCGTCTCCAACCTGCGCGTCTTTCTTAAGGCGCTTGGCTTCGTTGACGGTGACCTGGTTGTGCTTGGAGACGACCGTTTCCGATACGATCAGGCTGGCGTAAGCCTTGATGTCGCCGGATTTGGGATCAATCGTGCAGCGCAGGTCACGCGCCGGGCCGATGGCCTTTTTGGCGGCGGCGACGAGGGATTCTTCGACAGCGCGAATCAGGGTTTCTTTGCTGATACCCTTCTCGCGTTCCCAATATTCCAAAACGGCAATAAATTCAGCGTTCATATCGTTTTCGCCCGTGTCTTGATCGGCTCGGGGGCAAAAAAAAGCCGGAAATAATTCCGACGCGAATTGCTGGAGCCCAGCCGATCGTTTGTCTGATGAGAACCATAGGAGGATGTCTTGCAAACCGTCAAGCGCCAATCAGCGCTGCAGAGACTCCGAATCGAGGCCAAAACGCCATATTTGGCGGACTTTGCGCATTTGCACTTGGGATTTCCCGACAAAGGCACTAAAAAGCGGTCTTTCAGCGAAAATTCCCGTAATGAGTGCCAATAATCTGAATCGTCGCGAGTTCCTTCAAGCCAGTGCGGTTGCTGCCGGTGGACTGGCCATTGCCGGTTGCGCTACCCCTCAGGCCAAACCCACCTACAAGTCTGCCGCCTCCAAGCTGAACATTGCCGCCGTGGGTGTCGGCGGTAAAGGCGCGGGTGATATTGCCATGACCTCGAAAGGTCAGAATGTCGTGGCGATCTGCGACGTGGACGATCGCACCCTCCGTCGCGCCGCTCTGAAATACTCGGGCGCCAAGCTGTACCACGATTGGCGGAAACTCTTGGAGCAGGCCGACATCGATGCCGTCACGGTTTCGACCCCGGACCATATGCACGTGCCGGTGGCCATGGCAGCAATTCAACTCGGCAAGCATGTATACGTCCAAAAACCGATGGCTCACACCATCGAAGAAGCCCGGGCCGTGACGGCGGCCGCCAAAGCCGCGGACGTTGTGACTCAGATGGGAAACCAGAATCACAGCGGATCCGGCTACAAGTCTTTGGTTCAGGCTGTTCGGGGCGGTGCCATTGGTAGGATCAAAGAAGCCCACGCATGGTCCAATCGCCCAGTCTGGCCGCAGGGGATCGAACGTCCCCAAGGATCGGATCCCGTCCCGGACTACCTGTGGTGGGATCTGTGGCTCGGGGCAGCGCCTTATCGTCATTACGTCGGTCCGAAGACCGGCAGCAAGGGCGGTCGCGGGTCATATCACTCATTCAACTGGCGTGGATTCTTGGATTTCGGTGTCGGTGCTTTGGGAGACATGGGCTGTCATATCATCGATCCCATTGTCTGGGGACTTCAGCTGGGAGCACCTGATCGGGTCTGGTCCGAAGGGCCGGCGACGAATGGCGAGACCTATCCCAGTTGGGAAATCATTCACTACGAATTCCCGGGGACGGCCTATTGCGCCGACAAGAGTGTTCGCATGACCTGGTATGACGGTGGGAAGAAGCCTTCCCATAACCTGTTGCCCGGTGGCACAGCCAAGGACATCCCATCCAACGGCGTTTTGCTTGTGGGTGATCAGGGCGCGATGCTGTGCGCGCACAAAGGCCAACCGCAACTCTGGCCCAAAGCGGATTTCGCCAATGCGAAGCTGCTCGAAGTTCCCGGCGACGACCACTACATGCAGTGGACCAATGCCTGCAAGGGGCAGGGAACCACGTCATCCAACTTCGACTACTCCGGTCCGATGACCGAGACGGTGTTGCTTGGCACGATCGCCGTGCGCTACCCGAACGAGAAACTGGAGTGGGATTCCGCCAACATGCGCTTCACGAACAAGGCCGAAGCGAACGAGTTCGTCAGCAAGACGTATCGGCCGGGTTGGGGCGTTCCCGGCCTGGGCTGAATTCGTCGTCGCAGTTCATTCTGTAAGCGTGCCCTTTGAGGCGCGCTCTTCCGGGTGCGCCTCTTGCGCTTGGAAAACAAGAATGGTCAGCTTCCGCGCTTGCGCCGGCAATCATCTGCCATCACTTTCAACTGTCTTTTGAATGAGGACGCGGCGATTGATACAGAACCAGGCGGGATGGCGGTTGCTTGCCTTGGTCTCGGTTGCCTCGCTGATCTCGTGCACCACGCTCCCCCCGCCTGAATCGAGTGTTGGGACTCCCGCCGGTTGGCATCAAGATTCCGCGGAAGGAAAAGTGTTGGAGGAATGGTGGAGTGATTTGGGTGACACCAATCTTGTCGCGCTGATCACGGAAGCGCTGGTCGGGAATCCGTCGCTCGCGGCCATGCGCGCCCGCGTGCAGGCAGCGATGGAACAAAGCCGCATCGCGGGATCCGCATCACTTCCCTCGGTCGCTGCTCAGGCCGGTTCTTCCCGTCAACAGCAGGTGTTTGTCGGCCTTCCCATTCCGGGGACGTCAGGTCCGTTGAAAACTCGGGCGACGACGCATTCGTTTCAGCTCGTCGCCGACTGGGAACTCGATGTTTGGGGGCGCGTTCGATCCGGTCGCAAGGCGGCGCTGGCAGACTACCTCGCGACCACGGATGATCTGCGAGGCGCGCGACTTTCATTGGCCGGGCAGGTGGCGCGCGGTTGGTTTCGGCTCGCGGAAGCTGATCGGCAACTGCAGTTGGCGAAAGCAACCGCTGCGAGTCTTGAACAGACCGGCAACCGGATGCAGGCGCGATACGAAGAAGGCATTCGCTCCCCGATCGAGGTGCGCGTGACCAAGAGCAATGCGGCTTCTGCGCGAGCCTTGGTCGCCATGCGGGAGGTGGAACTCAATGATGCCCGGCGTCAGCTGCAATCGCTGTTGGGACGATATCCCGACGGCGAGCTTTCCGGCCCCAGCTTGTTGCAGGAACCGATGACGGATGTGCCGGCCGGATTGCCCGCGGAGCTGCTGGATCGGCGCCCGGATCTGGTCGCTGCCAGATGGAAGCTCAAGGCGGCGGGCTTCCGGGTGGAAGAAGCGAATGCGGCCCGGTTGCCGGCGATCAGTCTGACCGTGAGTGGTGGCCGGACCAGCAACGAATTGCAGGATCTGCTGGATCACGATTTCAGCGTGTGGTCGCTGGCGGCCAATGCCGCACAACCCATTTTTCAGGGCGGGCGCCTGCGGTCAAACATACGCTTGAACAAGGCCCTGCTGGAAGCTGCTGCCAAAGACTACGACGCGGCGGTGCTGAATGCCTTTCGCGAAGTGGAAACTGCGTTGGCCAACGAGAGCCTGCTTCGCCAACGCGAATCGGAATTGCGCGAAACAGACCGCCAGGCGCGTGCCGCAAGTCGCCTGGCGGCGGAACGCTATGAAGCCGGTCTGGACGACTTGCTGACACTGCTGGAAACCCGGCGTCGCGGTCTGGATGCGGAGAGTCAGTTGATCGCTGTCCGACGTGCCCGGCTCGACAATCGGGTGGCGTTGCACCTGGCATTGGGTGGTGGTCTGACCTGCGACGATGAGGATGAAAACGGTTCTTAAAACATTGCTGCCGGTGATCGTGCTGGGAACGTCCAGCGGACTGGTCTGGTTTCTGATCGCCAACAAACGCGAAATCAAACCCGAGCCCCGGGCGGAAGTGTTCCCCGTGGTTGAAGTCGTGGCCATTGAACCCGTTCGGCACAAGTTCGCGGTGCAATCGCAGGGGACGGTTGCCGCCCGCACGGAGATCGATCTGATGGGCGAAGTAGCGGGAAAGGTGGTATGGGTCGCGGATGGCTTTGCCGATGGTGGGTTCTTTCGCAAGGGCGACCCGTTGGTTCGTATTGATCGGCGCGATTTCGATCTGGCGGTGACGCAGGCCGAGGCGGCGGTGGCCCGCGCGAAAGTTGCCTGGGAGCGCGAACAGGCGGAGGCCAAGGTCGCCAAACAGGAATGGGAGCGGGAAGGCAAGGGGGCGGCCAGTCCGCTTCTCTTGCGCGAACCGCAGCTCAAGGATGCGGAAGCCGCGATGCGTTCCGCCGACGCGAATCTGGCAAAATCGAAGTTGGATCTGGATCGTTGTGAAATTGTGGCGCCATTCGACGGAAGGATTCGCGCCAGGCATGTGGGATTGGGACAGTTCATCAATCGCGGTGTTCCGGTCGCCCGGGTCTATGCAGTGGATTACGTCGAGGTATCCCTGCCGCTTCCGCTCGATGAACTGAAATACATTGATGTGGCACTCAAACACAGGAGCAACGCTTCAGTGCCTGCGGTGAGCGTGAGTGCAATCATCGGGGGGAAACTGGAGAGGTGGCGCGGAAGCTTGGTTCGTACGGCCGGCGATATTCATCCGCAGACGCGCATGCTGAAGGGAGTGGTC
>JAYPXF010000007.1:53579-54784 GCA_038154405.1 Verrucomicrobiales bacterium | reverse complement strand
CTTCATGATCGACCAGGTGCGTCAGGTCGTTTATCCGTATCTTACCGATTCCACCCAACCCGGTGTGCAGGCGATAGTGCGAACCCGGGAATTGGAGGCTTACAAGCGATTCGTTCCCGCCAACAAACCGGGTGGCCAACCATTGGATGCCACGGTCGTACTCGCCGGTTTGTTCTACGGCAGCGAGCTGCTGGCGCAGTCTTTTGAGGACGAAATCAAGTCAATGGCGGAGACCGCCAATGCGAGCCGCAATCCGGAGCGGTTGGAAGAGGTTTACTACGCCTTGTTGATACTCGGGAACCGGATGAACTGGATTCAGCTGACTGAGATCCTGCACTCTTTCGAAAACACGACAGACCTGCGCCGGTTCGCCGCCTTGGTGAATGACCGACCGGAAGACGCTTCGCTGGCTTATTGTGCGGCGTTGATGTCGGAATCCCCCAGCGGGGTGATCGATTACATCAATCGGTTCGACGCCGAGGGCGTGGAGAACCTGAAACGTGCGCTCGCGCAGGGGGCTCCCGCGGTTTCGATCCTTCTGGACCGGCAGGTGGTGATTGCCTCCGTTCCTGGTGGCGGGTTGCCGCTGGCGGCTCCACTGATCATCAAGTGGCCGTTGGAGATGTTCATCGCCAAGTGTGTCTTGTTCGTGTTCGGCGGACTGTCACTGTTGATTTCTTGGATGAAGTTGTCAGTTGGCCCCAAGGGGCAGCAGGGTGGAAACTCCTCGCTGTTCGGATTGCAATCACAGATTCCTTGCGGCGACGCCAACGTGGCGGAACCCAACAATCCGGGCTCCGGGTTTCGCATCATCACCCGTGGTGCATTGATCGTGGTTCTATTGGGCGGATTGGTGTTTCTCAGTGAACCCATGCTCATGCGCAGCCTGAAGGACGCCAAACCGGAGGCGCCGGAGGGATATCGATTTGCCGGACTTTCAAACTCGCCCGTGCCTTCCGAAAACGGTAATAACCAAGCTCCGAGAACGATGGACCAATCCACGATAATATCGATCATGTTGTTCGGGTTGATTCAGATACTGGTCTATATGATCTGTCTGATGAAGATCCGGGAAATCGACCTGCAGGCCGCTCCCGCCAGCCTCAAGCTCAGGCTGATGGAGAACGAAGAGAACCTGTTCGACGGGGGGCTCTATGTTGGCATCGCCGGTAGCCACATCCGGTCCGTCAATTCACATGGCATTG
>JAYPXF010000007.1:49722-53569 GCA_038154405.1 Verrucomicrobiales bacterium | reverse complement strand
TCCTCCAGGTGATGCAGGTCATCGAGGCGAATCTGCTCGCCGCCTATTCCTCAAACCTCTTTGGCATCGTCTGTGTTGCGCTCGTGAAAATCGGCCATGTCCGCGGATTTAAGCGTAACCTGATTCTGCAGATGCAGTCTGAACAGACCATCGGCGCCCAATCACCCGCATGAACCGGACCCTGCTGCTCATTATCTGCGACTTCCTGTTGCTGAACCTGCTGGCGCTCACGCGCTGGGAGCAGGTTGAGCCCGTGCCGCCGTCGCCTCAACAGGCGAAGGTCGAGCCGATTGAGGACGAGAAGAAGGAAGATGAGGAGAAGGTGGATGATGACATGGTTGCCTTGCTCAAGGCGGCGCTTGAGAAGGAATCCAATTCCCGCGCAGACCTGGAACGGAAGCTGAAGTTCGTCGAGGGCAACTTCGCCTCGCAGGAGCAAGCGCTGTCGCAATTGAAGCAGAATGCGAACAGTCTCCAGTCCCGGTTGCAGACCAATCAGGCGGCTTACCAGGAGCTCTCCAAGCAATACTCCATGGTGAGCCTTTCTGCAGCCAAGAATCGCGAGGAAGTGAACCGGCTGACGGGTGATCTTGAGGATCGTCAGAAGGAAATTCAGATGAAGCTGCGCGAACTGGCGATGGAGGAGGCGAACCGCAAGCGGGCGCAGATGCAGGCATCCAATCTAACCAGCCAGGTGAAGGTGACTGAGGCGGAGAAACGCATGTTGCGCGAGCAATACGAGAAGAGGCTCGCCGAGGCGGAAGCCAAGCGTAAAGCGGAGCTGGATGCGAAGGCGGCGGAGTTGGCGGCGCTGGAGAAGGCGAAGCAGGAGGAACTTGCAAAACTTTCCCAAGCCAAAGCCATGGTGGAAAACCAGGTTACGCAGCTCAACGGTCAGGTGCAGGGGCTTTCGGCGCAGGTGCAGGCGGGACAGAAGGAAAAGGCCATTCTGGAACGGAACGTCACGGATTTGAAAGGTGAGGTCGCGGTTGTTCGTCTGGAGAAGCGGGAACTTCAGAAGCACGCCGAGAAGCTGAGTGCCGGGGTGTCGCAGCTTGCGATGAAATCCAAAGAGTTGACGGATGAGTTTCGCGACAGCCAGGCGATCAATCCCAACCAGATGTTCAACACTTTCCTTTCCAATCGGGTGAGCGTGTCGATTTCGGGCATCTCTTCCGGGCTGTTCGGTTCTTCCGAACGGAAGAAGGAAAACCAGACCCTTTTGGTGCGAGACAAGTCGGGCGTCTACGCGTTGATGCACATCAAGGATTCCCCACTGGCTTTGGCGCGGCCGGCAGTCGGATTGGAAAAGGTTGTTTCCTCCGTTACGAAGCGACGTCGCGACCTGGCATTCCGCCCCTTGGAATTCCTCATGGCAGATCCCCGCTTGGTGGTGATTCCGGTCAATGAAACCCTGGCGTCAATCACGGGAGTGAAGGTCTATGATCTCACCACGGATCCGTTCAAGTTTGCGAAGGCCGTTCTGATCGGCAAGGGCGGGGGATACTATGGAGAAGCGGAGTTTCGCCTGGATCCTCGGAACCCAGAGTTTGTGAAGATGAAGGGTGGTTTCTTCAAGTCGCTGTTCGGTGAGTTCTCGCCGTCATCGGGAGACCTGGTTCTGAGCAAGTCAGGCGAACTGCTCGGGGTGATGGTGAATTCCGATTACTGCGTGGTATTGCGAAATCTGGATCGGGTTCCCAATTCGGAGCTGACGAAGACCCATCGGAAGATCGATACGAAACGGGTCTTGGAGGCGCTGAAGAGCCGTTTGGACAAGCTCCCGTTTTCGGTTCAGTAACGGCTTCCTTTCAGGGGCCACAACAAAAGCGAAAGGAGGATGGAATGGTGATAGGGCTCATCATGATTTGCGGGATTTTTCTAGGCGGCTGGATTCTACAGGCTGTCGGTCTGGACAAGGGACGATGGCAATCCCTGACCCTGTTCGTCCCCGCTGCGGTTTTGATTGCGCGTGGCATTGCGATGAACAAGCGGGGACGAGGTGACGCATCGCTGATTCGGGACGGGATTTGCATTCTTTTTGGAATCGCAATTCTTGTATCCGGATAAATGTTCCTTGGAGGATTCCCTCATACCCCTATGGGGGAGGTGGCCCGATTGTTGATTTCGGCTCGTGGGCTACGGTGTCCCTGTAATCCGAAACCCCGATCATACAGAACGCCATGAACGCAAAACAGGACAGTGTCACCAAGCCACGCAGCGAGAAGTGCATATCCATCAGCTTCATTCAGGAGCCGACGGCGGCCTTCGACCTGGTCATTGGTTTCTCCAAGAACACGACACGCAGGTCTAATTGCGGGAATCGTCGTCTGGGTCGGCTGGCCGGATGTTGAACGTTGGTGCCGGAGCCGCTCCGGCGTGAAACCTGCAGTCCGAATTGAGCCTATGATTACCTGAGATTTGTGCGTCCGACCTCGTTGGTTACGAAAACGGACACCCCATCACCAACCGTCTACGCGGTTTAAGCTCGCGCCGGAGACCCCAAGGTCTCCGGCGCTTTCGTTTCAAAGGGACCAATTTGCTGGCAAAAATGGTGGAGTTGTGTCATAGCAATCCCCGTAATCGTCTCGATTGCTGGCACGCACAGCCCGAAATTCCGATGAAAAGCCTCATTCTCTCCGCAGTGATTGCGCTTGGCGCAATGCTCTTCGCCTCTTCGCTCCCAGCCCAGGACGTGGCCTTCTACGCCGTGTTCAAGACCCAGATATTTGAGCAGGACAATCCGTTTGCCCCGGCTCTCCGTGAAGAAAATCACCACAACAATCGTAAACCACTCACATTTGGCGTCTTCATCGCGACTACGGGATCAAACACGGTTACCAGCGCGACCGTTCAAGCTCCGGGTGGAAGTCCGTTGGCAATTGCGCGAAATGACGGAGGCGACAACTCATTCAATTTTGAGGCTGGGTACGAAACCAAATTGGCGCTGGATGCCGCATTTACCGATGGCGACTACACCGTGGTGATTAATGCCGCGAATGACGGACAGAAAACGGTCACGCTGAATCTCTCCGGGGACACCTACCCGAATGCGCCGCGCATCAGCAATCTGTTGGCCGGACAATCGATCAATCATGCGGCGGACTTCACGCTCACATGGGACGCCTTCTCGGGCGGAGGCGCCAACGATATCATCATGGTGGAGGTCAAACTGGACAGCCCGTCAGGCAGTTCGAATGTCTTCTCCACGCCGAATCCTGGTGAACCGGGGCAGTTGGATGGCACGGCGACTTCGGTGGTGATTCCGGCAAACACTCTCGCCGCCGGATCGCGCTACAATCTGACCGTCAGATTCATCAAGGGAGTCTCGCAGACCAGCGTCTACGCATCCGGCCTGTCCGGCTACATGAAGGAAACCCGCGCCGGCTTGCGCACGGCAGGCAGCGGCCCGGCGGACACCCAGGCACCGCAGATTTCGAACACCTCACCTCACTATGGTGAAAACGGAGTGGCAGATACCTCCGTGGTTGCATTCGAATTCAACGAAGCGATGGATACTTCCGTCACGGTAAGCGATGCGATTAACTGGACCGGCGTCGCGAATCCGGCAGGCTTTGCCTACTCATGGAGTGCGGATGCCAAGAAATTGTTCTGCGACTACACTAACAATCTGCCGCTGAATACGCGGATCACCTGGACGCTGAATCCACAGGGGGCGACAGCGAATCTGCGTGATGCCGCAGGCAACAAACTCAACGGAAGTTACTTCGGCGAGTTTGCCACCGCGGGCAATTCAAGCGTGGGCCAACCGGCGGTGGAAAGTCTGATCGTTGTAAAAGGGCAAGCCTTGTTTCAGAGCAATTCAATCCCCGTCAGCGTTTCACAG
>JAYPXF010000007.1:40633-49712 GCA_038154405.1 Verrucomicrobiales bacterium | reverse complement strand
CTCGCTTGGCGATCAGCGGACCGATCGGCGGGCCGTTGGAGGCGTCCAACGACCACGGTGACTCCATGGAACTTGGGGCGTTCTATGCCGAAAAATCGGATCTCGATGCCTTCATTCCAAATGGCAATTATACGAATGAGTTCACCACCTTTCGGGATGGCACGAAGACGATCATACTGTCGTTGACTCCGGACAGCTATCCCAACGACCCGACCATTTTGAATTTTTCCTCTTTGGCGACAGTGGATCCGGGCGTTGCGTTGAATTTGTCCTGGGGCGCGTTCAGCGGGGGCACAGCCAACGACTTCATCGGCCTTGAAATCGACAATGATCAAGGGCGCACGATTTATGAGAGTCCCAGTCCTACCGAAAGTGGGTTTCTGGACGGAACCGCAACCAGCACTTCAATTCCCGCCGGGACGCTCGCACCGGGCAGAACGTATGAGTGTCAGCTGATATTTGGAAAAGTGGTGGACGTAGAGACCAATGACTACGCGGGAGTTCTCGCGAAGGCCGTTTTCGTGAAAGTGACTGCATTCGAGCTGACCACGACCGGCACGGCCATTCGTCCGACTCTGGAATCACTTTCGATGAACAATGGTCAATTCCAGCTTCGAGTTCGCGGCGAATACCGACGCACTTACACGGTGCAATACACCCAGTCGCTGACCAACGCCAACTGGCAGGACGTGTTTACCAGCAACACGGATCAGAGTTCCACCAACGGAACCGGCACAGCCGAGGTCACCGACCACGGCAGCAACGGTTCCAGTTCTCGCTTCTACCGAGCTTTCGAAGGCTTCACCCAGCAGAACAACCAGGGCGGGGGATCGAATTAGGATCTCCGTGGAACTGTAGTCAAAAAAGTGAAATGACAGGCGATGGGGCTTTCGTCCACCGCAGATTCTTGTTTTTTGCCAGGCCGGAGGCGGCCTTGCAGTCACTTACGCTTGCCGCGTGGCGATTCCTGATTACCTTCGCGCGGCGTGGCCAGCAAGAATAACGGCGAATGCATCTCCCTGCGAGGGGTGAGGCACAACAATCTCAAGGGATTCGATCTCAATGTCCCCTTGGGCAAGCTGACAGTCGTTACCGGCCTCAGTGGATCGGGAAAGAGTTCGCTGGCCTTTGACACCCTCTATGCAGAAGGGCAGCGTCGTTACATCGAGACGTTTTCACCCTACGCCCGGCAGTTCTTTGATCGGATGGACAAGCCACGGGTGGATCGCATCGAGGGGATTCCTCCGGCCATCGCCATCGAACAACGCAACTCTGTCCGTACGACGCGCTCCACTGTCGGCACCATGACCGAGGTCTTTGACTTCATGAAGGTTCTTTGGCCGCATTTGTCCAAGCAATACTGTTCCGGTTGCGGCAAGGAAGTGGGGAAGGATACGCCGCAAGGGTTGTGGAGGGAGATTCGTGGGAATCATGACGGTGAGCACTGCCTGATCACGTTTGACCTCCCACTGACCCAGAAACTGAGTTGGGAGGAATCACTCAAGCTCATTTCAAAGCAGGGCTATCAGCGCATCATTCTGGATGGTGAAATCGTCCGTGTTGGAGAGGTGGGAAAATCGAAGAAAAAGCGGCCAGCGGTAACCGTGGTGCAAGATCGGTTGAAACTCGCGTCCAGTCACAAGGCCCGCTTTGTGGAAGCCTGCGAACAGGCCTATCACTTTGGCAAAGGCAATCTCACTTTGCGCGTCGGGGATCGACAGATACAGGCTTCGAATCGCTATCATTGTGCCGCATGCGACATTGATTTCCGCGAACCCACGCCGGCTCTGTTTTCGTTCAATCACCCGGTTGGTGCCTGTCCGGAATGCAAGGGCTTCGGACGGGTGATCACCATTGATTACGATCTGGCGGTTCCGGATCGAACCCTCAGTCTAGCCAAGGGCGCGGTCAAACCATGGCGCAGTGGGTTCAGTGCGGAGTGTCAGAAGGATTTGAAGAAATTCTGCCGGGCAACCGGCGTGTCCATGACCGTTCCGTTCAAGGAGTTGCCGGAAGAACACCAGCGCTGGGTCATTGATGGAGACCCGGACTATGGTATCGACGAGGAGCACGAGTGGCCGCGGGCGTGGTATGGCATCAAGGGCTATTTCCGTTGGCTGGAATCGAAGTCCTACAAGATGCATGTCCGGGTGTTGCTTTCCCGCTTTCGGGCCTATTCCAAGTGTCCGGTATGCCTGGGCAAACGATTGCAACCGGAGAGCCTGCAATTTCGTTTGCCGAACAAGGCACTCCATTCCCTGGCGGATATCTATCAATTGCCGATTGCAGCGGCTCGCGAGGTCATTGACGGTTTGGTGAAGGGGTTGAGGGGACGGCGGAAGAACGATCCGATTTTCATCGCCTTGGACGAGGTGAGATCACGACTGGGCTTTCTTTGTGAGGTCGGGCTCGGCTATCTGACCCTGAACCGTCCGATGCGCACATTGTCGGGTGGGGAAACCGAACGTGTCAGCCTCACGTCATGTCTGGGCACGCAACTGGTGAACACGCTCTATGTGTTGGACGAACCCACCGTGGGTCTGCATCCGCGAGACACCCGGCAATTGGTCGGGGTGATTCACAAGCTTCGCGATCAGGGTAACACGGTTGTGGTTGTGGAACATGAGCCGGATCTCATGAAGGCGGCGGACGAGATCGTTGACCTCGGGCCCGGGCATGGTGAGAGCGGAGGGGAGTTGGTGTTTCAAGGGAGCTATCGTCAGATTCTGCGATCGAAGAAGTCTCTTACGGGCAAGTATCTGAGCGGCAGGGAATTGATCCCCGTTCCGACACGCCGTTCAGTCGATTCCGAAACGAACTGGTTGGAATTGATCGGGGCCAATCGAAACAATCTGCGAAACCTGACACTACGTCTGCCGCTGGCACGGTTTGTCTGCATCTCCGGTGTGAGCGGTTCCGGCAAGACGACGCTGGTCCGGGAGGAACTGTTGCCTGCATTGCGCGCGCATCTGGGCGGAGAGGATGCTGACAAGAAGGCATCAGACCGGTTGGAATCAGATGAAGAACTCGATCCGGGGGAAGCTCCGCCGGAGTCCGATCTGAAGGGCGCGGAAAACATCCGGCAGGTTGTGCTGGTGGATCAATCGTCGCTGGGTAAGACCCCGCGTTCCAACCCCGCCGTGTACATCGGCGCTTTTGAAGACATTCGTGAGGTGTTCGCGCAGTCGCTCGTGGCGAAGGACCGCGGACTCAAGGCCAGTTCCTTCAGCTTCAATTCTCACAGCGGGCAGTGCGAGCGTTGTCGCGGCGCCGGTTTCGAGAAGATCGAGATGCAGTTCCTCAGTGACGTCTTTGTCCGCTGTCCTGCCTGTGACGGCCGTCGCTATCAATCGCATGTGTTGGAGATCCGTATTACGGATCGCGATTGGAGCGTGGCCGATGTGCTGGAAGCCAGCGTGGATGAGGTCGTCTCCGTGCTTTCCGCGATGCCGGATTCGAAGCCGGCCGTCAAAGCCGTGGCGAAGCTCGAGCTACTGCAACAGGTGGGGCTGGGTTATCTGCGCCTGGGCCAACCCATCAACACCTTGTCTGGTGGTGAATGCCAACGGTTGAAACTGGTCAGTCACTTGGCGGATATCTTTGGCGGTTCCCGGAAGCGATCCCAGGACGGCGGTTTGCTGTTCCTGTTTGATGAGCCGACCACCGGACTTCACTTCCATGATGTGCGCGTTCTGCTGGAAGCTTTTCAACGTCTCGTCGAGGCCGGGCATTCCATCATTGTCATCGAACACAATCTTGACGTCATCAAGTCGGCGGATTGGGTGATCGATCTGGGGCCGGAAGCAGGCAAGGACGGCGGGCGTATCGTGGCGGAAGGTACGCCGAAAAAAGTTTGCCGTTCGAAGAGCAGTCACACCGGTCGTCTGCTCAAGGAAGTTCTGTGACCTGTGATTTGGAGCGGATGTGGGCGGCACACTATCTGGGCACGCCTTGAACCACTGTTCTCAGCCGCCGACCCAGTTCGTGGGCGAGGGCGCTCATTGCTTTGGCAACCTCGGGAGCGAGATGACGTTGGCAGTTGAAATCCCAGAGGCCAAGCCAATGATCGAAAAACTCCGGTTGGATTCCGGCACGTAGGTGAACACCGGCAAATCCGCCTCGATACGTCGATGGACCGCCGGTCTGGAGTGCCCAGAATTCCGTGATCTTCGACAGGTGCGCTTCCCAGTCTTCAATATGGTTGTTGAACACCGGGCCAAGGATGTTGTGCTGGCGGACGTCGATGTAGAACGGGCGGATGAACGCAAGAATGCCGTCGTGGCCGCCGAGTTGCTCGTAGAGTATTGGCGGTTTCTCAGAGGTCATCGAGGAACAGGTTGCGGTTGTTCCACACGTAGACGCTCCCGGAGAACAGGGTCAGGAATACAGTGATCCAAAGACTGATCACACAGAGCCATGGCAGCCAGCCGCTGAAGATGTTGGCTCCGGCAGGTCCCCATTCGGGAACACCGACCAATACGAGCAGCGCGGTGAGGCAGGCCATCTGGGAAATGGTCTTGTGCTTGCCGTAGCCTTCGGCGGCGAGGACGATGTTCTTGGAGGCGGCCATCATGCGGAGTCCGGTGATGGACAGTTCGCGGGCGACGATGATGCAGACCATCCACGCGTGCATCTGGAGTCCGGTTCCTTCATGTAACAGACCGCGCTCGACCAGGGCGATGAACGCCGAGCAGGTCAGGATCTTGTCCGCCAACGGATCCATGAGCGTGCCGAAGTTGGTGATGAGTTTCCGGCTGCGGGCAATCTGTCCGTCCAGCATGTCCGTAAAGCTGGCGATGACGAAAAGGGAGAGGGCGATCGTGTTGCTGAACGGGAAATTGTTGAAGATCGCGAGCAGAAAGAAAACCGTCAGCACCAGGCGTGATACTGTCAGTTTGTTGGGAAGGTTCATGCGCGCGTCGGACGGTTGGTTTGGTTGGCGGGATTATTGGCACGCAAGGCAGTGATTGCAATAGCCGGAAAGCGATCCGGTCGAGAGACCTGCCACAGATTGACCGCTTCGTCAGGCGGGTTCGGCGATCAGATCGTAGTCGGTATGCCCAATGACCTTGACCTTGGCGAACTGTCCCAGCGGAAGAATGTCTTTGCGCGCCGGCGTCTTGATGTAGACGCGGCCGTCGATGTCAGGGGCATCGTGTTCGCTGCGGGCGACGAGGTAATTGCCCTTGATGGCTGGTTCTTCGCTGGATTCGTCGCGGATCAGGCCGTGTTCCCAGGAACTGATGTTGGCCTGCTGCAGTTCATCACTGCTGGCGCGATGCTCGACGAGGACGTTGAGCTTGCGGCCGACATGGGCGGAGGAAAGTTCCCGGGATATGTCGTGCTGTTCGGCCATGGCCAAAGCGCGGCGGGTCTGTTTGACCTCGTCGGGAATCTGGCGGGCCATCTTGCCGGCCACCGTCTTGTCTTCCTGCGAGTAGGTGAAGACGCCGAGACGTTCGAACTTCGTTTCCCGGATGAAATCCAACAGACATTCGAAGTGCGCATCGGTCTCGCCGGGAAAACCGACGATGAATGTGGTACGCAGGGCAATGCCGGGAACGCCTTTGCGAATGCGTTGAAGGAGGTCGATGATGTATTCGGCGGTGGTCTCGCGGCGCATGCGCTGCAGCATGGTGGAATGAATGTGCTGCAGCGGGATGTCGATGTAGCGGGCGATCTTTTTGCATTCCGCCATGGTTTCGATCAGCTCGTCCGTCCAATGGGCGGGATGCGTATACAGCATGCGGACCCAGAACTTGCCGCGCAGTGAATTCAGTTCGCGCAGCAGGGTGGAAATGGTGGTGGCGTTGGCGGGCAGGGCCTTGGTGGCGGCGGTGAATTTTTCAGGAGATGCGATGGCCCGCGAATGATTGTCTCGCAGGTCGAGTCCGTAGTAGGTCGAGTCCTGGGAAATCAGGTTGATCTCGCGGACACCACTCTTGATCAGCTGCCTGGCCTCCGCGACGACATCCGACTGGAGGCGGCTGCGGTGGCTGCCGCGCATGCGTGGAATGATGCAGAAGCTGCAGGGGTGATTGCAGCCTTCGGCGATCTTGAGATAGGAGAGGTGTCTTGGGGTCAGCCGATGTCGAGGAGTAGCGACGTCCGGGATGTAGTGCGGACGGGCATTGATGTCCACAAACGGTTCATCGGTCGGCGTGATGATCTTGGCGGTATTGCCGAAGGCATCCGTGCCGCGGATGGACTCGCTTTTCTCATGCGCATCCGGCGCGTGATCGGCATCGAGTTCGGCGAGTTTTTTGGAGACTTGCTTCTTGCGGCCCTTGGCGGATTTTTTCTTGGTCTTGTCCAGCTTGTGCGTGCGGTTGGCCAGCGCCTGTTGGACGACCTCGGGAATGTCCTTCACCTGATCAATGCCGATGAAGGCATCCACTTCCGGAAGCAGTTTGGGCAATTCCTTCTTGAAGCGTTGCGGCAGGCAGCCGGAGACAATCAGACCTTGGCCCTTTTGCGCCCCCTTGCGGACGGCATCACTTTCAAGAATGGTGTCGACTGATTCCTCTTGTGCTGAATCGATGAAGGAGCAGGTGTTGACGATGACAACGTCGGCTTCCTCGGTGTCGTTGGTGATCTCGATGCCGGAATTCTCCAGCGAGCCGAGCATGATCTCGGCGTCGACGAGATTCTTGGCGCAACCGAGTGAGATCATTCCCACCTTGGTGGGGGGGGGAGAATCGGGGGTTTTCTTCTTCTGAGGCACAGAATGAAAGGGAGCTGCAATGGTGTCGAAGCGAACGGGCAACTACTTTGTGGGGGGCGCGTTGGTGGGAAGCGGAAGGTATTGGCCGCCGACGCTGGGCTGGGTTTGATAGATGCCCGGGCCGAGATTCTCGAGCGGGTCGGTGGTCTGCTGTTTGCGCCAGATGGTGTAACCCCAGAAAATCGCACCGGCCAAGGCGAAGAGAATGATGAACGGCGCCAGAATCTGCAGATGCATCTTGGAGATCTGCAGCATGACCCAATCGAGAATTCCCTTTTCCTTGGGAGTGAGGCTCGGAGGCGCGTTGAAATTGGCGGTTTGGGAGAGTTCGCGATCCAGATCATTGAGGATGGCGACCGGGTCCATATGCAGTGCCCGGGCCATGGCTTTGACGTGGCCGCGAATGTAGACCGGCGCGCTGAACGGGCTGAAATCACCATTTTCCAAGGCCCGAATATGCTCGGTCTTGATCATGGTGGCTTCGGCCACCTGATGAATGGTGAATTTGCGGGCCTCGCGGGCAGCGCGTAGTTGTTCGGCAACAGTCGGCATTGACGGGCTGATAAGTAACCGGTTTTGCGAGATTAACGCAATACATGTGTGGAAAGTGGGAACTCCAATCACCAAACTTCAAGCTGCAAGCGTTCGGGATGAGAATGCGCTTTTGTCTGGAGTTCGCGGCTTGAAATTCGGAGTTTTCAACTTCATGCCGCCCGGTCCGACAGTTGCCAACCCGCCGGACAAGCCGTTGATGTTCTATGACGGTGAGTGCCGCTTTTGCTGCTTCTGGGTGGAGCGATGGAAGGTCTGGACGGCCGGGAAGGTGGCATTTGTTGCCAGTCAAGATGAGCGGGCGACGGCCAGGTTTCCTGAGATTCCGCGAGAGGCGTATGACGAGGCCGTGCAGTTGATTTTGCCGAACGGGGAGACCTTGTCAGGCGCGGCGGCGGTGGCGGAATCGTTGTCCGGACGATTTCCAATGATCCGCAGCTTCTGTGGTTCAGGAGCGTTTTTTTCGGATCTGGCCGAATGGGCCTATGCCAAGGTGGCGCGAAACCGAGGCTTCCTGTCGAAGATCTGGCGGGCCGTTCACGGGAGCCAGATCGAAGTGCCGGGTTATGGGCTGACATCGTGGGTCATTTTACGGGGATTGGCCTTGGTTTACCTGATCGCGTTCCTCTCGTTGTGGTCTCAAATCATCCCGTTGAGCGGGGAAAACGGGATCCAACCGGTCGCTCACCTGATGCAGGGGATGGAGAAATCCCTGAGGGCGGACGGTCTGATGACGAAACTCTGGCGAGTGCCCAGCTTGTTCTGGTTTGGCTATTCCGACAGCATGTTGAACGGAGTATGCGTGGCCGGGGTCGTGATGTCGGGATTGGCGATCATCGGGGTGTGCACCCGAGTTTGTCTGATCGGTTTGTGGACGTGCTACCTGTCGCTTGTGCACGTCTGTTCCCCGTGGCTGAACTTCCAATGGGACATCCTGCTCTTGGAAGCAGGCGTGATCGGGATCCTTCTGGCCCGCAGCGGGTGGCTTGAAAATCCGTTGCGACTGAAACCGCCACCGTTTGTTCCGTTGTTGCTGATGCGGTGGCTCGTGTTCCGACTGATGTTTGCGTCCGGCATGGTGAAACTGCTGTCGAAGGATGAGGTGTGGTGGAACCTGACGGCGTTGACGGTTAACTACGAAACCCAACCGTTGCCCAATTCGATCGCGTGGCATCTGCATCAGCTGCCGGTGTGGTTTCACCAGACCTGCTGCGGGATCATGTTCGGAATCGAATTGGTGCTGCCGTTCTTCATCTTTCTGCCGCGTCGGCTGCGGCTGATCGCGGCCTGTGCCACGATTGCTTTGATGATGGTGATCATTCTTTCCGGTAACTACACCTTCTTCAACCTGCTCACCATCGTGATCTGTGTCAGCCTGCTGGATGATCGGGCGGTGCGGATTTTTCTCCCGACGCGATTACGTGAGAAGATTCAACCTCCACAAATTGAGTTTGATCCGGGAAAACGAAGGCGTTGGGCGAGGGCTGGGTTCACAACCGTGTTCTGCCTCGTAACACTCTTGCTTTCATTGGTCCATATGCTGCCCGTATTCGGTCTGGGTGTTCCCAAATGGTGCGAAACGGCGGCGCGGCCGGTTCGGCAGTTGCTGCTGATCAACGGCTACGGCCTCTTCGCGAACATGACGGAGAGAAGGCCGGAGATCGTGTTTGAGGGGAGCAACGATGGTGCCACGTGGATGGCCTATGAACTTCCCTACAAACCGGGCGACCTATCACGTCGTCCCTCGCTGGTTGCGCCGCATCAGCCGCGGTTGGATTGGCAGATGTGGTTCGCCGCGCTGGG
>JAYPXF010000007.1:34714-40623 GCA_038154405.1 Verrucomicrobiales bacterium | reverse complement strand
GGGTGCACCAGAACATAATCCCTGGTTGCAAGGTTTAGTAGTCGGGTTGCTGCAGGGCGATAAGCTGGTACTTTCGCTGTTCAGTGACAATCCTTTTCCGGATCAGCCGCCGCAGTATCTGCGCGGCGTCTATTACGACTACAAGTTCACGACAAGAGAGGAACGGGATGAGACCGGGAACTGGTGGAAGCGGGAGTTGCTGGGATTGTATTTCAACCCGGTGTCGATTCGGCCGCCGCAGCCAGCGTTCGAATGACGTGTTCCGCCGCGGCAAAACCGACGGTGCCGGTCACGAAAGTGGCGGTTCCAAATCCGCTGGCGCAATCCAGCTTCAGGTCGGAGCCGGCTTCTTTGGCATCACATACAGTACCGTCTTTCCACGGATAAACGGGTGAACCGGTGGAGTAGACCGCCACAACATCGAAGAACGTTTTGGGTTCCACCGGAAAACCGTGGTCTTTCCGCAGTCCCTTGCGCACCTGTTTCAAGAGCGCGTCATGAGTACTTCGGGAAAGGTCGTCGATCCGGATGCCCAAACCTGATTGCAGGCCGCCCGCTCCTCCGCACGTGACGATGGGAATGTCGCGCTTTTGAGCCTCGGAAATCAGCAGACACTTGTTGGTCACATTGTCGATGGCATCGACGACGTAGTTGAAATTCATGCCGAGGATCTCGCCGGCATTGAGCGCAGTGAAGTATTCGCCCACGGTGTTTACTACGGCCTCCGGGTTGATTGACTGAATGCGATCGGCAATCGCATCCACCTTGGATCTGCCGATGGATCCATCCAACGCATGCAGTTGGCGATTCACGTTGGTGACGCAGATATCGTCCATGTCCACCAGCGTGATGGCTCCGATTCCAGAGCGGGCGAGGGCTTCGGCTGCCCAGGTGCCGACCCCGCCGATACCCACCACGCAGACGTGGCTGGCGCCGAGTTTTTTCATGGCGGCGGCGCCGAAAAGTCGTCCGATTCCGCCGAAGCGCATGTCGTAATCGCTCACGAGGGGACTTAATCAGAATGGTCGGGATATTTCCAATCCCGCAATGAAACCGATTGCGGGGAATGGGGTTAGATTGATTTGAAACTCTCAATCCGCCTTGTGCGGGTGCGAACGTTTGACTAGCTTGCAGCCATGGACACCAACCAGACACGCGGCGGCGGCTCTCCGCCACCGCAGCCCCAGGCCCCCCGGCCGACGGCTCCGCCACCTTTGACGCCTCCAATTCTGACCCAGCAATACCAACGACCGCAGCGCTCTGGCGGACGTGGATGGATGGTGGTGGCAATTCTCGCAATCTTTCTGCTGGTGGTTACGCAGCTTGTGGATTTCACGAAATTTGCGCAGATGGGTGGATTCCCGATGCCGGGTGCCGGAACCGGAGTTTTTGAAGAGGTCTCGGTTGAGAGCAGCGATTCCGCGAACAAGATCGCGGTGATCGACGTATCTGGAGTGATTTCCGCGTATGACACGTCCGGAACGGGCATGAACATGGTCCGGGGGATCAAGCGTCGGTTGGCGATTGCGGCGAGCAATGAGGACATTCGCGCCGTGATTCTCCGGGTGGATTCGCCGGGCGGAGAGGTGTTGGCCTCGGATGACATTGCGAAGGAGATTGAGCGCTTTCAGGTCAAGCACAACAAACCGGTGATTGCTTCGATGGGGAGTCTGGCCGCATCCGGGGGGTATTACGTGAGCGCTCCTTGCCGCTGGATCGTCGCGCATCCGTTGACGATCACCGGCAGCATCGGCGTGATCATGCAGGGATTCAACTATCGCGGCGTCATGGACAAGGTCGGCGTGAAACCGCAGGTCTACAAGAGTGGCAAATACAAGGACATGCTCAGCGGCATGCGGTCTCCGGAAGAGATTCCTGCGGATGAACGCAAGCTGGTTCAGGATCTGATCGACGAGACCTACGATCGCTTCAAGGAAGTCGTGAAGGATGGGCGCGAGAATGCCTTCAGGAAAAACAAGGAACATGGCTTTGCCGAGGACGCCCGGGAGTTGGGCGAAAATTGGGAACAGATGGTGGACGGCCGCGTGTTCTCCGGTCGCAAGGCTTTTGAAAATGGATTTGTCGATGAACTCGGTGGCTTGGACACGGCCATTGATCGTGCCAAGGAACTGGTCGGCATTTCGCATGCCCGGGTGGTGAAATACCAGATACCTTTTGATATCGGGAATATCTTCCGCCTGCTCGGCAAGACACCAATCGCCAACCAGACGAACATCAAGCTAGATCTGGGCATTCCGATGCCTGAGATCGACGCCGGTCGTCTGTATTTCCTTTCTTCAACCTACCTTCACTGAGCGCAGATGAAGAACGTCACCATCATTTCGCACCCGCTGATCGATCACAATCTAGCCCGGCTGCGGGACGAGAAAACGGAGCCGGAAGAATTCCGGCGGGCGCTTGGAGAGGTGGCGATGCTGATGGTCTACGAGGCCACGCGGGGATTCGACCAGAAGGCGGTCACGGTTCGCACGCCCATCACATCCACACGAGCGAAGGTGCTGAAGCGGGAGGTGCTGTTGGTGCCCATCCTACGTGCGGGCTTGGGAATGTTGGAGCCCTTGTTGCGGCTTTTGCCTCACGCTCGGGTCGGATTCGTCGGCTTGAAGCGTAACGAGGACACGTTGGAAGCGATGACCTATCACAAGAGTCTGCCCGAGAAACTGGGACAGTTTGAGATCATCGTGATGGATCCGATGTTGGCGACCGGTGGCAGCGCGGTGTCCGCTCTGAAACTGCTCTACGAGCGCGGCGCCAAGCGCGTGCGATTGGTGAATCTCCTGGCGGCGCCCGAGGGCATCAGATTGGTGCACAAACATTATCCGGACGTGTCGATTGTGTCGGGTGCTCTGGACAAGAAGCTGAATTCCAAAGGCTACATTGTCCCGGGATTGGGAGACGCTGGCGATCGCCTGTTCGGAGTGTGAACGTGTGCCATTGCCTGGCACGCTGTGACAGCTTCGTCATTCGCCTTACGCCATTCCCATACCCGGATCGTCGGCTGACCCATTTTCATCCGGTTTTTCCCTCATTCTTCTTTGCCGCGCGTGGCACGGTCCAAGCTGGGAATAGGAGTCGCCCGGATTCATTAAACTTTTTGGTGCGATCGGGGTTAACGACAGAGCGACGGCATTCAGCCGTGGCTGACGAATCGATCAACTGAAGGGCAACACAAACGACTGGTCGGCGATTTTGCTTGCCGGGTATGGAGCTAGAAATGATTGTTGAGCCGCACTCAATAGGTGGCCGGCCAGAACGGGAAAAATCCGTCAAACCACGCCGCGACCACGCAACAGACAGAACGAAAAAGCGCCGGTTGAATTCGGCCGAATCGCGAGACAAGAAACTGAACGGAAGCGTTCATTTCCGCGCGAAAGGAAAACGCAAATTGGCTGAGGAAGGCACAAACGAAACCGAAGAGGAACCGACTCCCGAGCAGCTCGCTGAGGAGGAGAAGGCCACGATTTCGGTGCCGCGAGACGAGCCCAAGATCCGCAAGGAACAGGAGAAGCGGGGCGCCTATGACGGCGAGACCGCGATCCGGCTTTACCTGCGTGAGATCGGCAAGGTGGACCTCCTGACTCCACAGCAGGAGATTGAACTGGCTGCCCGCATCAAGGCCGGTGACAAAGATGCCCGTGAACACATGATCAAGGCCAACCTTCGCCTCGTGGTGAAGATCGCGCACGATTACGACTGGCTCGGCCTCCCGCTGCTCGACCTGATCAACGAGGGTAACATCGGCCTGATGAAGGCGGTCGAGCGCTTTGATCCCGCCAAGGGCGGAAAGCTTTCAACCTACGCCGCGTGGTGGATCAAGCAGGCCATCAAGCGTGCGCTGGCCAACCAGGCCAAGACGATCCGACTGCCGGTTCACCTCGTGGACAAGATCTCCAAGATGCGGAAAGTGACCATGCAGCTCCAGGAGGAGTTTGGTCGCGAACCGACGGACGAGGAAATTGGTGAAGAGATGGGACTGACCGCTTCCCGCGTGGCCCAAATGCGTACGGCGGCAATCCGTCCGGCCTCATTGGACGCACCGATCGGAGACGATTCGGATTCCAACAATTTCGGCGAGATCATCGAGGACGAGAACGCGGACACGCCGTATGAGCTCCTTGAAGAAAAGACCATCGTCGGCATGCTACGCGATCTGGTGAAGACGCTCCCTGAACGCGAGGCCACCATTTTGAACTACCGATTTGGTCTGGACGGCGGCAATGAGAAGACGCTCGAAGAGGTTGGTCACAAATTTGGCGTGACCCGTGAACGCGTGCGCCAGATTCAGAACATTGCGCTCAACAAGCTGCGGAAAAAGATTGAGAAAATCGAGAGGGTGCAGACTTAATACGCGCCGATGAGCGTCACCGCTGAAGACATTTCCAAAGCCATTCGCGACGTGCCGGACTTTCCCAAGCCCGGCATTGTTTTTAAGGACATCACCCCCGTGCTCGCCGACGCCGGATTGTTCGCCGGTTGCATTGACCTGCTGGCGGCCGGGTTCAAGCCGGGGGACATCGACCAAGTCGTCGGCATCGATGCTCGTGGGTTCATCTTTGCCGCTGCGGTCGCGGTGAAACTGAACGCGGGGTTCATCCCGGTGCGCAAGAAGGGCAAGCTGCCCTACACCACCCACGAGGAAAGCTACGATCTGGAATATGGATCGAACACGGTGGCGGTTCATATTGACGCCGTGAAACCGGGGGACCGGGTATTGCTGGTGGATGACCTGTTGGCGACCGGCGGCACGGCCGCTGCCGCCGCGAAACTGCTGCGCAAGATTGAGGCCGATATCAAAGAGATTCGATTCCTCATCGAGTTGGGCTTCCTTGATGGTTCAAAGAAACTGGACGGCTTCCCACTCAAATCCTTGGTGACCTACTGACCGCTGTGACGAAACTCTGACGAGTTCCGCTACGTTCAATGTCCTTCCTCAAATCCATCGACACCGGGCTGTTCAATTTTCTGAACCAGTCCATCAGCAATCCGGTGTTCGACTGGTTGATGCCGTTCCTGAGCGGAAACAAGCTTTTCGTGCCGTTCGTGATTTTCATGGCGGCGTTCGTGATCTGGAAGTTTCGTGCGCGTGGCGTCTTGTGTGTGCTCTTTTGCTTGATTGCAGTGGGTATCGGGGACGGGATGGTGATCAACACCATCAAGCATGCGATCAGTCGGCCGCGGCCGTTCAATGACATCGAGACGGCGATCACCTTGGTTGGACGCACGGGGAGTCCATCGTTTCCTTCGGCGCATTCCGCGAACGCGTTTGCGGTTTCGATGGTGATCTTCATCTACTTCCGCAACAGCTGGAAGTTCATGCTGCCGCTGGCCTTCGGCATCGCTTTCTCGCGGGTCTACAACGGCGTGCACTACCCTAGCGACACGATTGTCGGATCCGTGATGGGGGCGGGCTATGCGGTGGCCTTTGTATGGATGTTTCGGGAGGCTTGGAATTACGTCGGCCCCCGGTGGTTTCCGGAATGGTGGTCAAGATTGCCGGACCTGATCGATCCGGAGCGACGTGAGAAAATGCCGGATGCCGGAACGGCGAGCGTGTCTCCCGAGATCAAATGGCTGCGTTTGGGTTTCATCCTGGTCGGCGTCTTGTTCGTGTTTCGGCTGTGGTATATCTCCGCAGGGAAAATCGAATTGAGTGAGGACGAAGCCTATCAGTGGCAATGGTCCCAGCATCTGGCGCTTTCGTATTTCAGCAAACCGCCGTTGATCGCCTATGCCCAGGCCCTTGGAACGGGCATTTGGGGAGACAATGCCTTCGGAGTCCGGTTCCTGTCTCCGGTCATCGCAGCGAGTCTCGGCTTGAGTCTGCTGATCTTCTTCTTCCGCCTTGGCATGTCCCGGGCAGCGTTCTGGTTGGTGTTGATTCTGTCGGT
>JAYPXF010000007.1:31361-34704 GCA_038154405.1 Verrucomicrobiales bacterium | reverse complement strand
ATCCATACTGATGGTGATCGACTCCCTGTCAGTGACGTTTTGGGCGCTGGCGATGATCGCGGGTTGGACGGCGATCCGCAATGACGACATTGTCGCCTGGCTGTTCACGGGACTTTGGCTGGGCTTGGGATTCCTGGCCAAGTACACCGCTCTGTTCCAACTCGTGTCATTCGTCCTGTTCTTTTTCCTGATGCCGGAAGGACGGAACCAGTTCAAGAAGAAGGGAATCTATCTCGCGTTGCTGATTCTGGCAGTGTCATCGCTGCCTGTGCTCATCTGGAATGCGCAGAATGACTGGATTACCGTGACGCATCTGGGCAGTCGGGCGGGATTGGAAACGGCTTGGAAGTACAACTTCAATTTCATGCAGGACTTCGTCCTCGCGGAGTTGGGACTGCTGAATCCGATCTTCTGTGTGGCGATGATCTGGGCGGCGATCGCGTTCTGGAAGCGATATCGCAAGGACGAGTTGCTGATGTATCTCTTCTGCATGGGCGCGCCCTTGTTTGTCGGTTACTTCCTTTACACCGTTCGCTCCCGTGTGCAGCCCAACTGGATCGCCCCTGCCATCGTCCCGCTGTTTGCCTTGATGGTGATCTACTGGAACCGACGCTTCGAAGAAGGCTGTCTGGCGGTCAAGAAATGGTTGATCGCGGCGTTCGTGATCGGAGTGCCGCTCGTGATCATACTTCACGACACAAACATCCCCGGCAAACTGACCGGACATCGGTTGCCGGCAAAGGTGGATCCGTTGATCCGTGTGCGGGGCTGGTCGGCTATGGCCGAGGTGGTGGAGAAACAGCGACAGGAACTGATGAAGGACGGGCGCGAAGTGTTCCTGTTGGGCTCGCATTACGGCATCACAAGCCTGCTTTCCATTTACATTGCCGACGCGAACAAAGGAGTGCCGGACGATCCGATCGTCTACTATCCAAGGGCGGATCATCCGGAGAACCAATACTACTTCTGGAAGAGCTACGAGGATCGCAAAGGGCAGGATGCGATCTTTGTCCGCCGCCTGAAGAGGAACGCAAATCCGGAGGCCGCTCCCAAGCGGATTGCCGATCAGTTCGACTCAACCACCGATCTTGGTGTGTTTGACGTTCATTACCGCGGCGCGGTGATGCATCGCGTTCATCTGGTCGTCTGCCATCGTCTCAGGTGACATGGCAACGAGGTGTCACAGGAAATCTCTCCGGGTCCATGACTACGATCTCGGTGCGACCTTGGATTCCGGTCAGGCCTTTCGCTGGCGTTTTGTGGATGGTGAATGGCAGGGAACTATTGGGGATCGATGGACGGCACTGCGACAGGACGGCGAGACAATTCATGCACGATGTGTATCGGACCCGCGGGGCTGGCGATGGCTCAGGGACTACCTTTGTCTCGATCATGACCTCTCGCAAATTGTGTCGACCTTTCCGGATGACGAACCGTTGCGGGTGGCAGTGGCTGCCTGCCGCGGGCTGCGTCTTTTGAAACAGGATCCTTGGGAATGCCTGGCATCCTTCATCTGTTCCTCCTCGAAGCAGATCGTGCAGATTAGGCAGATCGTGGCGAACCTGTGTGACCAATATGGCATCGTATTGCCCGCGGATTCCGCGTGCGAATGGAATTCGTTTCCGCCGGCGCAGAAATTGGCAGCCTGCGATGAGACGGAGTTGCGCGAATGCAAGATGGGTTACCGCGCGCCGTATATCCTTGGCTCGGCGCAGATGATTCGCGATGGCGAAATCGATTTGGATTCGCTCGCCGAGATGCATTGTGCGGATGCGCGGCGGGAATTGATGCGTCTGCCGGGTGTGGGGCGGAAGGTTGCAGATTGCGTGCTTCTGTTCGCCTACGGATTTCAGGATGCCTTTCCCATCGATGTTTGGATTGGTCGTGGCTTGCGGGAATTGTATTTTCCGCGCCGCAAACCGACGCGCAAACGCCTGCTGGAGTTTACGGAAAATCACTTCGGCCCCTATGCCGGCTATGCGCAGCAGTATCTTTTTCACTACGTCAGAACGATCAAAGAAAAGACATGAGCACGAGTATCGAAGTCACATTCACACCTGCGGAATTCAATGCACTGAGGGAACGCGACCTGAACGAAACCGCATGCGTGGTGTTTGACGTCCTGCGGGCGACGACGAGCATGACCGTGGCGCTGGCCAACGGGGCGGAGGCGGTGATTCCGGTCGAGACGATTGAAGATGCTGTCACGATCAAGAATGCGCGATCGGAGGTGTTGCTGGCCGGAGAACGGGACGGAGTACGGATTCTCGCGGCTCAGTCCGGTGGTATTGATTTCGATCTGGGCAATTCACCTCGGGAATACACGGAAGAGGCCGTGTCCGGCAGGACGATTGTTTCGACAACCACCAACGGTACGCGTGCTTTGCGGGCGTGCGGCGGTGCGAAGCACACCTTGATCGCCAGCATGTTGAATCTGCGTACGGTGGCGAACTGGCTTGAAGCAATCGAGGCAAAGCACGTGATAATGGTCTGCGCCGGCACGCACGAGGAAGCGGCCTATGAGGACATGGTTGGAGCGGGTGCCTTGTGCGATATGGTCTGGCCGCAGTTCGTGACAGGACATATTGCCGACTCCGCCGAGATGGCCCGGCAGATTTATCGGGTGATGCAACGCGATCTGCTCAGCTCGATGCAGTATTCCCGCAACGGTCGGAGATTGCTGGCCCTGCCGGAACTGGCGGAAGATGTGCGCTTTTGCG
Organism: Verrucomicrobiales bacterium; assembly: GCA_038154405.1. GTDB lineage: Bacteria > Verrucomicrobiota > Verrucomicrobiia > Limisphaerales > JAYPXF01. The sequence continues at coordinate 31,984 of JAYPXF010000007.1, read as the reverse complement.
TGCAGCGGGAAATACTCACCGTGCTCGGCCGCATGAATTCTGAAGGCGAAGTGCGATTGATTCAGAACGAGGGTTGAATCAATCGGGGACGTCAGCTATCGCCGCCTCCGTTGCTGTTGTTTCTGGAACGCGCGGGAGGCTTCCTTGCGGACGCGAGCATCCGGGTCGGATTCCATGAGCACCTTCAACCATTCCATGACATTGGGATCCTTGTCCTTGTAGTCGACCAATGCGTCGGTGGCTCGCAGCCGTACTTCGGCACTCGGATCCTGGACTGAGTTGACGAGGGGGACCATAAACTCATCGTGGTTCACGTCGTCGAAAGCGCGGATATAGGCGATCTTGGTTTCATCATCGTTTGCCACGCTGGAAGCCTGGGCTAAGGACAGCGCAACCTGCGACAGATCTGCGCCTTTGCTGTATCCAAGGACACGGAACGCGGACCAACGTTCGTCAAAGTCCAAACCCGTGTTGGTCACCTTGGCTGCCAGATCGGCTTGCCGTTCGTCGGTGAGCGGTATGCGACGCAAGGCTTCCTCAGCTCGCCGACGGATTTCACCGGAGGAATCGGTGGAGGAGATTTTCCAAAGGGCGCCTTCCACCGTGGGATCCTGTTCAGCGAA
>JAYPXF010000007.1:0-31351 GCA_038154405.1 Verrucomicrobiales bacterium | reverse complement strand
ACTCTCGTAAGGCGTTGACGGCGTTCCAGCGGATGCGGCCGTCTTTGGAATCCGAAGCCAGCGCGAGGAATGCCGGTTTCAGCGTCTCGTTCTTGACGCCACGTAGTGATTCGATAAGGGCTCGGGTTACGCCGCTGTTGGTGGATTGCGTCAGCAAGGTGGCGGCATGTGCCGCCATGGTATCATCGAAGAGATTGTTTGAGCGAAGGAGACGGACGGTTCCAATAAGTTTGCGGGTGTCGGTGCCCAGGTCAGCACCGGCAAAGAAGTTCTTCCACTCGGCAGCCTTTTCATCATTTGGCGGCACCTGACCTCGATCCATGAGGTGTTGGGCGTTCTTGTTCAGCGAGGCGAGGTTCTGTTCAAGTGATTGCAGTCGGCTTTCGAGGTCGCCGTTTGCCTGCCCCTGAATAATGACCGGAGATTCCATGCGGATGGAATGGGAGGTGACCGGAGCGTTCTTGCCGGATGTCGGGGAAGCCGATACGGACGGTGATTGTTGCTTCAGGGCCGCCAGTTCACCTCGGAGCGCAGCGATGCTTTTGAATTGGACCAAGACAAGTGCCAGCAGCACCATGCCGATCAGGATGGGCCACAATGTGGAGGCGCGGCGGGAGTTTTCAGGTAGGTCAGTCATAAAGAGTGGTAGAAACTGTCACATAGATTAACGGAACCGGGCGGGTATTCAATTTCGATTGGGCCCCATTAACTCCTAGCGTGGGCCGGTTGCTTCGGCCATCGTCTCGCGATATGACCTCCAAATCCTTTCGAGCACTGTCTCTCGCCATCTGCATGGCGACCATTATGAGCGCCGATGCGTTGGAGCCGGCTTCGCATTTTTCTGACCACATGGTGCTGCAGCGCGATGCCAAAGTGCCGGTGTGGGGAAAGGCTGAGGCGGGATCCGAGGTGACTGTCTCATTCGCCGGCCAACGTGCGATCGGCAAGGCGGCTGCGAACGGTGAATGGCGCGTTTCCCTCAAGCCGATGGCCGCATCGTCGAAAGGGCGGATGATGACCGTCATGGCCGGCGATCGAAAGAAGATGATCAAGGATGTTCTGGTCGGCGAAGTTTGGGTTGGATCTGGTCAATCAAACATGGCGGGACGTACGGCGAGTTACGCAAAGAACGATCCGACCTTGGCCAAGGTGATCGAACTTGCGCCGTATCCATTGATTCGCTTGATGCAAGGCGGGCCAAAGCCCAAGTGGGTGTTGGCGGACGTGAAAGGTCTGAACAGTTTCTCCGCGATCATGACGGCCTTCGGAGAGCGGCTGCATCGCGAGTTGAACGTTCCGGTGGGAATGATTGTCGGAGCGGTCGGGGGGACTCCGTCAGGCGCTTGGATGCCATCGTCGATTTACGCATCGAGCGAGCGGTGCAAGCGGGAGATCGCCGCATTCGCAACGGCCTGGGATCGCGAACGGGCACACAAGCAGTATGAAGCGAAGGTTGCGGCGTTCGAAAAGGCCGCGGCCAAAGCCAAGGCCGCCGGCAAGAAGGCGAGGGGACGCAAGCCAAGGGCGCCGGCCAATCCAGGAGAAACCACCCGTGGCGGAACAGTCGGTAATCTGTTTGAGCGTTACATCAAGTCGAGCGTGGGCTACGCGATTCGCGGAGTTGTCTGGGATCAGGGCGAAGCGGGGTCCGGAATTCAGGGTCTTGGTCAGTACACTTCGATGACGGAACTGATCCGTGGGTGGCGGGAAGTCTGGGGACAGGGTGAATTCCCGTTCATCTTTGTCCAGAAGCCCAGTGGTGGAGGCAATGCTTGGAGCACGGAAGATCAGATTACCCGGGAAGCCGAGGCGTTCAGCACCTTGCCGGATCTCCGCCGTATCGGAACAGGGAAGGGGCGCTACCTTTACACACGTCTGATGTTGGACAACGCGAATGCCTGGATGGTGCCGGCCTGCGACCTCGGACCGAAGATCCATCCCTCAAACAAGTGGGGATATGGCAATCGGGCCGCGCAGGTCGCGTTGCAGAAGGCCTATGGACGGGAGGACGTGAAAGCGTACGGACCGATCTACAAATCGCACGATGTGAAAGGCTCGACCGTGACTGTGAAATTCTCGCACGCCGACGGAGGACTTGCTCAACAGCACGGCGACAAGTTGCAGGGATTTGCCGTCGCTGGAGCGGATGGCAAATGGCATTGGGCCGATGCGAAGATCAGCGGGCAGGATATCGTGCGACTTTCCTGCGCTGAGGTGAAGGAGCCGAAGCACGTTCGTTATGCCTATTCGCAGAATCGCCGCTGGGCCAACCTGTTCAACAAGGCGGGGCTGCCGGCGCTGGCTTTCACGACCGAGGAAGTGGATTTCGCGCAGGTGAGTCGCTGACTATTTCAATGCAAAAAGGATCTGTTTCGCGACGTGTTGGCCGAGGATTCTGGTTCCGTCCTGGCTGAGGTGGATGCCGTCTGATTTGCGCAGGATCTTCTGTGCGCCGGCCTCGTTGGAGACCCTATTCAGATCGTTGACGGTCACTCCCAGATCCTTCGCTACTTTCTGTGCCGCTTGGTTGAAGCGGTTGACGTCGGCGTTTCTGCGAACGACGCGTTTGTAGCCTTTTGATTTCGCCTGCCAATCCTCGATGACCGGGGTGGTGGTGGCGAAGATGATCTTTGCGGATTTGTATCGCTTCAATCGCTTCAGAATCTCGCGCAGGTTCCTGGAATAGGTTTCGAGCGTATGGCGGGTCTTGTCGGACTTGGCGTTCAGGAACATGTCGTGCAGGCCGACGTTGATATGGATGACATTTGGTTTCTTGTCGCTCAACCATAGGTCCAGTTTTTCAATGATGAAGGCGGTGTGGCGGCAGTTTTCCTTTGGCGCCCACACGGAAGCCTTACCCTTGAGTGCGGTCATGACCTCCGACTGGTAATTCATGCGGATCGAGTCCCCGAGCATTACGACCGTTGGCAATGGATCGGCTGCTTGCAGGCCAAAGGGGGAGAGCAGGAGCGTGGAACAGAGAGACCAGATTCGAAGTTTCATATTGGCTGGAATGGAAATGTGGAAGGTCGAGTCTTGGCGGTTGTTCACTTCTCGCGCCGGCGGTTTTCGAAGTGGATCTGGGTGAGGCCCTTGGGCTTGGTGGTGGCGGTGGAGATACGCTGACGAAGTTGCCGGGACAGGTTGGCGACCGTTGACTTGTGTCCGGGATCGGAGACGAGGTTTTTCAATTCCTCGGGATCGTTCCGGTGGTCGTAGAGCTCGCTGCCCGATTTGCCATTCGCACCCCACTCCGAATAGCGGAAACGGGTGGTGCGGATGCTGTAGCCGCTGTCGTATTGGGTGAAGGCGGAATTGCGTGCCTGGGTTTTGGCATTCTTCAACGCCGGGACGAGACTGACTCCGGAAACATAGGCGGGTGGTTTCAAGCCGCAGAGTTCGGCAAGCGTCGGGTAGAAATCGACCATCTCGGCCGGCGTGTCTGCCGTCTGGCCACGTGCGGTCACCCCGGGACCGGCAATGATCAACGGAACGCGGGTGGCATTTTCGAAGAGCGTGGTCTTCTGCCAATGGCCATGTTCGCCCATATGGTAGCCGTGGTCGGAGGTGAAAAGAACGACGGTGTTTCTTGCCAGACCGGTTTCATCCAGTGCGTCGAGGATCTTGCCGAGTTGGGCGTCGGCGAAGGTGATGGATGCGTAGTATGCCTGAATGGCTTGGCGGGCCAGCTTGTCAGGGAGATTCAGTTGATCCTTCTTGCGACTGATCGATTTGCGTGCCGGTTCCGGGAGGGTGTCCAGATAGCCGGCGGGTGTCGTTGGGATCTTGATTGCATCCAAAGGATACATGTCAAAATACCTCCTCGGCGCGACATAAGGGGTATGCGGGCGGAACAGGCCGACGGCCATGTAGAACGGGTCCTTCTGTCTGGCGTGTTTCTTCAGCAGTCGAACAGCGTCAGCGGCGGCAATGCCATCGGTCTGTTCTTCGTCCGTGCCGTCAGCGGCAAGCCAGCTCATGGTGCCACCGAAGCTGCCGGGTCGCAGGCTGAAGATCAGATCCTCATCGTCGACGTCGCGGCCGCGGGGATTGATGGTGTAGTTCCAGGAATAGGGGTCGTCGTGTCCGCTGGTGCCGATGTGTTTGGGGACGTTGTAGTGATAGATCTTGCCGATGCGGGTGGCGAAGTAGCCGGCATCACGGAACATCTGCGAAATGGTTTTCACATCCGGCAGATGTTCGCGGAGGTAGATCGCATTGCGGCGGATCAGGGTCTGGTCCGGGTAGAGACCCGACATGAACGATGCGCGACTGGGGCCGCAGAGCGGGTATTGGCAGTGGGCGTTGGAGAAACGCACGCCGCGTGCCGCCAAGCGATCAATGTTGGGTGATTTGACCTGCGGATGTCGGTAGCTGCCGAGATCGCAGTTCAAATCATCACAAATCAGGAACAGGACATTGAGTTTGTCGGAGGCCGGGCTTTGCGTTGGCACGAACGAGACGGACAGCAGCAAGACCAGCAGCAATCGAATAGGCATGGGCGCAGGCTAGCAGAGGCGTCATCCGGGGCAAGGCGAGGCTCGACTACATTAGGCGGGGCGTTAGGCTCCGAGGCAGTCGAGAAGGAACGCACCTGATGAAAGACCGCATACTCAAACTATTGGGCCGTAAAAGTTACGTGCCCGCCAATGTTGCCGAACTTGCCTTGCTGCTTCGTTTGCAGGTGCGGCAGGAACAGGAACTTCGCCGTGTGCTCCGAAAGCTCGAACGTTCCGGCCATATTGCCCGAATCAAGGGTGACCGCTATATCATCCCGGAGGAAGCAGATCTGATTCCGGGACGAATTCAAGTCACGCGTGGCGGTCGCGGCTTCCTTACGCCTGATGATCCGGCGATCAAGGAAATTGCCATTCCGGCGGAAGCCACCGGGACCGCGTTGCACGAGGACCACGTCTTGGTGCGATTGGATGTGCGGCGCCCGCGATCTCGTGGCGCGTCTGAAACCGGACCATCAGGATCAGTGGTGAGGGTGCTCGAACGACGCCGCACACAGATTGTCGGGACGCTGCATCGCAGTCGCCAGTTTCTCTATGTCGTGCCGGACGACCCGCGCCTGCAACAGGATGTCTACGTCCCGGAACCGAAGGACGTCGGCCGACCGGCGCGGATGGGGGACAAGGTCGTTGTTGAATTGGGTGATTGGGAATCCAAGCACACGAATCCGGAGGGAGAAATCGTCGAGGTGCTGGGGCCTCCCGATGCGGAGGGCGTGGATATGCTGGGCGTGCTGCGGCACTACAACCTCCCATTGAAATTCCCGCGCAGGGTGTTGCAGGAGGTTCGCCGAATCGGCAACGAGGTGACAGTCCGGGATCGTGCGGGAAGAACGGATTGCCGGGCGCATGCCGTGGTGACGATCGATCCGGATGACGCCAAAGATTTTGACGATGCCTTCCATCTGGAACGCACGAAGGATGGGCATTGGAAACTATGGGTCCACATTGCGGATGTGTCACACTACGTGAAACCCGGCTCGGCATTGGATGAAGAGGCGAGAAAGAGGGGGAACTCCACGTATCTGGTGGATCGCGTGATTCCGATGCTGCCGGAGGCGTTGAGCAATGAGCTGTGTTCGCTCAAGCCGGACGTGGATCGTCTGACCAAGTGCGTTGAATTCCTGATCACCAATGACGGCCAGGTGTCGCGATCACGTTTCTATCCGGCGGTGATTCACTCGCAGCGGCGTTTCACGTATCAGGAAGCGCTGCGGATTCTGCGCGGCAAACCGAACGGTCCGTTGGAGCAGATGCTTTGCGACGCCCATCGGTTGGCGCAGAAGATTCGCCTCCGGCGGTTCCGCAACGGCTCTCTCGATCTCGATTTTCCAGAGAACAAGATCCGGCTGGATGAGCACGGCAAGGTTCTGCGTATTGAGCGGATGGAGAACGATGAATCACACCAACTGATCGAGGAGTTCATGCTGCTGGCAAACGAGGCCGTGGCCTCCAAGCTGATGCAGTCGCGCAAGCCGACGGTGTATCGAGTTCACGAAGAACCGGACGCCAAGCGCCTTTTGGAGTACCGAGATGAAGTGCTCAGCCACGACATCCCGTGTGGAAACCTCAGCAAACCGGGTGAAGTGCAGAAACTGCTGAGGCGATTGCAGGACCTGCCGATCGGTCCGGCGCTGAAAATCGGTTTCTTGAAATCGTTGATGAGAGCGCGTTATGCCGCCGAACCATTGGGTCACTACGGTCTGGCCAAACAGAAATATGCCCATTTCACATCGCCGATCCGGCGCTACGCCGATCTGAATGTTCATCGTAGCCTGTTCGGTAAGAAATCGGGGAACGCTGCGGCGATGAAGGAGATCGCCGATCATATTTCGCGGACGGAACGGAATTCTGCCGATGCCGAACGCGACAGCAAGGATGTGAAGCTCTACGCGTTTCTCAATGCCCAACTGAAGTCCGGCAACCCGAATCGCTATCCGGCACTGGTCACGGACATTCGCAACTTCGGCTTCTTCGTGGACGTGGAAGATCTGGGCATGAGCGGACTCGTTCCGCTTTCCACGATGGAGGATGATTTCTACGTCTTCGAACCCGGCCGTCACCAGGTCATCGGCCGGCGCACGCGTCGTGTCATCCGGTTGGGAGACACGGTCGAGGTGCAGGTATCCAAGGTGGATGATTTCAAGAAGCGGGTCGATTTCGGGCTCGCGATGGGGGTGCGCCGCAGATCCAAGCGGAACTCCAGACAGAAGGCTGCGACCAAGTCCAAGGCCGCTGCAAAGAAACCGGCACGGGGGGGTAAATCAAAGCGAGGAACGATGAAGTCTTCATCGAGCAGGTCTGCAGATTCCAAAGGCAGTGGCAGGTCTCAGGGCCGACCCCGTCGACGGAAACGATGATCCCCAGACCTTGATTCGCTGGCGATGTTGCGCATGCTGGCGGGCGATGAATTTCCGCGTAATGCTGTCTGCGCTGTCAGTATTCTCGTTGCCACACGTTGGGCTGCCGGCCGATGACGTGATCAATCCCGGTCGCATCACGTTCGACACCCAGGCTTCGATCCAACGATTGCCCAATGGCGACGAATGGGCGGTCTGGAAGGCGTATTACAAATCCAAGGAGCGGGTGTTGGTGAGGCGGATCCGAGAGGGTGGCGGGCCTCCCGCGGACAGCCCCATCGAACTGACCGATGGTCCCACCATTGCCGATCAGCCACGTTTGTTTGCCAGCACCAATGGCAAACACGTCTGGGCATTTTGGTCAGAACGCCGGGAGTCTCGTTGGCGCGTCAATGGCGCTCGTTTGGAGGATGGACAGTGGAAACATCAGGCCATTCCCTTCGATCGTGAAGCGGATGGGATCAAACCTTCGGCAGTGGTTTTGAGTGATGGACGAGTCCTGCTGGGATGGCACGAGTTCCGGCAGAATACCGCGGTGACCTTGCAGTTGCGTGTGCTGGATGGCTGGCGCTGGCGTGATCTGCCTTCCCCCTCCGAGGAGGGACCGGATTCTTTCCGGATCGAATTGCTGGAGACCGGGGGCGGCGTCTGGGCGTTTTGGGATCAATACGCGGATCTACAAAACCAGGTAATGGCTCGCAAGGTGTATCCCCGGGAGGGCGAAGTCGAAGTTGTATCTCCGCCGACCCCGGCCACGGAGCGATGCCTCAAGCCGGTTCCCTTGAACTCTGATTCATTGGGATTGTGCGTGGCATGGTTGAAATTGACCGATGTGATCGGTGGCGATGGCGTGATCGACATGTTCCATACCGCCCACGTGTCGCGAAGGACGGGGGAAGGGTGGTTTCTGGTCGGTGGCGAATCCGGGGATACGGCAGGTGCCGTCATGTTGAACGGCCTGCTCCCGGATCTGCGAAGGGGCAAAGGTTACCCGAGCGGATATATCGGCAAGCGTCGTCATCCGATGTTGGTGGACGGCGATGGTGGCGCCTATCTGGTGTGGGAACGCAAGTCGGTGCATGGCGGTCGGGGCACAAAGACCAAGGGACAGTTGCTGGCGCGGAAGTTTACGGCCGATGGCTGGAAGCCGACTCAAGTCTTGTATGACAAGTTGATCGGTTACCAAGTCGCGAAACCGGCCAATGTGCGCGAAGGCGAATTCCTGCTAAGCGGATCACAACTGCCGCGAGGATGGATGCGACCATATCATCGCGCTTCGGTGGCAATTGCCGAAGGTGAAGACTTCGCAGGGGACGATTGGCGGAAGCAGTTCAAGGCTGTTGATCTGCCCAAATTGTCCCAAGCCCCGCGCCGTTCAATCAAGGTAGGGAAGAAGACTTACAAGCTGTATTGGGGCGATCTGCATTGTCACAGCGGGCTGACTGGTGATGCGGAAGGCGAGCCGGATGAAATCGTTTTGTATGGTCGGGATCGTGCGCAATTGGATGTGATGGTGTTGCAGGACAATGATGACGTTCATGGCTGCCTGTTGACCGAAGGTGAATACTACATGGGCATGCTGCACTCGCAGCGTTACACCGTTCCGGGGAAATTTCTCGCTTTGCCGGGCTACGAATGGACCCAGCGCAAGGCGCGGCCCGGTGTGAAGTTTGATCCATGGAAATCGGTTTACGAACAACCGATGAGGGGAACGTATCCGAATCATCGGACCATCATTTATCCTTCAAGCGGCGGACCGATCATCCGCTATACAGAAGTGGGTGGTGACTACCAGAAGATGACCGACACGGTCGTGCGTTATGGCGGTCTCGTAAATTCTCAACATCGGACCTTTGACATCACTGACAGTCCGGCTGAGGCGAACATGGAAGTCACGTCCAGTTGGTCGAAACGTCACCGTATTCGATTCACGACATTGACCGCGAGGGCCATTTTGGTGCGATCAATCCGGCCGCTCGCCGCATGCTGAACATCAAGCATGAGCGCCAAATGCATGGGTTGAGTTTCATCGACATGGTGTCCCAGCGCGACCGGGAACGGTTCAGCGAGCTGGTGAAGCGGGGTTTCGCGGGGAAGACTTCTGAGTTCGAATACACCTCTGCGCAGGGCCAGCACGTGGCGGCGTCATTGGTTCCGTTGACAAACGTCCAGGGGAAGATCACTGATCTGATGGGCGTTTCGCGTGACATCACCGCCGCCAATAAGGCAGGGAACCGTTTGCGCTTCACGCAGCTGACGGTTGATCAGGCAAAACTGGCGATCTTCTGGTGTCATCCGGACGGGATGTTCTACTACGTTAACGACACGGCCTGCGCGTGGCTGCAGTAGTCGCGCGAGGAATTGGCGGCCATGCACGTGGCGGATATCAATCCGCGATTTCCTCGAGAATCGTGGGCGGTCCATTGGGTTGAGATCAGGGAACGGGGGGGCTGACGATGGACTCGGTGCATCAGCGCGAGGACGGTACGATTTATCCGGTGGAAATTCATTCGAACTACGTTCGCTTCGAAGATCAGGAGTTCAAATTGGACTTCGTGTTGGACATCAGCGCGGAACATGAGGCGCGCAATCAGTTGCGGGACAGTGAGGAACAGTATCGCGCATTGTTCGGAAACTCCGCGGACGCCATCTTCCTGATCGACGTGGAGGAGCCGAATCTGGGTGCCATCGTATCGGCCAATCGCATCGCGGCGGAAATGCATGGTTATACGTCCGAGGAACTACTGCAGTTGAAGATCGATGATCTGGACACGGAAGAGTCGGCTGCGCAGGCACCGGCGAGAGTCCGCAAGTTACTGGACAGAGGGATACTCAATTTTGAGGTGGACCATCGGCGGCGCGACGGATCGATCATTCCCATGGATGTGACTGCCAGCATCGTCAGCCTGAAGGGGCACAAGTTCATCCTTGCGATCAATCGCGACATCACCCAACGCCGGCAGACCGAACAGATCCGTGCGGCGGCGCAGGCGGAGGTCACCCGGCATCTCGCCAGCGTGCAGGCGTTGAGCAATCGTCTGGAGACCGTGCGGGAAGAGGAGCGCAAACGCATTTCCCGCGAAATCCATGACGAGTTGGGCCAGATTCTGACGGCGTTGAAAATGAATCTGCATGGCATCGAGGAGCACGTGCTGCGGCTGACGGACGAAAAGATCCGCAATCCGCTTGAGGAACGCGTTGTTGAAGCCGATGCCTTGACGGATGAGACGATTCAGGCGGTCCGTGAAATTGCGTTGCGTGTGCGGCCGAGTGTTCTGGATGAGTTGGGTCTCATACCGGCGATTCGACAGGAGTGCAAGCGGTTCAGTGAAAAGGCGGAGCTGCATTGCAGCATCACGACGGATGAGGAGTTTCCTGCCTTGGATGACGCGACTAGCACGACCTTGTTCCGGCTCTGTTAGGAGTTTCTGACGAACATCGCGCGTCATGCGGATGCCGAGAATGTCGAGGTGACGCTCGCCCTGGATCATGGCGACGTAGTCCTGAGTGTGAAGGATGATGGAAAGGGTTTTCCCAAGGGACCGACCGACCGGCCGGGACATCTGGGGCTAGTCGGCGCGCAGGAACGCGTCAGCAATCAGGGTGGTGCCCTGGAAATTGACAGCCAATTAGACAACGGTGCGAACGTGATTGTTCGCATACCGATCAACGAACACGGGAAAGAGAACAATGAAACGAATACTGATAGTTGACGACCACGACGTGGTGCGGGCGGGATTGCAACGGATCATCTCCGACATCAAGATGCCGGGTCTCAGCGGCCTGGACGTGTTATCCTGACTGCGACGCCAGGCGCCGGACACACCGGTGATCATCCTGACGGCATTCCCCGAATCCGACTATGGCGCGCGGGCGTTGGAACAGGGGGCGGCCGGTTTCATTAACAAGGCGCGCGTGAGCACGGAACTGCCCGACGCGATTCGCCGCGTCTTGAACGGAAATGGCTATGTGTCGCCGCAGTTCGCCGAAGCGTTGTCCGATTACCTGGGCGGCAAGCCCACCAAGGATGCGCACTCGTTGCTTTCCACCCGGGAGATGCAGGTGACGCGTCTGATTGCCGTGGGCAAGGAGACGGGTGAGATCGCGGCCGAGCTGGCCTTGAGCGAGAAAACGATCGCCACCTATCGCGCGCGCATCTACGAGAAGTTATCTGTGAAGAACAACGTGGAGCTCACCCGCTACGCCTTGAAGCACAAGCTGGTGGAATGACGGTCAACGAACGGCTGAGAGTCGGGCGTTCCGATACGTGACGGCATCAGGATCCAAAACCATCGCCTTGAAATTCCAAACTGCGTTGCTGGACAAAATGGATTTGTTGTCCTCGGCCAGGCCCAGCGAATTTCCGGTGGCATCTATCAGTTCAAATTCCATCTTCAGGTAGAACATGTCCACCGGGGAGTGGTTTGTGACGACTCCGCGAATATAGGTCAGGTCGCCTTGTTTCTCGCGCTGCATGGAGTGGCTCAGAATCTCCACGCCGGACTTGGGCGGTCCGCCATCGGCAGTCTGCTGCGGGGGAAACAGTCGGCGATAATTCAGAAACGCAACCACCGCCAGAGCGATCACCACTGTCCAGCCCAGTCGTCGCATCCAGCGGATCCAACCGGAAACCAGTGCCTTGCAGGTGGGACAGAAGCGCGTGCCGATGTTGTATTTGCGACCGCATTCCTTGCACCGCCGCTCATGAGGCAGCAACTGTTCCTCTTCCTCTTCGTCCTCCCAAGCGGTCTGGATGCCCAGGGCCCGATTGTGCTGCGCGCGGCGTGAGGTGTCTCTGCCCACACCGGCGCTGGAACGCGCGAGTGCTCCGGGAACGCGACGCTTCACCCCCATTGGAGGCGGAGGCGGCTTGGATGTGGCCGTAAGCGTTGAAGGTGGCGGAGGAGGTGGGGGGGGCTTTGGTGGCGGCGGAGCGCTGCCAATCCGGTATCTCGACTTCTTTCTCAGGGGAATCGGCGGCAGACCGCCGCTGCCAGATGGGTGTGGCGGTGGCGGCGCGGCCGGCGCCGGAGGTGGTGCGGCGGCCGGTGCGGCGTGTGACTGCGGCGCGACGGTCGCGATGGGGGCGACCATGACGGCGTCGTCTTCTTCCTCGATTGCGGCCAGAATGGTTTCCTGACCGCAGTGAGGACACGGAACGACCATGCCTGCAGCCTCAGAGGGGAAAGCGATATTGGTCCCGCAGGAACTACAGGGACATTTGCTTTCGGTCGTATCGCTCATTGGACGTCATTGTCCCGCGCACCTTCGCAGGGATGGGAAACGCGGAAAGTTTCTCCTCCATGACACTCACGGTTCAAGGCAATATTCCAGCCTCGATGGTGAAGAAGGGACCGTATGCGGTGACGTCAGTTGTTGATGACCGCGTCGTTTTCCGTGATGCGGTACACACAGCGGCGTTGGCCGTCGACCATGTGTTCCAAACGTTTCACGTCGACGCCTGGACCTAGGACCTCGTTGAACATCCGCAGCTCACCGTCGCAGAATTCACTGCATGACTGGGCGGCGCAGGCAATTGGGCAATGGTTTTCAATCAGCAGTAGATTCCCGTTTTCGTCTTCGGATATCTCGGCCATGTAGCCTTCCTGGCTGCGACACGCCACGAGCTTGATGAGCCGGTCACGAATGGTGGGGCAGGAATGTGTGTGTTGCTTGTAGGTCTTGGTCTGCTCCTTGGCATACTGTGACAGGAGCTGGCAAAGACCTTCCTTTCCGAACGCCGCCTTTGCACTCTTCAGCAGCGTGAGGGAAACGGCCGCGTGATTGTCCGGAAAACAGTTGTTTGCCTCACTGGTGAGTTTCCAAATCTTGGCGGGGCGTCCCTTGGGGCGAGGCTCTTCGACGAATGTTACCAGCTCTTTTTCCTGCAAGTCGTAAAGGTGCTGGCGGATTCCCGGCGCAGAGATGCACAACAATTCGCCCAAGGTTGAGGCATCCGTGGGGCCTTTTTCTTTGAGAATTGTCAGAATACCACGCGTTGTGCAATCGGCTGCGAGGTTCTGTTTGATAGGGGCGCTTTGATTCACCACCGCAAAATTTAGGGCAAAGTTTTTTTTTGCGCCATGTAAAATAAGCATTTACTTTTGAAAGTAATTACTTACTTTATTCGGGCGGTCACGAAACAAGAATTGCCCTATCCAAACGAGATGACCAAGACACCCTCAATGGACACAGAACTAGTGGCTAATGTCGGTGACTCCGCTGTAATCGATGCAACCGAAACGGAGACTCAGGATCGCTTCGCGCCCACCTTTCCGGGGGGAGTATACGAGTTGCCCAGCCAATTGACCTCATATTTCCGCAATATCGGGGACGAAGCACTGCTGACGGCCTCGGAAGAAGTGGAATTGGCCGAGCAGGTGAAAAACGGCGATGAAGGTGCCCGCCAACGTATGGTCCGGGCCAACCTGCGATTGGTGGTCCGGATTGCCCGGGAATTTGAAGGGATGGGGGTGCCGCTTGCCGACCTGATCAACGAGGGAAACATCGGATTGATGCGTGCGGTGGACAAATTTGACCCGACCAAGGGGGCGAAGTTCTCGACCTATAGCGCTTTTTGGATCAAGCATGCGATCCGAATGAGCCTGAGTAATCAGGCGCGAACCGTGCGTGTGCCGGTGCACATGATTGACCGCATTGCCAAGATGCGGAAGGTCGAGAACCGTTACGTCGAAGCCGAAGGTCGGATGCCGTCCGATGAGGAAGTGGCTGAGGAATTGGATTTGAGCGTCCATCAGATGCGGGTGCTCCGCCGGGCGGCGATGCGTCAGGTGTCTTTGGACACACCGGTCGAGGAGGGTGAAGATCGTTCCTTGGGGGACCGAATTGCTGATGATTCGGCGGCCAAGCCGTGGGATGCGATCGAATCGGAGGTGACCTCGAACCTGGTTGAGAATCTGATGGAGGGATTGCGCGAGCGGGAGGTGAAAATCCTGCAACATCGGTTCGGTTTTGGGGGAGAGGAGCCGATGACCTTGGAGGAAATCGGCGAACTGTTCGGTGTTACCCGTGAACGTATCCGTCAGATTGAAGCCTGTGCGCTCACCAAAATGCGTCGTCGACTGAAATCCATGGAGAAGAGCAGTTGGCGGAACTGAGGACGTTACTACGCTTGGCTGTGCCTGAGTTGGGTCTGAACTCCTGCTTGCCAGAGAGCAGGGGCTGTTGTTACCTGTAGTTCAGGTATCTATGCAGATTCACATTCACCGCGACGGACAGGATTTCGGGCCCTACACGCTCGATCAGGTTAACCAATACCTTCAGGAGGGAACCATTGTGCCCACCGACATGGCGTGGGCCGACGGATTCCCTGATTGGACCCCCCTCCCCAAAGTATCCGGTGTGGTGATTCCCGCTGGAGCTGTTGGAGCAGGTGGTGCCGCGGCCGGAGGCAAGAAGACGGTGATGATGATTTCGATCGCCGCTGTTGCGGCCGCACTGATTACGGGAGGCATTGTGTTTCTCCTCATGAACAAAGATGGCGGTGGGAAAGCCGCCCAGTCCGAGAACGGCGGCGGATCCGGTGGAACGGGTTCCAATTCTGGATCCGGTTCTGGTGGCGGTTCCGGCATGGAGGGGGAGATGGGCATGGATGGCGACATGAACATGAACATGGGCACGGACATGATGGCCATGGAAGGTGGTGGTGATGCCAGCGCTGTGATGGGGCTGCTCGAAGCCAAGTGCGGTCGCTGCCACTTCAATGGCAAATCGAAAGGTGGCTACTCAATGGACACCCGCGATTCCGGTCTCGATGCCATCAAGCCCGGAAATCCCGATGGGAGCCTGTTGGTCGAACTCATTCGTCGCGATGATCCGGACTCCGCAATGCCTCCGAAAGATTCTGAAGCACTTTCGAAGGAAGAGGTCGCCAAGGTTGCGGCATGGATCAAGGCCGGTGCCAACTGGAAGTAACAAGATCTCACAATTCTTTTCGACGAGAGCGCACCGATCGGTGCGCTCTCTCTTTGTCTGGAATCGGATCTTTGCAGATCGCTGCCAACCCTCGCGGACTTGATTAACGTCCTTGGGATGGGTATTGGGTTTCCATGAACACGATTTCTCGATGTGCCTTCGTGGCGGGAGCGGCTCTGATCGGTCTGCTGATGACCGGTTGTGAAAACCTCTCGGTCAATCTGCCAGCCAAACGTGAATCCGTGGCGACGGAAGCTCGAATGCTGGTCTACATCGGCACATATACACATCGCGACAGCAAGGGCATCTATGCGTTTGAGTTGGATCTCGGCTCGGGATCGCTTACTGGCAAGGGACTTGTGACGAAGAGTAAGAATCCCTCTTTCCTAGCGGTTCATCCCGACGGGAACACCCTCTACGCCGTGAACGAGATCGGGAACTACGAGGGCGAAAAGGCCGGAGCAGTGAGCGCCTTCAGAATTGATCGTGGCACGGGCAATCTCGAGCTGATCAATCAACGGTCATCCAAGGGTGGCGGACCTTGTCACCTGATCTTGGATGCGTCTGGCAAGAACGTGCTGGTGGCAAACTACGGGGGTGGCAGCGTGACATGCCTGCCTGTTGATGCCGGCGGCGGTCTGAAGCCCGCGAGTTCGTTTGTTCAACACACCGGTTCGAGTGTGAATCCGCGACGTCAAAAGTGGCCGCACGCCCATTCGATCAATCTGGCCCCGGGGAATCGGTTTGCCATGGCGGCGGATCTGGGCTTGGACAAGGTGATGATCTACCGCTTTGACGGGGAGAACGGCAAGCTGAGTGCCAACGATCCAGCCTTTGCCGGTGTGGCCGCTGGTGCTGGCCCACGGCATTTCGCTTTTCATCCGTCGGGCAGGTTTGGCTACGTGATCAACGAACTGTTCTGCACCGTGACGGCCTTTCAGTTTGATGCGAGGACGGGTGAGTTGGTCGAGCTACAGACCATTTCGACTCTGGACGTCCCCCTGCAGAAAGGTTTTTCAACAGCGGAAGTGCAGGTGCATCCGAGCGGTCGGTTCCTTTACGGCTCCAATCGTGGCCACGACAGCATCACGGTATTTGCGATCGATTCGGCCTCGGGTCGGCTTGACCGGGTGCAGGTTGAATCGAGTGGCGGCACGACGCCGCGCAACTTCGGCATTGATCCCACGGGCAACTATCTTCTGGCCGCAAATCAAAACAGCGACAACGTGGTGGTTTACCGGATCGACCCAGACAACGGCAGACTTGCGGCCACGGGCCAGGAAGTATCCGTGCCAACACCAGTGTGTGTGAAGTTCTTGGAATTGTAGCGTACGCTACAAGTTTTTAATGGCCAGTGACAGGAGTTGGTCGAACTCTTCTGGCTGATCGGTGAAGGCGAGTTCCACTTGCGACATGTGTGCCCGATAGTTGGGGTGAATGGAGAAGGGTTTCACGCTGCGTGGCAGCTCGCGGCAGATGTCGAACTCGTAGGCCTTCTGATCATGCATTGCGATGAATTCGGCGTATCCCTCGTTGATCCATTTGGGAAGTCGGCGTTGGTTGAGGAAGCCCACGTTTTCCAAGATCAGTGTATGGGTGACCTCGTGGGCGATGAGCCCGCTCAATGAGCGGACAATGTTTGTATCCATGGTTTTCCAGGCCAGATCGTGCTCCGGGCAGCCGTTGGCAATGAACACGTTTCCAGTCGGATGGGCGAAGCCGAAAGCCCAGTCGCCTTTCCGCAGGAAGAAGGCGTTGAACCAGCCCGGACTGTTGCAAAGGAAGATGTTGTGCTGCTCGTCCCGGTTGAAGATGTCGCTCTGCTGCAGGAGCCGATCAGCGCGTTCCAGAATCGCCTGGCATTCCGTTCCGAGAGGCGTATCTGAATGAATGGTGTAGTTGCGATGGGTGAAGCTGTGGGAGAAGGCCAGCTGCGGATTCAGGAGCAGTCCGTCATAAATCAGCGCGCAGACCGTGAGCATCCGGTTGCACCAGCGATAGCCACGGTGCCAACGGTTCTTGGGTTTGCTCACGCCCCAAAGTCTGTCACCGAGGAAGGTGGCGGCCTTTTTTCAACGCATGAGGAATGAGAGCCCGACGCGCGCTCAGCGTTCAACCTTGGAAGTAGCGGCGGTTGAAATCGCCGGCCATGTACATCTCGACCGTCTCGAACTGTTTTTGCCAGTTGCGATATTCGTCGGTGTCTTCCCGGCCTTCGGCCTTGAGTTTCTCCAGCAACTCGAGATAGGCGAACTGGTGTTCTTGCAGGAACGTGAAGTACTGCTTGTCGTCCCACTGGGCGACTTCGTCCGGCAGTTCAAACTTGAGGGGAGGGGAGTCCATTGCCGTCGTGTTCATGCGCGACCGGGACGGACCAGGATCGCCTTGCGGGACGTGCCTTCGACCTCGACGCTGGAGGTTTCGATGCCTTCGACTTCCTTGAGGGTGTTGTGCACGACCCAGCGGTCGAAGGAATTCATCGGTTCGAGTTCGACGACATCACCCCACTTCTTGGCCTTCTCGGCGGCATCCGTAGCCTTCTTTACCAAGGCTTCGCGGGCGGCACCGCGGTAGCCGCCAACGTCCAGGGTGAGCTTGGGAGCGTCCGGATTGTCCCGAAAGAGGATGCGGTTCACCAGATACTGGATATCGGCCAAGGTGTTGCCCTGGCGACCGATCAGACGGCCGGCATCCTCGGTCTTGATGTTGAACAGGTGTTCGCCGGCGATGTCTTGTTCTTCGATTTCCGCCTCGAAGCCCATGTGGCCGAGGAGTTCCTTGATGAGTTCTTTCGGTTCAGTGGTCATAACAAAATCAAATGCCGCCCGGTCGGTTCTTCTTCCGCTTCTTGCCCTCGGACTTTTTGCCCGCGGGCAGCGTGCCGTTGGCAATCGCTTCCTTCTTGGCGTCGGCGGTCTTCGTGATCTTCGTCTGGAAGATGGTCAGGATGTTTTGCACCGTCCAATACAGCGTGAGGGCAGACGAGAAGTTGTAAAGGAACACCACGAAGATCATCGGCATGTATTTCAGGATCTTCTGCTGCGCCGGATCCATGCCGGGAGAGGGTGGGGTGAGGCTGGATTGCCAGAACATGGTCACGCCCATGATGATCGGCAGCGGGTTGATCGGGAATCCGGCGATGTAAAAGATCGTGTCGGATGACGAAAGGTCGCAGACCCAGAGGAACGATTCGCCACGGAGTTCAACCGCGCTACGGAGCATGGTGAAGAACCCGAAGAAGACCGGCAACTGCAGGAGCATCGGCAGACAGCCGCCGAGCGGGTTCACTTTGTTCTCCTTCATGAACTCCATGAGCTTCTGGTTCATCTTCTGCGGATTGTCCTTGTACTTTTCCTGCAGCTCCTTCATTTGCGGCTGCAGCTGTGACATCCGCTTCATCGATTTGGTGCTCGCGTTGGTGAGCGGCCAGAAGAGCATCTTGATGATGATGGTGATCACGATGATCGCCCAGGCGTAGGACAGTCCCCAGTTGTGCAGCCCGTTCATGGACCGCAGCAGGACGCGGGCGAAGAAGCCAAAGAAGCCGCCGAAGTCCATGACAATATCGATGCCGTTCTCCATCTCGATGCCGAACTTCTCGAAGGTCTTGTATTCCTTCGGACCAACGTAGATCTGGTATTTGTGGACCACGGCATTGGCCGTGCCGGGCGAAATGTTTTGCGCGGGATAGCCAAATCCGGATTGGAAGCCGAAGGGAAAGTTGACCTTCTCTTCTTCCGTCGGTTGGAAATAGTCGCGGTAATCCAGCGGGATCTTGGTGGTCAACAATCTGGGAGCGGGCTTCTCGGGAATGGTGGCGATGGCAAAGAACTGATTCATTACTGCGGACCAGGAAATGCCGTCGGTTGCGCCGGTTTCACCGGCCGCGCGATACTGCTGCCGGGGCGTGCCACTGAAGCAGCCGAGGAACTTGTTCTGGAACCAGCTGTCCTGAATCCACTCCTCGTCCTTGCCGTCGTGCCAGCAGAGGTACATGTACATGCTGTTGTCCGAGGCGTTCATCGGCGTGCTCGTGCCGGTGAGGAAATAGTGTTCCGGGAGCTGAATGGCGGTGCCCGCATTGGTCGAGGTGTTCTCAAACCTTACGGTCACGTCGATGAGGTAGTTGGTTGAAGGTTTGAACTCCTTCACGATGCGCAGACCTGCGGGGAACGTCTTGACGGCGATGATCGTGTCGTTGGTCTTGTTGAGATGATAGGGCGTTTCGTGACCAAGGAAGTCGCCGATCTCGATTGAACCTACCGGGACCGGCGTCACGGCATTCATCTTCACCAGACGGTCATCGCTGGCTTTTTCTGCGTCCTTCAGACAGGCCTGAAACGGAAACTTCTTCAATTCGACGTTCTTGATCCCGCCGCCGAGCGACGTGAACACGTACCGGCTGTCGTCCGTTTCCAAGGTGACCAATTGTTCTTCCACCGGGGGCGCGACCGGAACAATGGGGGAAACTGTCTGTGGCGCGGCGTTGGTGGTGGAAACCTGATTGGTGGTGAACAGATTGGTTCCCACCGCGTTGGTGCCGAGAAGGTTGGTGCTCGTGAGGTTGGTGGACACCGTGTTGGTGCCGCCGGCGGTGCGCTTCTTCTGCGGATACATCGACTCCATGAGCCGGTACCAGCTCATGATGAAGAGCATCGAGATGAGAATGACAACGAAGGATTTGCGATCCATTAAACTGATTTCTGGTTTGATGAAACAAGACGGACTTCCGGAACGGGGTCATGACCGCAACCACCCCATGGGCTGCAGCGGCAGATGCGTATGGCTCCCAGCCAGGCGCCCTTGGTGGCACCATGTCGACGGATGGCTTCAGCAGTGTAGACCGAGCAACTCGGAGTGAAGCGGCATTGATCTCCAAACACCGCGGTCAAAAGCGGTGACAATGTCCATTGGTAGAGACGGACGAAGAACAGGAGAAGCAGTTGCAGCGGATTCACGACTTGGCGTCAATTATAAGCCCGGAGTCACGGGCGAGTTTCAGGAAAACTTCCTCCACGTCCGGTCGAGTGAGTTCGTTGATGGAGCGTCGGGCCACGAGAATGAGATCGATGTCCTGCCGGAGTTCGAACTGATGCAGTCGGAAGGCCTCACGCATCAGGCGACGGGCACGACTGCGTCGGACGGCATTTCCCAGTTTCTTGGAGGTGATGACTCCCAGGCGGGGGCGGGCGATGTCCGAATTCTCGATCCAATTCAGGATCAGGCAACCGCGAACGCGACGTTGGCCCTTGCTCTTGATCCGGGCGAAGTCGCTCCCCCTTTGCAGGCGCTGGTCGCGCCCGAGGGTCAACCGCCCAATCGGGGCGTCCGACACGTCGTGATCAGGCCGGGGTGAGGCGCCGACGACCTTGGGCGCGACGTTTCTTGAGAATGGCGCGGCCGGACTTGCTACGGTTGCGGGCGAGGAAGCCGTGCTGCCGCTTGCGGCTGATCTTCGAGGGCTGATAGGTTCGTTTCATAAGACAAATCGCTAAATTTCAAAAAATCAGCGGCCCGCTCGGCCGCCGTCACATCCCGCAGTTTTGGGGACCGGGGAGAGTAGCAGCGGCGTTTTTTGTGTCAATACCTGCATTTTAGCTCGGAGAATTCTCCCTGTGCCTTACGCCATCGGGTGGGGGAATTCCCGAATTGTCACGGCGCGCTTGCCATAGTGTGCTTCCGCACGGAAAACTCCTTTGGTTGAACATCGGCGATCGCAGTGTGACGACGGAGCAAAACTAGCACAGCAATATGTATGGCATGGTAAACAAGGCGGTTGAGGATCTCGTTTGTTCTCAATTCGGTGAAGACAAGTGGGAGGGCCATCAAGGAGAAATCCGGTCTGGATGTGGAGATGTTCATCAGCAACGAGGGTTACCCTGACGATATCACCTACAAGCTGGTGGGGGCCGCGTCTGAAGTGCTTGGGCTGCCGGCGGAGAAGATTTTGCAGGCCTTTGGTTAGCATTGGGTGTTCAAGACCGACGTGGATGGGGATGGCGACCTGATGGATGCCAGCGGCAAGGACTTGGGTGAGTTTCTTGAGAATCTTCAGAATTTCCACACTCGCATCGCGATGTTTTTTCCCAAACTCAAGCCGCCGCGCTTCGAGGTTTCTGATCGCACGGCGAATTCGCTCAAACTCCACTACCACACCCATCGAGCCGGGTTGGCACCCTTTGTCGTGGGTTTGTTGACCGGTTTGGGCGAGCGGTTTGAAACGGAGGCCAAGGTTACACAGCTATCCGACCGGGGCGACGGGGCGGAACATGACGAATTCCTCGTGGAATGGTAAGGTGAGCAACGAAGGGCCAATCGGACTTCCGCCGGAACTGTTTGCGGAAGCGTTTCCGTTTCACTTCGTTTTCGATGACAAGCTCCGAATCGTCCAGGTCGGGCGCAGCTTGAGAATCGTTGAACACAATGCAGTGATCGATGCGCGCCTGGACGAATGCTTTGAGCTCACACGTCCGATCATTGATTTCTCCTTCGCCAATCTGGATTCCCTCTTCGTGTTCACCGGGAAGACGGGGGAAGTTCCCACACGCGGGCAGCTGGCGGCCGTGGGAGATCGACTGTTGTGCATGGGATCGCCTTGGTTGACCGAACCCAAAGGTCTCAAGGAACTCGGGCTGACCTTTGATGATTTCGCAATTCACGATTCGATGGTCGATCTGTTGCAGGTCGTGCAAGGGTAGACGACGGCTCTGGAGGAGGCCTAGCAACTGGCCGGCAAGCTCTCGAAGCAGCGGACGGAACTGCGTCACGCCAAGGAATCCGCCGAGGCGGCCAACAAGGCCAAGAGTGACTTTCTCGCGGTGATGAGTCACGAGATCCGCACGCCGATGAATGGCATTCTCGGCTTCACCAATCTGTTGCTGGAGACCGAGCTGAACCTGCAGCAGAAGGACTTTGCCTCCACCATTTACAACAGCGGGGAAACCCTGCTCACGCTGATCAATGACATTCTGGACTTCTCCAAGATCGAGGCGGGGCGCCTGGATCTGTAACAACAGCCATTCCTGTTGTTACGGTGTCTTGAGGATTCGCTCGACCTGGTGGCCGTCGCCGCCTCAAAGAAAGGCATCGAACTTGCCTGGAATTTCAAGAGCGAACTGCCGGATGGTGTGCTGGGCGACCTGACCCGACTGCGTCAGGTCTTCGTGAACCTGCTGGGTGATGGGGTGAAGTTTACGGACGAAGGCGAGATCGTCGTGACCGTGAACGGAGACCGGGACGTGGACGGCATCTGGACGTTGACGTTCGAAGTCGCTGACACCGGCATTGGCATGTCTGCCGAACATCTCGAAAAACTCTTCGAGCTTTTCTGCCAGGCGGATTCATCCATCAGTCGTCGCTTTGGCGGCACGGGGCTCGGATTGGACATCTGCAAACGTCTGGTTGAGTTGATGAGTGGGGAGATCTCAGTGGCCAGTGAGGAAGGCTGGGGGACGACGTTCACCTTCAGTGTTCGCATGCCCGAGGGAGTCCCGGATGGCGACACGGTCATCATCCGCAAGGTGCCGGATCTCGCTGGCAAACGGGTCGTCGTCGTGGACGACAACGAGGTGGCCGGACGTATCTTGTGCGAACTCCTTCGCGAATGGGATCTGGAGGCGGTGAGCGCGCCCGATCCAACCGCGGCGCAGGACGCGATGCGTGCGAACGGAGCACCGGACGTGGTGCTGCTGGATTCCTCGTTCGCCAATCCGGAAGGACTCATTTTTGCCAACTCGCTTTCATTTCTTCCAGACCTGCCGGAGATCGTCGTAATGGTGAGTTACGGATCGGAGGAGAAGGTGAACGAGCTGTTCGCAAAGATCTCAACGCGCCGTCTCAACAAGCCGTTGCATCGTTCGACGGTCTGCAACTTGATGGTTGAGATCTTCACCGGTTCCAAAGCTGGAGAGGCTTCGTCAGTGAAACCCATGCTGGATGCGCGGCTCGGAGTGGAGGTGCCGTTGCGAATCCTCGTGGCGGAAGACAATTCCACCAACCAGAAGTTGGCTCTGCTTACGCTCAAGAAGATGGGCTATCGCGCGGACATCGCGTCCAATGGCGCGGAAGCGGTGGAGGCGTTTCAGTCCCGGGACTACGATGTCGTCCTGATGGACATGCAGATGCCCGAGATGGACGGTGTCACCGCGACCCGCGAGATTCGGAAGCTGGAAGGGGAACTGGAAGGTGGACCGGTACAGATCATTGCAATAACGGCCAATGCCATGGCTTCCGATCGCGAAAAATGCCTGGCGGCCGGCATGAATGATTTTATCACCAAACCGGTGCGGGTTGCGGCCTTGGAGAAAGCCCTGGTGAGCGGCGGTGAGAGGTTGAGAGTCAAAGGGGGGCACCTAATACCGAGCATATCACCACGGTAGACTTGGCTGAAAATGCCATCCGTCAGCTATGCGAGGAACTTGATCCGGAAGGGGTCGTGGAAATGGCGTCCTCATTCTTGGCGATGCCTTGGATCGCATTGAGCAGGCACAGAAGCTCACTGAAACGGGTCCGTACAACGAGCTTGCCCGGCAAGTTTATTCGCTGAAAGGTGCACTCGGAATCTTCCGCCTCAACAACCTGATGGAGTTGGCCCGTGCCGCCGAAGATCATTCCGAAGCCGTTCGTCGCAAGGAAGCCGGCACCTTGCTCGAAACCATCGCCGCCGACTTCGAGAAGATCAAACCGGCCCTCGAAGACCGGCTTACGAAGATGAAGGACTCGGCTTGATAGCGTGGTTGATGCTCATAGTGCCGCCGAAAAAGTTCACGATGCGGGATTCCTTGAAGCCGATCACTTCCAAGAGGTCATTGACGCCGCGTTGCGCGGGGTAGTGTTTCAGTGATTCGAGGATGTAGGCGTAGGCTACGGAATCTCCAGCGAACAGGCGGCCAAAGATCGGTACCGCGGCGAACAGGTAGGTGTAGTAGGCGGCGCGCAGAAGGAGGTTGTCCGGTTTCCCGAAGTCGAGAATCACCAGTTGGCCGCCGGGTTTGAGGATGCGTTTCATTTCGGTCAATGCGGCTCCGCAATCCGACAGATTCCGCAGTCCGTAACCGATGGTGATCACGTCGAAGGTTTCCGGTTCAAATCCGGTGTTCATCGCGTCGCCTTGGACGTAAGTGATGTTCTTGGCTTCCGGGTATTGGCGGGCGACGTCCAGCATACCGTTGCTGAAGTCCATTCCCGTGACGCAGCATCGTTTCGTCGCGAAGAGGCGGGCGATGTCTCCCGTGCCGCAGCAGAGATCGAGCACCATCGCATCTGGGTCAGGGCGGGTGAGCAGCCACAGCCATTTCTTCCAGACACGGTGCATTCCGAGGCTTTGCATGTCGTTGATCAGGTCGTAGCGACCGGCGATGCGGTCAAACAACTGGTTGACCTTGGCCGCGCGTTCTTCGCCGGGCTGATAATATTCGTTGCTCACTGGGATTTCGGTTCCGGACGTTCCGTCCGGGCCGCGAGAAAGGCTTTCAAAAGTTCGCCCGCCTGACCACCAAAACCGGGCACGCTCTGGATCTCTTCCAGGGTTGCCCGACGCATGCGATGGACGGATCCGAACTTCTTGAGCAGGGCGGCCTTGCGCGTCTTGCCGATGCCGGGGAACTCGTCGAGGAGGCTTTCGCTGATGCGCTTCAGACGCAGTTGCGCGTTGTAGCTGTTGGCGACCCGGTGTGATTCGTCGCGAACTCGTTGCAACAATTTCACCGCGGGATGATCCAATCCCAGGCGAATTGGTTCCTTCTGATTCGGGCGATAGATCTCCTCATACTCCTTGGCCAGACCGATGACATTGAGATCCTGCAGGCCGAGCTTGGTCAGTTCCTCCATGGCCATGCCCAACTGTCCTTTGCCGCCGTCGATGACGATCAGGTCCGGGAAATTCCCAAAGCTCAGATCCACGTGATCCTTGGCTCGAACGGGGTGATGCTTGGCGGCTCGACTGATCTCGTCGACCAAGGTTGGCAGTTCCTGGGTGATTGGTTTGTCGATCTCGTCAGTGGTGATCTCCAATTCTCGCTGTTTCTTGCGGGCTTCCTGCAGCAGTCGGGAATACCGGCGACGGACCGCTTCAGCCATGCAGGCAAAATCGTCCTGACCTTCGACGTCTTTGATCTTCAGACGCCGATAGTTGGCCCGATCGGGTTTGCCGTTCCGGAAGCGGACCACCGACGCTACCTTGAAGGTCCCGCTGATGTTGGAGATGTCGAAGCCCTCGATCCGTTCCGGGGCGGGGTGGATGTCCAATACGTCACCGAGCGATTCAACCTCCGCCTTTGGATTCATCGCCACGGGCAGCTTGTAGGGAAGCCGTTTGAATTTGTCCGTCTTCTTTGTGGTGCGCTTGAGATCGGCGATGAGATCGCGAAGCTCCGCCGCCTTTTCGAAATCCAGTCGTTCGGAAGCCTTCTTCATCGCTTCCTCCATCTCTTCCACCAGTTCGTTGCATTGGCCGCCAAGAAAATCGCAGGCTGCAGTCACCTGCATTCTGTATTGATCGAGGGTCACATTCCGGATGCACGGTGCGGTGCAGACTTTCAGGTGGGCATAGAGGCAATGCTTGTAGTCGGCATCGGTGGGGTTCAAGGGACGACATCCGCGTAGATTGAACTTATGCCGGACCAGATTCAGCGTTCGGCGCAGCGCTCCGGAGCTGGGAAACGGACCGAAGTAGCGGGCGCCGTCATCGGTGCGAAGCCGCGTGAGTGTGAATCGCGGAATCGAATCCTGCAGATTCACCTTGAGCATGAGGAAGCGTTTGTCGTCGCGGAAGCTGACGTTGTAGCGCGGATGGAATTCCTTGATCAACTTGCCTTCGAGGAGCAGCGCTTCGGGTTCGCTCTTCACCACGTGAATATCGAAGTCGTGAATGGCTTCGACGAGTGCGTTGAACTTGAGATCCCAGCCCATCCGCCGTGACGGATGAAAATACTGCGAAACCCGTTTTTTCAGATCCCGCGCCTTGCCGACGTAAATCACGGTGCCAAACCGATCCTTGTGCAGATACACACCGGGCTTGTGGGGCACGTCGCCCAGTTTCTTGCGTATCAGATCCGAAATCGGCACGGGCAATGTTTAACAGCGAAGCCGCGTTGGCGCAAAATCGGAGCGACGACCGCGCATTGCGGAATGGGCGCCATCTCGCGTACACTACGCTCGTGTCCGAGGCGGACGAAACAATCGAAGAACAGCCGGTGGCGTGGAATCCCCTGACGCCGGGCGGCGTTGCGTCCTTCGCCAACGCACCGTTGGGGCAGTTGTTTCAAACGCAGGGCATTGTCGCATTTCTCATCTGGCTGGTTTTCATGTTTTATCTCAGCCAGTCGTGGGCGCCGGCGATTGACCAGACCATTGAGCAGATTCCGCCCGGTTCAAAATTCAGCGGGGGGAGACTGCATCTGCCGGGCCCTCCACACTTCCAACTGTCGGACAACCGCTTGGTCGGAATTACGCGGACAAGCCCGGATGCGCCGGATTCGGTTTCGGATATCAAGGTGCGGTTGATGACCAACCACTGGCAGGTTTCGACCCTGTTCGGCTACGTGGCATTGCCTTATCCCACGGGCGAGATCGAACTGACGCGGGACGGTCTCTCACCGCGTTGGGGGGCGTGGCGTACCGCCATCATTCCCTTGGTGGCTGGCGTGGCCGCGGTGATGGTCTGGTTGAGTTGGGCGATGCTGGCCGCGATCTACTCGTGGCCCATTCGGGTGATCGTCTTCTTTCGCGACAAACTCACCACCAGGCTCGGAAGCTGGAAACTGTGTTCCGCCGCCTTGCTGCCGGGTGCGCTGATGATGACCGCTGCGATTCTTCTCTACACGATCGGCCAGATGCCGGTGGCCGGACTGACCCTGGCTTTTGCGATTCATTTCATTCTCGGCTGGGTTTACATCGCCTCGGGAGCCATCGCTTTGCCGCTGCTCCCGGATGCAGCACAGCTGAAGGGGAATCCGTTTGCCAAGGACAAGAAACGGAAGAAACGGAGCCGCAATCCGTTCCGAAAAATGTAAACCCGACCAAGAAACTTGATCGGGTTTGAAAGGAAAGGCTGGTGGAGCCGAGGAGAGTCGAACTCCTGACCCCCACAATGCCATTGTGGTGCTCTACCAACTGAGCTACGACCCCAGCCAGAAATGGGAGGCAGAACCTATTGATCCGCCTGCCCCTTGTCAAAAATTTTCTGCGGTCTTTCCGTCGATTGTTTGTTTCTGCCGGCGAAACCGTCCAGGTGGTGTGCCTGCTTTGTCGCGGAATACGGCGCTGAAATACTCTGGATGTCGAAAGCCGCTGAGTTCCGATATTTCCGGCAGCGGCAGGTCGGTCTCGCGCAGAAGCTCTCTCGCGCGCTGAAGTTGAATGCGCAAGATTTCGGCTTTTGGCGCCCTGCCCAGGTGCGCATTGAAGCCGCGTTCGAGTTTGCTGCGGGAGAGTGGGATATGCCTGAGAATATCAGGAACGCTTATGCCTTCGCAGGCGTGTTCACGGATATATTGCACAGCCCGAACAATGAGGGGATCTTCAATGGCGAGGACGTCGGTTGACTTGCGGGTGGCAATGCGGACTGGTGAGATGAGTTCGTCTGTCGGCCGTAGCCGCCGCCTATTCATCATCTTTTCCAGAACGGCGGCGGCTCGCATACCGATGCGTTCGCAATCCGGCGCGATGCTCGACAGCGGCGGATCGGTCAGATCGCAGAGAAGTTCGTCGTTGTCGACCCCCAGCACGGAAATTTGATCTGGTACGGCAATGTCGAGCTCGCGGCAGAGTCCGAGGATTTGTCGGCCTCGAAGATCGTTGGCAGCCAACAGACCGGTTGTGGCAGGGAGGTGTTGCAACCATTCGATCAGTTCCCGTTCTTGAACGAGTCCGGAAGTTTCGAGCGCGAGTGTCTCCGGTTTGCGCGGTTTGGCTGGCTTTCGGATGGGGGCGAATTCGTTGCATTCGATTTTCGCCTTCCTTGCCAGAGAAAGGAAACGGTCTCGACGGATGTCGGACCATTTGGCTCCGGGATAGCCGCAGAACGCCAGAGTGCGAAAGCCGCGTTCGGCAAAATGGTTGAATGCGAGATCGGCGACGGCGGTGTCGTCGGTGTCAATGGTTGGAAACCGGTCATCCGGCGCCATGGCCGAAAGGTTGACGACGGGCAGGTTCAGTCTTGCCAGCGCAGTCGCCAGACCGGAGGTCTCAGCACGGGCGATTACACCGTCCAATTGCCAGCGTGTGAGCCAGTCAGGCAACGGATCGTTCAAGCCGCGGTCCTGCAGGCGGACGGACCATTTTGGATTCTGCCGGACGAACTGTGAAATGCCACGGAGCACGTCCCGCCCGTAAGCCCGTGAAGTCTCGACGATCAGGGCGACGTGGCGGCGGGTTCTCTGGCGGGGTTTTGCGCTCAATTCACAGAGGCAGGTTCCTTGAAATTGAGGTGACGTAAAAGCTTAATTTATTTACGGAAAGGCTCAGTGACACTTCCATTGAATCGTCGGATAGTGCCAGCATGTTTCGCGTTGCCCTCTTTCTGCTTCTCGCTCTGCCGGTGACCTTGTTCGCGGAGAAAACCAAGCCGAACTTCATCGTCATCTTCACGGATGATCAGGGATACCACGACCTCGGTTGCTTCGGCAGCAAGAAGATCAAGACACCGAACATCGATCGGATGGCGGCGGAGGGAATGAAGTTTACCAGCTTCTATGCCCAGGCGGTATGTGGTCCGAGTCGGGCGGCGCTGATGACGGGATGTTATCCGATTCGGGTTGCCGAGCCGGGGAACAAAAAGAACCAACATACGATCGTGCATCCCAAGGAAGTGACGATCGCTGAAGTTCTGAAAGATGTCGGTTACGCGACGGGATGCATTGGGAAGTGGCATCTCGGGCAACGGATCAAAGGCGGCAATGGCTGGGATCCCGCGACGATGCCGAATGGGCAGGGCTTTGACTATTACTACGGAACACCACTCTACAACGGGTTTACGGTCTACGTGGAGGATACCAAGTTTCGCAGCCCGATCCTGCGCAATCAGGAGGTCGTGACCGAAGCCATCGAGAGCTGGGACAACATCACGGCTGATTATACGAAGGAAGCCATTGCGTTCATCAAGAGGAACAAGGCGAAGCCGTTCTTCCTCTACCTTGCGCACAACATGCCGCACGTGCCGGTAGGAGCCGGCAAACGATTCAAAGGGAAGAGTGAATACGGGCCCTATGGCGACACCATCGAGGAGATTGATTGGTCGACTGGGGAGATTCTCAAAACCCTGAAGGGACAGGGATTGGAGGAAAACACGCTGGTCGTTTTTACCAGCGACAACGGTCCCTGGATCGAGCACACGCGAGGGATGGTGCCGGATTCCAAACCATTCATCCCCGCAAATCATTCGGGCCTCGCCGATCCGCTGCGAGGATTCAAGATGTTGACTTGGGAGGGCGGTTTGAGGGTGCCTTGCGTAATGCGTTGGCCGGGGAAGATTCCAGCCGGCCAGACCACTGACAGCATTGCGGCGACGATCGATCTGTTGCCGACTTTCGCAAAGCTCGCCGACGGAAAAGTTCCGGATGCCCGCAAGCTCGACGGAGTCGATATCAGTTCGATCTGGTCGGATCCGTCTGATAAACCGCGCGAGGAAATGCGATACTACTGTTATACGCATTTGCAGGCATTGCGGACGGACCGTTGGAAACTCGTGTTGCCGCGTCCGGCGCATCCGCAATGGGTCGGATGGAGCGGACGATTTGTGAACAACGCGGTGAAGAAGCCCGAGCTGTATGACATGAAGAATGACTTGGGCGAAGCAAAGGACGTGTCCGCGGCGAATCCGGGAGTGGTCGGAGAACTTATGAAGCGCATTGCCGCAGCGCGGGCTGATGCGGGTGACTACAACGTCGTCGGGAAGCATGCCCGCTTTTTTGATGAGGGGCCGAAGCGACCTGAGATTCGACCGGTGTCGGCAAAGCGGGTTGCTCAGGCTGGGCCGAAAGAAATCTATGACCGACCTGAGCCGGTGGGCTCATTGAGTTTTGACTTTGAGGAAGGTATGGATGATTGGCGCGTGGTTGAGGGGGGCTTCGAGGCATTAAGAAATGATCGCGCGACCTTTCATCACGCGTTTGGCGGAGCGAAATACAACAAATGCGGGAAATTTTACCTGACGACACTCGAACGAAAGGCGGGTGGTCGTGGAAATGACCCACAGACGGGGGTGGTTGAATCTCCCGTGTTCAAGGTCACGGGCAAGCGCGCCAGCTTTCTCGTGGGTGGTGGCAAACATCCAAACACCTACGTGGCCCTGATGAACGCGGCGGACGGCGAGGAATTGCTCAAGGCCAATGGACGGAACATGGAACGAATGTTTCGGATAAACTGGGATCTTTCAAAGCACCTCGGCAAGAGCGTCTTTCTGCGGATGGTTGACAAGAATCGAAACGGTTGGGGGCATGTCACCTTCGATGACTTTTCTGCGGAGGCGGAGCTCGACAAGGAAGCAACGGCCGAGCGTTGGGCTGCCCTGAATCAGAGACCAAAGAAAACCCCGCAGCTCGCAAGAAAGGCATCGAAACGGCCGGCGTCCACAATCACCCATTCGTTTCTCGCGACCGGCGCCATGACCTACATCCTCGGGGCAGATGGAAAGGTGCAGTGGAAGACGCCGTTGAAATCGCGCGACGGATGGGTGTTGCCCAATGGCAACGTGTTGCTCGCAGTTTCAAAAGGCGGTCCTTACAAAGGCGGAGCCGTCGTCGAACTTGCGCGCGATGGGAAGAAGGTGTTTGAGTTCAAAGGCACGCAGGCGGAGATCAATACCGCCCAGCTTCTGGACAACGGAAACATCATGTTGACTGAAGCAGGACCGAAGCCACGTCTGTTGGAAGTGACGCGTGACGGCAAGATCGCCGTGGAGGTGCCGTTGAAATGTCAGCTCAAGAACTATCACATGCAGAGTCGGATGGCGCGTAAGTTGGCCAACGGCAATTACCTGGTGCCGCAACTGCACGACAAGGTTGTGCGCGAATACAACACAAAAGGGGAGGTGGTATGGGAGGTGAAGACGCCACATTGGCCCTTTACCGCGATTCGTCTGCCTGACGGGAATACCTTGATCAATTGCACCTACGGACACCTTTCAATCGAAGTGGATCCGAAAGGGAAAACGGTGTGGCAGCTCACGAACAAAGACCTGCCGGCGCCGTTGATAAAGGACGCCTGCGGGGCGCAGCGATTGCCAAATGGGAACACGGTGATCACGTGTTATGGCAATCGCGGCAAGAACGTGAAACTCCTGGAAGTGACGCGCGACAAGAAGCTCGTCTGGGTGCATGAAGATGAACTCCGTCACAGCATTCATCATTTTCAAATACTGGACACGAACGGTCGTCCAATTGCGAATCCTCTCAAATAATTTGGACCACAGATGGATACAGATGGACACAGATACTTGAGCTTGCTTGGTTCGCTTCTGCTTGGGCTGGGAGTGGATTTCGCTGCCGCGGACGTTTGGGCAGGAATGTTTGCTCGCGCGCCGTTTGGTGGAACGCGGGGTCAGGT